>JACRDA010000463.1 GCA_016212965.1 Myxococcales bacterium
CCGCCGTGGGCATCGAGCTCGCGGGCGCGTCCGCGGCCGAGCCGAGCCGCGGCGACCCGGCGGCTCCGGCCGACCTCGCGGCCGCCCTGGAGCCCTGGCTCGAGCGCATCCGGCGTCGCGAGCGACGCCTGCGCGGCCGCATGGTCCGGCGCACGGCGCGGCCCGACTTCGAGCGGCTGCTGCGCGAGGTCGAGCGCGCCATCGAGCGCGGGCCGCTCGACCGCGCGGCGAGCCACGGCTTCCAGAAGCGGGCGCTCGACGCGGCGCTCGCCGACGTGCGCGCGCTCATCGCGGTCGACGGCGACGACGTCGCCGGTCTTCACGAGCTGCGCATTCGCTTCAAGCGGCGGCGCGACACCGCCGCGTTGCTCGCCGGGGGGGCCGACGCGGCGCACCGGCCCGCCGGTCAGCGCCTGGCCCGCATCGCGGAGCTCGCGGCGCGCATGCAGAAGCTGCTCGGCGATCTGCACGACGTCGACGTGGCGGCGGACGCTGCGGGGGCGACCCGCCGGGTCGACGACGCGACGCGCGCGCTCTTGCAGGCCGCGCTCCGCGCCCGACGGCTCGAGCTCGTGGCGAACGCGCTCGCCGAGCGCGTCCGCATCGCGCGCGCGCTGCGGCTCTGAGCGGGCCTCATGCCCGCTCGAACACCGTGGCCACGCCCTGGCCCACGCCCACGCAGAGCGAGGCGAGGCCGATCTTCACCTGGCGGCGCCGCATGGCCCAGAGGAGCGTCGTGACGATGCGGGCGCCCGAGCAGCCGATGGGGTGGCCGAGGGCGATCGCGCCGCCCTCGGGGTTCACGCGCTCGGGGTCGAGCTCGAGCCCGCGCAGGCACGCGAGCGCCTGGGCCGCGAAGGCCTCGTTGAGCTCGACGAGGTCGAGGTGGGGCATGCGCAGCCCGGCGCGCTTCAGCGCGAGCCGCACCGCGGGGATCGGCCCCTCGCCCATGTAGCTCGGGTCCACGCCCACCACGGCGTGGGCGCCGATGCGCGCGAGCGGTTTCACGCCCGCGGCGAGCTCCTCGCTCACCACCAGCACCGCCGCGGCGCCGTCGTTGAGCGGCGACGAGTTGCCGGCCGTCACCGAGCCGTCGGCGCGGAACACGGGCTTCAACTTCGCGAGCTTCTCGAGCGTGGCGTCGGCGCGGATGCATTCGTCGCGCGTCACGGGCGGGTCCGTCGGCTTCGGGCCCGGCACCGGGACGAGCTCGTCGTCGAAGCGGTGCGCCTCGGTCGCCGCGGCCGCGCGCCGCTGCGACTCGACGGCGTAGGCGTCCTGATCTTCGCGGCTGATCCCGTGCTTCTTCGCCACGAGCTCCGCCGTCTCGCCCATCGACAGGAGCTCGAAGCGCTCGGCCATGCGCGGGTTCTTGAAGCGCCAGCCGAGGGTGGTGTCCTCGATCTTCGGCGGCTCGCGGCTGAAGGCGCCCGCGGGCTTGCCCATGACGAAGGGCGCGCGGCTCATGCTCTCGACGCCGCCGGCGATGACGCACTCCGCCTCGCCCGTCGCGATGCGGCGCGCGGCGTCGGCGATCGCCTCGAGGCCCGAGCCGCACAGGCGGTTCACCGTGGCGCCCGGCACCTCGTAGGGCAGGCCGGCGAGCAAGAGCGCCATGCGGCCGACGTTGCGGTTGTCCTCGCCCGCCTGGTTCGTGGCGCCGAAGGTCACGTGGTCGACGCGCTCGCCGAGGGCTGGCTGGCGCGCCACGAGCGCGCGCACCACGAGCGCCGCGAGATCGTCGGCCCGCACGTGCGACAGGGCCCCGGCGTAGCGACCGATGGGCGTGCGGACGGCGTCGACGACGTAGGCGGTGCGCAGGCGGGGGCGGTTGGGCATGGGCTCACTTTAGCGCGGCTCCGGGGCCGTCGGCCTGCGACTTTCGCGCCCGCGCCCCTGCGACTTCACTCCCGACCGGCGCTCCGTGCTAGAACCGCCCGACGCGGCCTCGTCGAGGCGGAGCCGCGGCCCGGTCGTCGCCGGGCGCTCCGATATGCGTGGGCGAACGGTGGCGATATGTTACGCTACGGCACATACGTCATGCGGCTCGGGATTTTCAGCGACATCCACGCGAACTACGAGGCCCTCAGCGCCGTGCTCGAGGCCTTCAAGCACGAGTCGGTCGACGAGTTCTACTGCCTCGGGGACGTCGTCGGGTACGGCGGCTCGCCCAACGAGTGCGCCGACATCGTGCGCGAGGTCGCCAAGGCGACCATCCTCGGCAACCACGACGCGGCCGTGGCCGGGCGCATGGACTACTCGTACTACTACGAGGCCGCGCGCAACGCGCTCGACGTGCACTCCGACATGCTGTCGCCCGCGAACACGGCCTGGCTCAAGGGGCTGCCGTACAACCGGCGCCTGAAGGAGGTCGATCTCGAGCTGTGCCACGGCTCGCCCGTGCGCCTCGAGGAGTTCGACTACATCTTCGCGCCCGAGCAGGCGCGCGAGTGCCTGCCCATCTTCGACTCGCTCGCCGAGCTCACGCTCATCGGCCACTCGCACCTCTGCAAGGTGTTCGCGCTCACGCGCGGCAGCGTCGAGGAGCTACCCGCGACGGACTTCGCGCTCGAGCCCGAGCGCAAGTACATCGTGAGCGTCGGCTCGGTGGGGCAGCCGCGCGACTACGACAACCGCGCCAGCTTCACCGTGTTCGACACCGACGAGCGGCGCTTCGAGTTCAAGCGCATCGAGTACGACATCGAGAGCGCGGCGCAGAAGGTGCTCGACGCCCGGCTCGAGAAGAACTTCGCCAACCGCCTCTACATCGGCGTCTGACGCGTGCGCGTGGGAGCGCCCGCGCGCCGGCGCGCGCAGTGGTAGACGAGCGTGCCGCTGTCGCGGGTGGGCGGCGAGAGCGTGAAGTCGCCGTGCACGGTCGTGACGGCGAAGCCGTTGTAGTGGAGCAGGGCCTCGAGCTCCTGCGGGTAGAACTGCCGGTGCGCGAGCACCGTCTCCCAGGGCGGGCGCGGGCGCTTGGCGCGCGGGGCGCCGCGGCCGGCGTCGAGCGGCTCGAAGCGCATGTGCACGAGCAGGACCTGATCGAGCGGGTCGTAGTCGAAGCGCTCGCTGTAGCGCACGAGCTCGCCCGTCGAGCCGTGCCGGAAGCGGGGCGCGTGGTGCCGGTCGTCGGGCGCGCGCGCGAGGTCGGCGGCGACCGGCAGGGACACGTCGAAGACGAAGGTCCCGCCCGGCGCGAGGTGCGCGGCGACGCGCGCGAGGAAGCGCTCGACGTCGCGGCGCGTGTAGAGGTGCAGGAAGGAGTTGAAGGTGCAGAGCACGAGGGGAAAGCGCCCCGCGAGCCGCACGCCGCGCATGTCGCCGCGCCGCAGCCGGACGCGGGCGCGCACGTCGCGCGGCTCGCCCGCGAGCGTCTGCCGGAAGTGGCCCAGCATCTGCGCCGAGGCGTCCACGCCGGTCACCTCGAGCCCGACGCGCGCGAGCGGCAGCGCGATGCGCCCGGCGCCGCAGCCGTACTCGAGCACCGGGCCGCCGAGGGCGCGTGCGTGGGCGTGGTAGTAGCGGACGTCGTCGCGGCGGCCGCGGTAGGTCGCGACGTAGTGCAGGGGGTCGAGGTAGTGGTCCGCGCTGCCACGCGCGAGCTCGCGGGCGCGCGCGCACACGCCGCCCGGATCGGCGCTCTGCGAGGCCGAAGGCGCGCTCGAGCGGCGCGTGCGATCGCCTGCCACGCGGGTGCCGTCCTACGAGCCGGCCCGGGGCCGTCGGTGTGCCGCGGTCCCTAGCGGCCCCAGCGGGCGCGCTGCTGGGCCACCCACTCCTCGATGACGTCGGCGCTCTTGCGGTCGAAGTGCACCTTGTTGGCCGCGATTTCGCGCAGCGCCGTCACGAGCGGCTTGTTCTTGCAGACCACGAGCGCGTGGGCGCGCTTCATGAGCTGGCGCGCTCGGTGCGACGCCATGATGACGAGCGCGAAGCGGTTCTCCTCGCGCTCGAGACAGTCTTCGACGGTGACGCGTGCCATGGGGACGCGGGAAGGTAGTCCCTGCGCCCGCTCGATGCAAGTGCACGGGGCTTCTGGACGATCGCGCTCACGAGCTGGACGCCCGCACATGGGGGCGACGCGCGCCCGGGCCCATCCATCCATGCAAGGCGACGCGCCGCACCGGGCGGCGCGCGGATGGAGGCCACGATGAAGAACGTCACCTGGATCACCCTGTCACTGGCGGCATGGCTCGGCGCGTGCACGAGCGACGGCGACGGCGCGACGACGACCACCTCGACGGCGACGACGAGCTCGACCAGCACGACGACCTCGCAGGGCGGGGGCGGCGCGGGCGGCGCCGGGGGCGGCGCCGCGGCCGAGCTCATGTTCGTGGTGCGGGGCACGCTCTACACGCAGAACCTCACCGAAGCGCAGGGCTACCACGACGGCCTCGCCGAGGGCGGCGAGCCGGCAGCGACGGCGGCCGGCGACTTCGGCCACGACGCGCTCCTCGGCACGACCTTGCTCGGCACGACCGCGAACGCCTTCCTCGGGGTCGATCGCTGGCACGGCCTCGAGGCGGCGACCGCGTTCTACTCCGATCCGGCCTTCGCCGCGGCCTTCGGGCAGCTGTTCCTTGCGCCGCCCACCGTGGAGCCCTTCGCGCATCGCACCGACTGGCACGAGTGGGGCAACCTCGACGCGGCCGACGCCGCGGCCGAGCGCTGGTTCGTCGTCGTGCGCGGCCGGCTCGCGAGCGCGGACGTCGCGGTGAACCAGGCCGCCCACGACGACCTCGCCGCGGCCGGAGAGGCTGCCTCGCAGGCAGCCGGTGACGTCGCGCACGTGGTCGGGCTCGGCGCCGCGGACCCCCAGGAGTTCCTCGCCATCGACGTGTGGACGAGCGACGTCAACATCGAGGCCGTCTACGGCGATCCCGTGTTCCAGCAGGCGTTCGCGAGCCTGTTCTCGGCGCCGGCGACGGTCGCCGTCTACCACGACCTCGGCTGGTACCAGTGGTGAGGGAGGTGTGCGCCATGGCGAAGCTCGGCAGCAACATGCGCTGGCAGGCACGACCCTCGGACCGCGACGCGATGCGGCGGCTCTTCGAGCTGCTCGGGGCGAAGCGCGCCACCCCCGCGCCCGACCTCGACGTCTACACGCTCGACGGTGGGGCGAAGATCGGCACCTATTACGACCCCGCGGCGCTCGGGCGTGCGGCGCTCGAGCGGGCAGCCTGGGTGGAGTTCGTGGTCGAGGACGCCGGCGCCGCGGCGCAGGCGCTCGCTGCTGCGGGCGTCGAGGACTTCGCGTACGAGGACCGCGCGCACCGCTACTTTCGCGCGCCGAACGGGCAGATCTTCCGGCTCGCGCCCGCGCCGGGAGGCGGTGGCTGAAGGGCGCGCTGGCTCGCTCGGTTACGGCGCCGCGTGCGCCGTGATACGTCCGGTCGTCTCCCTGCCGCAGCTCGACGCCGTGGACCCACTCAGCGACATCCTGCAGAAGCTGCGCCTGACGAGCAGCTTCTTCTCGCGCGCGACCCTGCGGCGGCCCTACGCGGTCGAGGCCCGGGGGCTCGGCGGCACGGCGATTTTCCACGTCATCGTCGCGGGCTCGGGCGCGGTCACCCTGAAGGACGGCGAGTCCCGCCGCTTCACCGCCGGCGACATCATCGTGCTGCCGCACGGGGACGCACACGTCATGGCGCACGAGCCCGCGACCCAGGGCGTCCCGCTCGCTTCGCTGCCGCGGCCGCCCTGCGACGACGGCCTGCCGACCGTGACGCAGGGGGGCGGCGGCGAGGTCACGTCGATCGTGTGCGGCAGCTTCGCGGTCGACGCGCACTACCGCGACGCGCTCTTCCCGCTCTTGCCGCGCCTGCTCGTGCGCACCGGCGACGCCACCACGGCTGGCTGGCTCGACACGACGCTGCGCCTCATGACGAGGGAGGTGCGCGGGGCGGGCCCCGGGAGCGACGTCGTGCTGACGAGGCTCGCCGACATCGTCGTCGTCCAGGTGCTGCGCGCCGTGGTCGCCGATCCGCCTCCCGGGACGCGGGGCTGGCTCGTCGCCCTGCGCGACCCGGCGCTGGCGCGGGCGCTCGTGCTGCTCCACGGGTCGCCCGCGGCGCGCTGGACCGCGACCACCCTGGCGCGGAAGGTCGGGATGTCGCGCTCTGCCTTCTTCCAGCGCTTCGCGGAGCTCATGGGGGAGCCGCCGGCCTCGTACCTCGGGCGCTTCCGCATGATGCTCGCGTGCGACGCCCTGTCGCAGCGGTCCGCGACGATCTCCGACGTGGCCGCCAGGGTCGGCTATGCGTCCGACGCCGCCTTCAGCAAGGCCTTCAAGCGCCACGTCGGCTCCTCGCCCGCGGACTACCGCCTGCACGCGTCCGACGCGGCGGACGCGTGAGGCTCGGTCACCGCGCGCTGCGCCACGCCGCGCTCAGGCGGGCGCCGCGGCGGCCGTCGCGACCGACTCCTCCGCATACGCCGCCTCGACGTCGACCTCGAGCTTCACCTTCTCGCCGATGGCGACGCCGCCGGTCTCGAGCAGGGCGTTGTAGACGACGCCGAACTCCTTGCGGTTCACGGTGCCACGCGCCGAGAGCCCCGCCACGGTCTTGCCGTAGGGGTTCTTCGAGGTGCCGTGGAACTCGACGTCGAGGGCGACGGGCCGGGTCACGCCGCGGATCGTGAGCTCGCCGTGCACCACGAACTCGCCCTCGCTCTTCGGCTCGATGCGCGTGCTCGCGAAGCGGATCTTGGGGTGGGTCGGCGCGTCGAAGAAGTCGTTCGTGCGCAGGTGGTCGTCGCGCTGCTGATTGCCGGTATCGATGCTCGCCACGTCGATCTCGCCCTCGAAGCGCGAGCGCGTGAAGTCCTTCGGATCGAGCTTCAGGGTGCCGCGGTAGCTCTTGAACTGCCCGCGGACGGTGGTGACCATCATGTGCTTGACCGAGAAGCCAACGTGGGTGTGTACGTCGTCGAGTTGCCAGGGCATGGAAGACCTCGTGCCGCAGCGCGCGAAGGCGGCGGCGCTCGTGTGCGTGGCTGGTTGGCGCGGGGCGGTCCGGCGCCGTGCGATGGCGGCACCGCCCCGAGCTCGTGCCGAGAACGTGCAGCCGCGCGGCTCGACCGGCAAGGCGTCGGACGGCAACGCGCGGTTGCCGCGCCCGCAACGTCGGGCGTGATGGGCTCGCCACGCTCGCCGCGCGGCGGCGGGACGACCGGCGCGAGCCGCGTCGCGCGTTCCGGTCGCGCGGCGCCGGTGATATGTCCGGGGACGTGCGCCACGCGCTGCTCGCCTGCCTGTGCCTCGCGGCGCCCGCGTGCAGCGCCGACGCACCGGGCTCGACGGATGGCGGCGGCGGGTCGGCCCCCGTGCTCGAGCCGCGGCCCGGGCTTGCGGTCGGCCCCGCGACGGGGGCGGGCGGCGCGGATCCCGCGACCGAGCTCCCGGCCCGCTACCCCGCCTCTCGGGTGCTCTCGCCGGTCACGCCCTACGTCGCCGACCGGTGGCGCGCCATCGCGCAGGCCGTGCCGGGGCGCGACGAGCGCGTGTTCCTGAAGGCAGGTGCCTCCGGCACGGTCAGCCAGAACTTGCTCTACTGCTTCGCCGGCTTGCCGGGCGCCTTCTACACCGTGGACTTCGCGAGCGAGGCGCCGCTCACGGCGACCCTCGAGCACTTCCGCGCGGGGGACGCTGCCGGCACGACCCCCTTCGACCGGGCGACGCTCTGCGCCGAGGTCGGCCGGACCGCGGCGTGGGCCCTGGCCGGCGATCCGTCGCCGCTCGAGCGCGAGCTCGCCGCCATCGATCCGCGCTTCGCGGTCGTCAACTACGGCACCAACGACATGGAGATGGGCGCGACCTACCGCGCCGCGCTCTTCCCGTTCTTCGACGACCTCTCGGCGCTCGTCGATCGCCTGCTGGCGGAGGGCGTCGTGCCGCTCGTGAGCGGGCTCGGTCCGCGCGGCGACTCGGTCGAGGCGGCGCGCTGGGTGCCCACCTACGACGCCGTCACGCGCGCGATCGCCGAGGCGCGCCAGGTCCCGTACCTGGACATGTACCTGGCCTACGTCGGGCTCCCCGGCCAGGGGCTCTCGGCGGATGGCCTGCACGGCAACGTGTACGTGGACGGCGGCGTGACCCTGCCGTGCGTGTTCGACCCGCTCGGCCTCGAGCACGCCTACAACACGCGCAACCTCTACACGCTGCGCGCCTTGGATGTGCTGCGCCGCGTCGTCGCGGCGGGGGAGCTCGGCCCCGATGCGCCCGTCGGGCCGGTCGCGGGCCGCGGCTCGCTCGCCGACCCCTTCGTCGTCGACGGGCTGCCGTTCACCCACACCTCGGACACCGCGACGGCGGCCCCGTCCACCTTCGATGCCTACCCGGCCTGCGACGCGGGCCAGGACGAGTCCGGCCCGGAGCGCGTGTACCGCCTCGAGCTCGGCGCCGAGACGGCGCTGCGCGTCGTCGTGCTCGACGGCGCCGGGGTGGACGTCGATCTGCACCTGCTCGGCGCGGACGCGGAGCCCGCGAGCTGCCTCGCGCGCCACGATCGCGTGCTCGAGCGCACGCTGCCCCCCGGCGTCTACCACCTCGTGGTCGATACCTTCGTCGGCAGCGCCGGCCCGGCCGCGGGGCCCTACACGCTCGTGGCGCTGGCGTGCGAGCCGGGCGACCCGGACTGCCTGTGAGCTGCCAGATGGAAGGGCGAATCAGCCGACGTGCTTGGCGAGCAGGGCGCCGAGCTCCGGCACCGCTTCCTCGACGTTGCGCTTCGCGCTCGGCCGGAGCTTGTCGTAGGTCGAGCGCACGATCGCGCTCTTGGCGTTCTTGCTCTTCGCGTCCGTGACGCCGAGCAGGGCCTCGGCCACGCGCTCGTGCTCGGCCGCGAAGGCCTCGAGCGGCACGGGCGCCTGCTGCGCCTCGCTCCAGATGGGGTCGAGGCCAGTGGCCCACTCGTCGAGCAGCGAGTCGACCACCTTGCGAATGAAGCCGGGCTTGATGCCCTTCACGGTCCTGTAGCCGGCCTTGATGATGACGCCGGAAAAGCCGCTCTTCTTCGAGACCTCGCGATCCACGAGGGTGCAGCAATCGTCGACGACGGCGGAGCGCTTGTCGGGCTCCGAGAGCGCTTGGGCCAGGCTCATGATGGGTCTCTCCTCGGCACGGCACCGCGTCCGGGCTGGGCGCGGGCAGGCGCCTTCTAGCACGGTCGGCGGGCCGATCCACCGGTGGCCGTGCGCGCCGGCGGCACCCGGGCTGGCTCACGCTCTCAGTACGGCGGGGGGAAGACGAGCGGGCTCGGCTTCGGCGCCGAGCGCGTCGGCAGCGCCATGCGGATGGGCACGTCGCTCTTCGCCACGAGCCACGCGGCGATGGCGTCGGCCCATTTCGCGCCCGCCTCCGGGGTCGGGTGCACGTGGTCGCCCACGTCCCGAAACTTGATCTCCGTCGAGCGAAAGAAGTGCCCCGGGCCGTTCAGGCGCTCGAGCATGGCGTTGTACACGGCGTCGTCGCGCCAGTGCAGCGGCCCCACCCACGCCCACTTGCGCTTGCCGATGACGTCGATGACGCGCTGGATGCTGGCGGCGCCGATCTTGGTCTCGACCGAGGTCATCTCGCTCGAGCCGAGCACGACGAGCACGAAGGTCGGATCGCGCTGCAAGAGGAGCTGCTCGAGCTTGCCCCCCGAGCCCCACGCCGCCGAGGTGGAGCCGTACCAGATCGCGGCCGACAGCTCGTGCCCGTTCTCGAGGGCGTAGTCGGCGAGCCGCTGGAGCATGTTGATGACCATCGAGTCGCCGAACACGAAGATGCGCTGCGGGGCCGGGTCGATGGTGCGGCCGGGCGTCGCGCTCTCGGCCGCGCTCCCGGTCGGTGCGGGCAGGGCGCCCGCGGTGCTCGCGGTGGCTGCGCCGGATGGGTCGGGCGTGCTCGCGCTCGCGGCGCTCGCGGCGGCCGCGGTGCTCGTGGTCTCGGCGCCCGCGGTGGGCGTGGGCTCGGTCGCGGGGTCGGCGGCCGCCGGCACGCCCGGCGCAGCCGACGCGGGGCGGCCCTCGGCGAAGCCCCCGAGCGCGAGCACGGCGACGGTGGCGGCCGCGACGACCGGCAAGAGGACGGCGACGACGAAGGCTGCGCGGCGGCGAGGAGCTCCCATGCCTGCGGCGGGATATTGACGTGGCTTGGCGGGACGTCAAGCGGGCGGCCGTCGACCGCTCCGAGCCGGCCCGGGGCCGCGCTCACTCGGCGCGGAAGGTGTCGCAGAGCCGGACGGCGTACGCGAGGTCGTCCGCCGCGGGCTGGCTGGTCCAGGGCACGAAGTCGACGCGACAGCAGCGCGGACCGCGCGCTGCGAGCACGGTCGTGGGGCCGGGGTAGCGAACGCCGTCGTACGCCTCCGTCACGCGGCGAATCCAGACCCGCTCGGCGGCCCGCACCTCGACCTCGACGTCGACCTCGGGCGCTTCGCGCGCCCGCAACGCCTCGACCGAGGCAGGGCAAGCGGCCCCGCGCACGACGAGGCGGCCGAGGTACAGGTGCGCCGTGAACTTCCCGGGCCGCAGCAGGCTGCCCGGGGTGCTCGGCAGGGCCTGCTCCACCCACGCGCCCTCGGGCACGTCCGTCATGCCGCCGTTCGCGCGCTCGGCGCTCGTCGCCGGTCGCCACGGGCCGGCCGGGGGCGAGCGCAGGCTCGCGCACACCGTGAAGACGCGCGCGAGCGTCGCGGCCGGGGGCTCGCGGAAGGGCTCGTAGCTGCACTTCACGCCCGGAGCGGCCCCGAGGATGCGCAGATCTCCCTGGGCGTCCCGGTACTGGGCCGCGAGCCCGTCCGCGCTCACCGACGCCCGCTCCGTCGGCAGGCCGTACACGGTGGGCGGCGTGCGCGCGAGCGTCGCGCCGAGCGCCCCGACGCCGGAGTCGAACTGCAGCACCACCTGCTCGCCGTCGACGTCGACGGTGACCCGTGGGTACCCGTACGGATCGCGGCCGAGCTCGACGCGGCCGTCGCGCGGCACGAGCAGGCGCGCGTGGATGGTCTCGTGGCGAATCGTGCGCACCTCGAAGCCCGGCGGCGGCGCGTCCGCGATCGCGCTCGCCGCGGGACCGTCCGGCCGCGCGGCGCTCGGCGTGTCCGTCGGTCCCTGCGAGGCCGTCGCGCTCGCCAGCAGGGTGACGGCCGGGGCGGGGACCGCGCGCGACGCGACGCGGGGTGGCGGGTCGCCGGCCGTGGGCGCGTGCGTGCACGCGACCGCGACGAGGGCGACAACGACGCTCACGGCGCTCGTGCCGCTACTTCGCCGGCTGGATGCGCTCGCGGCCGATGTTCTCGTCCCACTCGTTGCCGTAGCCATCGTAGTGCACGCGGTAGCGCTCGGGACCGAGCACGCCGACGATGACGGCGCTGTAAGTGTAGCCGTGCCAGTCCACGCGCACGCGCTCGCCCGTCTTGTACGTGTTCGTCTTGGACGCCTCGACGGCGGTGCGGCGCACCTTTTCGGGCGGCTCGGGCATGGTCACGGGCCCGGTCACCCGCCCCTTGACGCGGTTGCGGGGCACGACCTCGTCCCAGATGTCGTCGAAGCCGTCGTAGTGGATCTTGACCTTCCCCGGGCCGGGCACCTCGACGATCATCGCCGGGTAGTCGCGCCCCTCCCACTCGACCATCACGTGGTCGCCCACGTCGTAGGAGCGACCGCAGGCGGCCGCGAAGAGGAGCGGGAGGGCGAGGAGGAGGCGCATCGTCGTCGTCGGAAGGGGCCGCTAGCTTACTCGACTTTCGCCGACTTGCCCCGGGAGCAGCCAGGGGTGCCTTCCGTGGCGAGCTACCACGCCAGGCGCGTCAGGGGTCGAAGAGCGCCACCTCGTCGAGCAGCACGTGGCCCCAGGCGCCCTTGTCGTCGTCGACGAGCACGAGCCGCGCCTCGGCGCCCTGCTCGGCCGACACGTCCCACACGATGCGCCCGAGGGTCGAGGTCACCGAGAACACGCTCGTCGCCCGGGCGACGACCCGGTCGCCGACGTGGAGCTCGACGTGGGTCGTGCCGCCGCCGCCGAGGTCGAGCCCGAGGCGCTGCCGGTCGAGCACGAACGGCGGCGACGTCGCGCGGCCACGCGCCGCGTCGCGCGGGCCGCGCGGGAAGGAGGAGAGCAGCTGCTCGCCGGTCGCGCCCGCGATGGCCGGCTGCCACGCGGGCTTCTGCGGCACGACCGCGAACGCTCGGCCCGACAGCTTCCAGCCGTCGAGGCGCCCGTCCTCGAAGTCGAACACGACGTGGCGGGCGTGCTCGGGCTCGCGGCGGCGGAGCAGGAAGCGCGGCCAGTCGCGCTCGCCGATGAACGACGCGGGCGCGTCGCGGAGCTCGCGCTCGAAGCGGAAGCGCGCCGCGAGCATGGCCGCGCTGTAGGGCACCTCCGTGCCCGTGACGATGGCCCACGTGGCGCCGCCGCGGTCGAGGTACTCGCCGAGCCGCAGGCCCTCGATGCCGGCCCACTGCGCGTCGAGGTAGGGCATGTCGCTGAACTGCGGGGTCGCGTGCCCGTTGCGCGGCGGGATGAAGGGCGCGCGCGGGATCACGACGCCGCCCTCGAGCGAGGCCACGAGCTCGTTGAAGGCGCGCGCGTTCCGCCAGGCCCGCGCGTCGGGCGCGAAGCGCGCGACGCTCCAGCTCCCGAGCACGAGGTAGAGCGCGGCCGCGCCGTGGGTGGCGACGCGCACGCCGAGCGCCAGCCGGGGCCGGCGGCCGAGCGCGTGCGCCAGATCCGCCGCCACGCACAGCGTGGCCGGGCCGGCGAAGAACGCGACCGGCATGAGGTCGTTGAGGTAGCCGCCCTGCTTGGCGAAGGGCAGGAGCGCCGCCGGCAGCGCGGCCCCGAGCATCCCCAGCCAGAGCGCGCTCCGTGCCGAGAGCTTGCGCCGGAGCGCGAGGGCCACGGCCACGAGCACGACCACGGCGAGGTACGGCGCGAAGCGGCCGAGCAGGCCGAGCGCCTGGGTGAGGTTCTTGCCGAGCAGCGCGTGGCCCTGAAGGGCGCTCACCGTGTAGATCCAGTACCAACCCTTGGTCGCGTACGAGAGCGCCACGAGCACGAGCCCGCACAGGCTCGTGGTCGCGAGCGCGAGCCACAGGCCCGCGCGGCGGTTGCGGGCGAAGACGAACACGGTCACCCACACGGGGAAGAACACGGCCGGCAAGCGGGTGTAGACGATCGCGGTCATCACCACGGCGAGCAGCGCGATGCGCCCCGGGCGCGGGCGCTTCTCGACGGCGAGGACGGCGGCGAGCGCCGCGAGGCAGAGCGCCATCGTGTCGCCGCGCACGAGGTCGTAGAAGCTCGCGAACAGCGGCACGCCCGCGGCCGCAAAGCCGACCACCAGCGCGGCGCTCGCGAGCTGCGCCAGGCGCGTGCGCTCGTGGCGCATGAGCTCGCGCGCGCACAGGGCGGCGCCGAGCGCGCAGAACAGGAACGACACGGTGCGCCCCGTCGCGTAGTCGAGCCCGAAGACGCTGCCCGCGGCGGCCACCGCGGCGGGATAGCCGGGCGGGTGGAAGAGCGGCAGGTAGCCGCCCGCGGGGGGGCCGTAGGTGCTCTGCTCGTGCAGCATGCGATGGGCCTGGTAGAGCGCGGGGCCCTCGAGCCACTCGACGTCGGCGGGGTACGCGACGCGCAGGGCGAAGAGCCGCACCTGGCACAGGGCCTGCCACAGCGCCGGCGCCACGCAGCCGAGGGTCGCCGTCACGCGCAGCACTGCGGCCAGGCGCGCGTGGGCCCCGCGGCGCGCGGCGGCTGCGCCCGCAGGCGCCGGGGTGGGCTCTTCGGCTGACACGGCTAGCGGGGACGCGTTCGGTCGGCGGCGATCACGCGCGGTCCATGGGCTCGACGCCGAGCTCCGAGCTGCCCTCGAGCCCGAGCAGCAGGCGGAAGCTCACGCCCGCGTTGCGCGCGTCCGCGAGCAGGGGGTAGCGCATCTCGGGCGTGAGCCCCGTCACGCCCCAGGACCCACCGCGCCAGTAGAGCTGGCGGCCCGCGGCCTCGGCGCGCCCCTCGTCGGCGAGGCTCGGAGCCGGCCCGCCGTCGGTCGGCGTCGCCGTCCAGTCGCCGAAGCTGCCGGCGAGATCGCGCACGCCGTACGGCGACTCGTCGAGCTCGAACGCTCCCACGGGCTCGGGCTGCGGAGCCTCGGGCCGCGAGGTGCGGAGCTTGGCGAAGCACGGGTCGATGTGGTCGCCCATCGGATAGGCCCGACCGTCGGCGCCGCGCATCGCCTTGTCCCACTCGAGGTCGGTGGGCAGCCGGTAGGGCAGGCCCGTCTCCCGCGCGAGCCAGCGCGCGTAGGCGAGCGCGCTGTAGAACGAGACGCCGTGCACCGCGAGCTCGAGCGCCCGCTCGGCGGGCACCCGGCGCCGGGCCGCTTGGCCCTCGATGGCGTACGGCGCGAGGCGCCAGCCGTCGTCGTCGGCGGAGCGCTCGAGCAACGGTCGGTCGGGCCCGCCGGGCACGCGACGCGCGCGCTCGTCCGGCGGCAGCGCGTCGAGGAAGCGCGCGTACGCGGCGAGCGTGACGGGGAAGCGCCCGATCGCGAAGTCGGGCAGCGCCGCCGCGACGAGGCGCCGCGCGCGCGGCAGGCGCGTGAGGAAGGGACCGCCCGGGACGAGCACCATGCCTTCGGGCAGCTCCCCGGGACGCGGCAGCCGGAGCTCGAGCGCGTGGCGGCGCGCCCGGCCGACACAGACCGGGTAACGCACGGGCGCCGGCGGGGCGGTGGACGGGGTCGTCCAGTGCGGCTGCGCCACGACGAGGTAGGAGCCCGCCGGCAAGTGGCAGCGCTCCCCGTTCGAGATGCGCCGCGTCGCGCGGAGCGCGAACAGGAGCCCGTCGGCCTCGTAGCGCTGCACGGCGATCTCCGCGGCCGGCGGTGTCGTCCGGACGACGAGCTCGCCGTCGCCGCGGAGCTCGAGCGCCAGCGTCCCGTCGTCGTAGCTCTTCGCGAGGGCGAGGCGCCGCGCCGCCTCGCCGCGCTCGCCCTTCTGCTCCGCGAGCATGAACTCGCGGTAGTGCAGGCGCGTGAGCCCGCGCCGCGCCCGCGGGTCGTCGGCCACCCGGCCGAGCGCGCGGTTGTAGGCCGTCTCGGCGCGGGCGAGCTCCATCGCCGCGTCGGTCTCGCGCTCTGCCGCGCGGCTCGCGAGCCACCAGGCCGGCTGCTTGTCCTCGAGGCTCGCCCAGCTCGGCAGCATGGCCAGGCGCGCGTCCGCCTCGGCGCGCTGGGTCTGCGCCTCTTCCTCGAGCGCCTCGAAGGCAGCGAGCGCGGCGTCGCCCTCGGCCGCGTGGACCGTGGCCTCGCGCTCGCGCTCGCGCCGCGCGCGCTCGCCATCGAGGTACTCCTCGATGGCCTCGCAGAGCACGCGCGCCGAGGGGCGCTCGTGCGGGTCGCGCGCGAACGAGCGCGTGATGAGCGGCGCGAAGGACTCGAAGTGCGGCGGCAGGCGGGCGATGCGGCTCGCCGCCTCGTCGGCCGAGCGCAGCGCGGTCGGCTGCGTGGGGCCGTCGGACACCACGGGCAGCGGCTCGGGCGAGGCCGGCGCGAGTGCACTCGCGGGGCGCGCGCGGGCGAGCACCTCGTGGAGCATCACGCCGAGGGCGTACACGTCCGTGGCGGGCGTGATCTCGCCCTCGACGTGCTGCTCGGGCGCCATGTACTCGCGCGTGCCCGCGAAGGTGCGCACGCCCCGGCACACGTCGCCGAGGTCGCTCGTGGGCGTGATGTAGGCGATGCCCCAGTCGAGCACGTACACCTCGCCGAAGCGCCCCACGATGACGTTCGAGGGCTTGAGGTCGCAGTGCACGACGCCGCGGCTGTGGGCGTAGTCGACCGCCAGGCACACCTGGCGCATGACGCCGAGCAGCTTGCCGCTGCTCTGGCGCTCGAGCTCGCGCTCGCTCGACGGGCCGAAGGCGCCAGGCTGGGCGCCAGGGGACGACGGGGCGGCGAGACCGGCCGCGCGCACCGCGGCCTCGGCGAGGACGGCGTGCAGCGTGCGGCCCGCCACGGCACGCATCGTGTAGCGGAGCTCGCCCGCCTCGTCCTCGAACACGTCGTAGAGCGGCACGATCGCCGGGTGCTCGAGCTGCGCGCAGATGCGCGCCTCGGTGAGCAGGGCGGCGCGGCGCCCCGCGTCGTGGGCGCGCTTCAGGGCGACGGGCCGCCCGAGCGCGCGGTCGAGCGCCACCTCGACCTCGCCCATGCCGCCGCGGCCGAGCACGCCGACCGCCCGGTAGCGCTCGGCGGCGGCGGGCAGCTCGCTCGGCACGACCTCCGCGGGCGGCAAGAGGCCGCGCGCCAGCTGCGTGCGGGCGTCGGCGAGGATGCGCGCCACCGTGCCGAGGTCGCGCTCCACAGGGTCGGTGGCGCTCGCCGTGTCGACGTCCGTCGGGGCGCCTGCCTCCGGCGGACTGGGCGGCGCGGCAGGCGGGAGCGCGCGCACCTCGCTCCGCTCGTCGTCCGGGCGCCCGGCGTGCGGGTAGGCCTGCGCCGCTGTCGCCGGCCGCCGGCTGCTCGGCGCTCCGCCCTCTTCGCCCATGGCGCAGCATGGTAGCCCAAGGAGCTGTCAGTTATCAGTCATCAGTCGTCTGCTCCTGCGCGCCATCGCCCGAGGCGACCAGGTCCGGCGGGACCTGCGGCACCTCAGCCGGGCAGCGGGTCGCCCCGCCGCTGGCATGCGTACCAGAAGCGCTGCATGCGCGCGGTGCCGCTGCGATGCACGGGCGTGTACACGATGCCGAGCTCGACGCTCCGCTCGCGCCCGAACTGGGCGGGACGTACCAAGGTGGCGACGAGCTCGACGGGATCACCATCGTCGACCTGAGCGGAGAGCTCGAGCTGTCGTCCCACCTCCCACTCGAGCACGCCGAGCTCGGCCGCCGTGACCGGATCGGCGACGAGCCGCATGCCGCCCGGTGCGTCGTCGACCGCGGGGCCGATGTCTCGCACCGCGAGACGTTGCCCGGACACACTGCTGGCGGCGCCGGTCACGACGCGCACCGAGGCCGCTAGCCCCCGCGGAACCATCGCGCGAAACGCGCGCCGGTGATTCACCCCCTCGAAGCCGGCTTGTTTCGGGAACAAGGCTTCAAGGCCGGGGATGTCGAAGACCGGACCGTAGCGCTCCCGCAGGCATCGCCCTACCTTGCGTGCCAGTCCCTCGGGGTTGAAGGGGATGGTCAGGTACTCGTCCGCACCACACTTGACGAGCTCGACGGCGACTTCCGCGTGAAGTGCGGGCCCGAGGAGCACGATCGGGATCGCGGGGTTGCAGCGGCGTACGCGGCAGAAGCATGCGATGGACTCGGCCATCGGTGCGGCGAGCTCCACGATGGCGATCGAGGAATCGGCCAGCCCGTCGCTGCTGATGGCGCGGAGCGGGCGGAGGCGCCCCCACGCCGTCAGAGCCGCGGTGCACACTTCGGCCACGGCGACGCTCACCCCCACGAGCGCGATGGTGTAGCGCCGCGGTGTCGTCACCCGCCGCCGCCGCGACGTGAAGGCCTGCCGCCTGGGCGGAGCGCCGACAAAGGGGCTGCTGGCTGGGGTCGAGTCGTTCTGCCCCACGGGTGCGGCCCGCGGGTCCTCGCGCGGCGTTTCGTGTGCCCGCGGTCGGAATAGGCTGTCGCCGCTTGGGGTGTTCGGCCAGGGCATGACTCACCAGGCTGCCGTCACGCGAACGGGTAGTCGAGCGCCGCCGCAGCGAATGCTGCGACGGCGGACGGACGGCCGCCAGGGACCAGCTCGCCGAACTCGCCCGTGTCGGCAGCGCTCCGCACGCGCTCGGCAAGATCCTTCAGTGCTTCCGAGGCCCCGCTCGACCGAGCGCGCTCGCGGAGCTTGCTCGCGAGGTCGTGCAACATCGCGCGCGCCCTCTCGCTCGTCATCCGCGGCGTTGGGTCGAAGCTCGGCGCGCGCCGGCACCGTGCGTAGTCGTCTCCGGAAGCTCTGCGCGCGCTTGCGGCCGCACGCAGCGCCGCGATGGCCCGCGCGCTCACACCGTTGCGGTGATTCGAGCAGCACCCCTCCTCCATTGCATCCACGCTCATGCTGTTGTGTCCTCCGCGCTCAGAACGGGCCCGGCACGCGAAGCTTGATGGCCGGGCGCCACAATCCGCTCCGCCGCCTCGGAGCCCACGCCACCAAGGCGCGCGCCGGGCGGTGCCGCGGCGCCCGAGGATGACGAGGGGGATGCACATCGCGCTCGCCGATGACGCCGTCGCCGGCGCGTTCGCCGACGAGCTGGTGGGACGAGTGCGGATCCACGCGGGTGCGCACGATGCGCGCGACCACCTCCGCCATCCTCCGGAGCTCCGACAGCGCGAGCGCCTCGCGCCACACTTCCGCGCTGACGACGTTGGCCGGCATCGGAGTCGGTCTGCTGCAACCCCCGGGCCAAGGGCGTTCGCCAGATGCGAGGCCCGGCATCGACGGCTCCGAGGATCGACCGGCCCCTCAAGGTCGACCCGCCGGAGCCGTTCAGCGCGATGCGGGCTCGGCATCCTGCCCGAGGAGGAACGTAGGCGCTATGCTGCTCTCGAGAAACGCGGCGAGGAACGGTGCCGCGAGGTCCGTGGCAGTCGATTTGCCCGCCATGGCACCAGCGAGCGCCGTGGCGGAGTTCGACCACGCGCTCGACGCCCTGGCGGGGATCGTGCGCGCGATCGGACGCCACGCCCTCGACTTGCCGAGCGCCAGCGCCGAGGTCACGGCCGGCCTGTGCGAGCGCTGGGCGCGTCACGTGCTCGTCCGGTCCGAAGCGCCGTCGCAAGGGGGGCCAGCGGACGGTGAGGGGGTCGTGTCAGGGCGCGCGTGGGGCGAGCTCGCGCGCTACATTACCAGTTTGCTCCGCGACGAACAGGCCCACGCGGTTCGCTCGTTCGCGGCCCTGCGCCAGGCGATTTGGACCTTCGTGCGCGGCGTCAACCGCGCGCTCGGCGAGGACTTGGCTGTCGATGCCGACCTCCGGTCGAAGCTCGACTGCCTCCTCGCGATCGCGCGCAGCGGCACGCCGGAGGAGCTGCGGCGGGAGACCTGCGCGACGGTGCACGTCGTGAGTGCGGCGCTCGAAGTGCGACGGCAGCGCGCCATGCAGCAGGCGTCCGAGCTCGGCGCGCGCGTGGCAGAGATGTCGGTCGAGCTCGAGGAGGCGAGGCGCGAGGCCAATCTCGACCCGTTGACCCGCATGTTCAACCGTCGAGCGTTCGATGACGCGCTCGGTCGGGTCGCGGAGCTCACGGCGCTCGTCGGGCAGCCCGCTTGCCTCGTGCTCATCGACGTCGACCACTTCAAGCGGGTCAACGACGCTCACGGACACCCCGTTGGTGATCGCGTGCTCCAGTCCTTGGCCGACGCGATGTTCCGGACGTTCCGGCGCCGTGACGATGTCGTGGCGCGCTACGGGGGCGAGGAGTTCGCCGCCATCCTGCGGGAGACGAGCGAGCGCGAGGGCTGCATGCTGGCCGAGCGTCTGCGCGAGGCCGCCGCACGGCTCACCGTCATGGCGGCCGGCACGGCGGTGCGGTTCACCGTGTCGGCGGGCGCGGCGGTGAGCGTGCGTCACGAGAGCCCCGCCGACTGGCTGCAACGGGCCGACGCGGCGCTCTACCAGGCGAAGCGCCTCGGACGCGATCGGGTCTGCGTCGCCCCGCCATCACCAGCGCGTCCGCCTGCGGTAGGAGCTTGAGCGTGGCGGCGCATCCGGTGAGCCGCGTCTAGCAGGAAGCTCGGCTCCAGTGTGCCGGTGGCATCAGGCTACGGGCTTCAGGCTTCAGGCCCAGAGGCCGCGGTGTGGATCGCTGTGGCCTCCCGCTCTCCCGCCCAAACGCCGCACGCGCGAATTCCCGGTCGAGGAGCGGGACGGGCTACAAGCGCAAATGCGGCGCGCCGTCGTCTCGATTCCGACGAACATCATCGAAGGCTGCGCCCGTCGCACGACGCGCGACTACGTCCAGTTTCTCGTCATCGCCCTCGGCTCGCGTCGGAGGCGCGCTACCTGATCGCGCTCGCCGCGCGCCTAGGGATTCTTGCGGCGTCCCATCGTGATGAGCTCGAGCCACGTTACGATGAGCTGGTGCGTGCGCTCGAGGGACTGATTCGCTCCCTCGAGTCTGGTGCCTGAAGTCTGAAGCCTGATCCCTGTAGCCGCGAGACTTCCGCCCGAAGGGCGAAAGTCGAGTCTGAAGCCACGCCGATGCTCGCGATGGTCCGCGTGCCACGCGACTGACAGCATGGCCGCCAATGGGTTGACGGTGCATGGACGCGGCAACGGCCAGCGCGCTGCGCGGGCGGGCCACGCGGCGCGACTCACCGGTCCGCAGGCACCCGGCATGCGACGTGCATCTGCCGCGCTGGCGGTGGTGCACGTGAAACCGCCGCCGGGAGTCACCGTGGAGTCAGCGCTCGTCACGTTCGCCGAGATGACGCGTCTCGGTCGCAAGCTCAGGCACATCGGTCGTGCCGCCGAGACCCAGGAAGACGCCGCGCAGCGCGCGCTCGACGCGGTCCACGTGGCGATGTCGGGCCTGGCTCGGCCTGCTCGGGTGGTGCTCGCGCGGCTCTTCGCGACCGCGGCGCACGGTGAGCTCTCCACCGAGCTTCGAGCTCTGGCGAGCGCAGCGGACGCTCGGGTCGTTCGGGACACGCGTTGCGTGGTCTTGCTCGCCTCTCGGGGCGACGAACCGGCCTGGAATGGCACGGCGGGCTCGCGCTCGCACCGTGCGATTCCCTTGCGCACCGTGGAACAGCTCCGAGCGGCGCCGATGCTGCACGGGCTCACAACTGCGCTCGGTGTGGCCCCCGAGCTCGTCACATGCCCAGCGCCGGAAGCGGCCCTCGCCGGCGCCCGTCGCCGCTACGACGTCTTCCTGGTGCGTGAGGCGAAAGGGAGCCCGTGGGTGCCCGCGCAGGCTGACTTCGTGGTTCGCTGCGGCGTGCGATCGGTCCTCGGGTTCGGCGGACTCTTGCCCTCGGGCTCCCTGTTCGCGATGCTCCTCTTTCTGCGGACAAGCGTCACGCGGGAGACGGCCGAGCTGTTTCAGATGCTCGCGCTCGATCTCCAGCTCGCCTTGCTGCCCTTCGATCGGAGGTGCTCGTCGCACGACGGCGCAAGCCGACTCGCCGAGGTACCCCACGTCGCGTCGTCGCCGGCTATCGTGCCGGACTTGCGGCAGGACGCACGCCCCGACACGTGGGCTCGGGACCGCGTGCGCGACGAGGAACACGCGGCCTCGCTCGCCGACGTGACCGCCGGCGCGTTCGAGGAGCTCCTTCGCGAGTACGAAGAGACGGCGCTGCGGAACTCGGTCGCGCTCGAGCAGCGCGCGCTGGACCTCGGCCGGGCGCGCGACGATCTCGAGATCAAGGTCGCAGATCTCACGGCGGCGCGGGAGCTCGTGCTCAGCGCGGAACGCGCGGCGCAGGCGCGAGCCCTCGAGCTCTCGCGCGCCCATGTCACACTGCGAACGCTGTGCGACTTCCTTCTCGACGTGCACCAGACGATGCCGTGCGCACTCATCGTGCATCGAGTCGGGGGGGATATCGTGGCAGTGAACGACGCTGCCAGCGAGCTGCTCGGCTACGGTCAGGAGGAGCTCATCGGTCGCGACATCGGGACCGTGTTCGCCGGCGGACCACCCCCGTCGCAAGAGGCGGACGGGGCCGGCGTGATCCGCCGGGAGTCGGTCCTGAAGGACAGGGCGGGGACCCGGATCCCCGTCCTCTACTCTGCCAAACTGCTCAGCGCATCTCCCGGGGACGGCGAGCGGCGCATCGTGTCCATCGCTCTCGATCTGCGCGAGCGCAAGCGCCTCGAGCTCGAGCTACGCCAGGCCCAGAAGCTCGAGTCCGTCGGCCGGCTAGCGGCCGGGATCGCACACGAGATCAACACCCCCGTGCAGTTCGTGAACGACAGCGTGCACTTCATCCGCGACGCCATGGACGATCTCGCGCGTCTCGTGTCCGGGTACCGCCGCTTGTGCGCTGACGGCAACATGATGGCGGAGGTGCGCAGCCGCTGCGCCGAAGAGCTCGAGCGGACGGCGGACCTCGCCTATCTGCTCGAGCACGTGCCGCCGGCGATCGAGCGTTCCATCGAGGGTCTGGGTCGCGTGGCCACGATCGTGCGCTCGATGAAGGAATTCGCCCACCCCGATCTGAAGGAGATGGTCCCGGTCGACCTCAACCGAGCCATCGAGAGCACGCTGGCCATCGCGCGCAACGAGTACAAGTACGTTGCCGACGTCGAGACCGACCTTGGCGAGCTGCCGCCGATCCTGTGCTTCGCCGGCGAGCTCAACCAGGCGATCCTGAACATCGTCGTCAACGCCGCTCATGCGATCGGGGAGGTCGTCGGTAGTTCCGGTGAACGTGGTCGGATCGGCGTCCGTACCCGCTGCCACGGAGCGACCGTCAGCATCGCCATCAGCGACACCGGAACGGGCATCCCTCCCGAGGCGCGCGAGCGCATCTTCGAGCCGTTCTTCACCACCAAGGAGGTCGGCAAGGGAACGGGGCAGGGGCTCGCCATGGCGCGAAGCGTCGTTCAGGAGCGCCACCGGGGGACACTGACCTTCGACACGGAGCTCGGCAGGGGCACCACCTTCACCATTCGCATCCCCGTGGCCCGCGAGACGTGCGCGCCGCGGGACACCATCCAACCCTGGGACTTCCAAGGGGGGGCGCCGTGAGCGCGGCGGCGGAGCCTGCCGCGGGCGACGGCGTTCCGCCGTGCCTTCTCTTCGTCGACGACGAGCAGGCCGTGCTCGACGGTCTGCGCGACCTCCTCCGCCGGGAGCGCCGCGCGTGGCGCGTCGTGTTCGCGCTCGGACCGGAGCGTGCCCTCGCCGAGCTGGCCGCCGGGACGTTCGACGTCGTCGTGGCCGACATGCGCATGCCAGGGATGGACGGTGCCGAGCTGCTCGAGCTCGTTCGCGGGAAGTACCCTGCCACGACACGCATCGTGTTGTCCGGCCACGCCGACCGCGGTGCCGTGCTGCGCGTCATGCCGGTCGCCCATCAGTACCTGCAGAAGCCGTGCGACGCCGAGGTGTTGCGAAGCACGCTCGGGCGCGCCCTCGCGCTCCGTTCCCTGCTCCAGAGCCGCGCCATCCGAGACCTCGTCGGCGGGCTCAAGGCGCTGCCCTCCCTATCCGACAGCTATGCTGCGTTGCAGCGCGCGGCTGCCGACGAGAGCGCCACGGGCGGCGATCTGGCGCGGATCGTCGAGCGGGATCCAGCGATGTGCGCCAAGGTCCTCCAGCTCGCCAACTCCGCGTGCTTGGGCGCGTCGCGCCGAGTCACGTCCGTGCGGCACGCGGTGACGTTCCTCGGCACCGAGCTCCTGAAGGCGCTCGCCGTGTCCACGAGTGTGTTCTCGGCCCTGGAGCGCTGTGCGCACGGCGCGCGAGAAGCGCGCCGGATCCAAGAGCGCGCACTCGTTGCGGCTGCGGCGTGCGTCGAGATCCTCCCGGCCGGTGCAGCGCGGGACACCGCCGTGGCCGCGGCACTGCTGCACGGAGTCGGCGAGGTGCTCCTCGGGCTCGTCGCGCCGGAGGAGTACGCGCACATCGTGGCTTCCTGTGCGGCGAGCGGCACCGCGCCACACGAGCTCGAGAGAGGTGCGTTCGGAGCGTCGCACGCCGAGGCCGGCGCGTATCTTCTCGGCATGTGGGGTCTACCTCACGACATCGTCGAGGCGGTCGCGTTCCACCATGCGCCCGACACGTTGCGCAGGGGCGAGCAGGCGGCGTGCATGGCCTTGCACCTCGCGGATGCCTTCGCGCATGCTGTCTGCGAGGGTGCCCGCGACGAGGCGCCGACCGAGCGCTGCGACGGAGCGTTCCTCGAGCGCGCCGGGCTCGTGGCCGAGGTCGGGGTCTGGTGGCGTCGGGTCGTCGAACGCGCGGCGGTGCTACGCGCCGCGGACACGGTGACGCCCCGCAGTTGACGCGGACGGTGGCCCAGGGAGATCGACATGAGTCGCGCGCGGATCCTCTGTGTGGACGACGAGCCCCAGGTGCTGGCTGCGCTCGGGCTCCACCTACGGCGGCAATATGATTTCGTCGCGGCCGACGGGGGAGCGAACGGTCTGCGCGAGATGGCGACGTCGGACCCCTTCGCCGTGGTCGTCTCCGACATGAGGATGCCGGGCATGGACGGCTCCGCGTTTCTTGCGCGGGCGTGCGACATGGCGCCGGACACCGTGCGCATGCTGCTCACGGGACATGCCGACGTCGACGCCGCCATCGCGGCCGTGAACGAGGGGCACGTCTTTCGCTTTCTCACGAAACCTTGCCCACCGCCGACCTTCCTCGCCGCCGTGGAGGCCGCCGTGGCGCAGCATCGCCTGATCACGGCCGAGCGCGTCCTTTGCAGGGACACGCTGCGCGGTTGCGTCATGGCCCTCACGGATGTGCTGGCGCTCGCGAGCCCGCTCGCGTTCGGCAGGGCGAGCCGCGTGCGGCAGGTCGTGGCTGCGGTCGCGGGGCGCCTCGGACTCACCGAGTCTTGGCACGTGGAGGTCGCCGCGATGCTGTCCCAGCTCGGCTTCGTCGTCCTGCCCGTCCAGACGCTCGAGCGGCTGTACTTTGGCGACGAGCTCGAGGTCGCCGACCAGGAGCTGCTCGACCGGGCAGCGGCGGCCACGCAGCAGCTGCTCGAGAAGATCCCCCGCCTCGATGTCGTGCGCGAGATCCTGGCGCTTTGCTCCGGCGCTCGGCTCGGGCCGGCCTCGAGCCTCGGAGCGGCCGAGCGCGCGCTCGCCGAACGCGGGGCGGGCCTCCTGCGTGCCGCCTTTGATCTGGACGATCTCGAGACCCGCGGCAGCGGGCCCGCCCACGCGCTTGGCATCTTGCAGGCGCGCGGGCGGCGATACGACTCGGCCGTGCTCGGTGCGCTGGCCGAACTGCACGCTGACTCGGCGACGACCCAACTGTTGCGGGAGGTGCCGCTCTGCGGCGTGCGCGCGGGGATGAGCCTGGCCGAGGATCTCAAGACCACCGGAGGTACCCTGCTCGTGGCGCGCGGTACGGTCGTCACCGAGGGGCTGGTCGGGCGCCTCCGCCAGTACAAGCGCGGCGCCGTGCGCGAACCCGTCCGCGTGTACGCCGTCGACCGAGCGGAGCCACGCGCCACGTAGGGCGGACGTGCCAGCCCGCCTCACGTCGCCGTGTCCCCACCGATCGGGACCGACGTGTCGTTGCGCGACGTCCTCGTGGACGCGCGGTGTCCAGGCGGAGCGCAAAGTTGTCCGCTGAGCGCAGCGAGCGCCTGGTCGAGCGCCGCTCGGGCGCCGAGGAAGGCCTCATGCGAGCCTCCGGGTCGGTCGGGGTGCGTGCGCAGCGCCAGGCGGCGGAAGGCGACGCGCAGCTCGCGCTCGGTGCAGGGGACGCTGATCCCCAGGGCCGCGGCCCAGGACGGGCGGCTCTCGAGGGCACGTCGAGCCTCGAACGGTCGGGACGTGGCAGCCTGCCCTCGCGCGGACGCTCGGTAGCCGCACCCGTGCGGCGAGCCGTCCAGGCCTCCGGTCTGAAGCTCGCTCATCACCCGCGCGAGGACCGCAGCGAAGTCGCTCATGCCTGCGCTGAACGGACCATCTTGGTGGAATCTGCAGTCTGCCCCCGATCCCGCGCGAGTGCCGCAGGGCTCGGGGCTCCAGGACGGATACAGCGCTCACGTCCATCCGTTGACGCCCGCCCGGCAGGTTCATCGAGAGTCGTCACCTGCTCCAGCGCGGGGCCGCCCCCGATGCCGGACCGCGGTGGCACGAGCCTTGAAAGGCCACGAGCATGGCAACCGTTTTCGGCGCGGCCGCGGGGCGGGCCGCGAGGCCCGCGCTCCGTCTGTGTATTGCACTGCTGTCGCTGCTCGTCGGCGAGACGACGGCTCGAGCCGACGCACCCGAGAAGCTCGCGACCGCTCACGTGAACCCCTGCAACACGCCCGACCCGGGCTGGGGCGTGTACGACGAGTGGCAGCGGCTCCCCACGGTCGGCTGGGTGGCTGCGCCCTCGCGCGGTGGCGCCCGGGCGACAGGGGAGTTCGACCTCCTCGTTCACTTCCACGGAAAGGAAGCCGCCCGCAAGGAGTTCGTCAAGATCGCGCGCGGCATCGTGCTCGTCGGCGTCGATCTCGGCGTTGGCTCGGCGCCGTACTCGAGTCGCTTCGCCGATCCCCGAGCGTTCACGACCCTGGTGGCCGACGTGGAGACGCTCATGAGTGGCCGCATCGGCCGACCGGCGCGTGCCAGGAATGTCGGCCTCTCGGCCTGGAGCGCGGGCTACGGCGCCATCGCCCGCGTGCTCGCCCAGCCCGCGGGCGACAGGGTGGATGCGATCGTGCTGCTCGATTCGCTCTACGCGAGCTACGCGGATCGCTCCACGCGGACCGTGGACACGGAACAACTCGCCCCCTGGCTCGCCTTCGCGGAGCGCGCCGCCGCCGGGCGGCGCTTTCTATTCGAGAGTTTCTCGGCCATCGAGCCCGAGACCTATGCGTCCACGGGCGAGGTCGCCCGCTACCTCGTGGGTGCGGTCGGCGCATCCCTGCGCCCGGTCGAACGGGGCCACGCCTACGGTTTCGAACTGCGCGAACGACTCGACCAGGGCGCCTACCATGTGCGAGGCTACGCCGGCCGTGACGAGGCGGCGCACTGTGCCCACCTCGGCATGCTGCCCACGGTTCTGAAGAAATACCTCCACCCGCGTTGGCACCCACCGGCCGTGCCACGGTCGTGATCGAGCGGCTCTCGCGGACGAGGTTGCAGGCGCGATGCGGCTGATGCACGGTGATTGGCTACGGGGGCCCCGATGAGCACCGTGAGCGCAGATGGCCTTTCCCCCAACGTGCTCGTCGTCGACGGCGACGCCGCGTTCCGTGCGATCCTGCGCGGCCAACTGGCGGGGATGGGTTGCCTCGTATTCGAGGCGGCAAGTGGTGCCGAGGCGCGGATCGTGCTCGGGCAGCAAGAGGTCGACGTGACGATCGTCGACGTGGTCCTTCCGGATGGGCCAGGCTACGAGCTCTGCGACGACATGGCGCGCCTGGCGCCGCACGGTGCAGTCATCGTCATGGCGAGCGATCACTCGCTCGAGAACGCCATCGCGGCGCTGCGTCGTGGGGCCGTCGACTTCCTCCTCCGCCCCTTTTCCGTCGACGCGCTACGCACGGCGCTCCAGGCGCTGGAAGCGTGGCGCGGGGACTCGCGACCGCCGGCCGTCGAGTCGCCCGGGGACTGGCGCGCGCTCTACGCGCCCGGCTTCATCGGGCAGGATCCGCGGGTGCTCCACACGCTCCACGTGGTCCAGCGCATCGCCGACACCGACTGCACGGTGCTCATCACCGGTGAGAGCGGCACGGGCAAGGAGATCATCGCGCGCGCCCTGCACGCGGCGAGCCCGCGTGCGGCACGACCGTTCCTGGTCGTGAACTGCGCCGCCATCCCCGAGTCGCTGTTCGAAAGTGAGCTCTTCGGCCACGTGCGCGGCGCCTTCACGGGCGCCGTGACCGCTCACCAGGGGGCGTTCGCGGCCGCTCACGAGGGCACGATCTTCCTCGACGAGGTGGGTGAGCTCCCGCCGTTCCTGCAACCAAAGCTGCTGCGCGTTCTGCAGGAGAAGGAGGTGACGCCGATCGGCACGTCGCAGAGCTTGGCGGTGAACGTGCGTGTCGTGGCCGCCACCAACCGCGACCTCGACGCCATGGTCCTGGCGGGCAAGTTCCGCGAGGACCTGCTCTACCGGCTGAACGGCATGCCCGTGGAGCTACCGCCGCTGCGCGCGCGGCCGGGCGACGTGCCCGAGCTCGCGAAGCACTTCCTGGAGCGCGGGGCGCGACTGGCGGGCGTGCTGCCGAAGCGACTCAGCGCCGGCGTGCTTGCTCTCATGCAGGCGCACGACTGGCCCGGCAACGTGAGGGAGCTCGAGAACGTCGTCGACCGGATGAGCATCCTCTGTGCGGGCGAGGTGATCGAGGAGAGCGACCTGCCCGTCGAGATGCGCGTCGGTCCGGACCTTTTCGACACGTCCCACCTCGAAGCGCCCGAGCTGCCGGCCGGCGGCATCGATCTCCGCACCGCGGTGCGTGAGGCAGAGGAGCGGCTCATCCATACGGCGCTCACGGCGTGCGACGGCAACCGCAACCGCGCCGCGGCCCTGCTGGGGCTCAACCGCACGACGCTGAGCGAGAAGCTCAAGCGCCGCGGTTGAGCTCGAGCGGACCCGCGGCACCGGACTTGCCGCCGGATTGGGGCGGGCGACTCGCGTTGCGCGCGCGGTGCGGCGGTGCAAACATCGGCCCGTGACGGCACCCCCGAGCGAAGCCGCAGTGCAGGGGCCGGCGATCCTGCTCGTGGAGGACGACCGCGCCTGGCGCCAGACCCTCGCGCGCCACCTCGCCCGCAAGGGGGCGCGCGTGCACGCCGCCGCAACCTGCGGCGAATCGATGGAACTGCTCGCCCGACATGCAGTCGACCTGGTGCTCACCGATGTCAACCTGCCCGACGGCCGTGGGTTCGAGGTCCTGCGCCGGGCCGCCCAGCAAGCGCCGCCACCCGTCACGCTGGTCATGACCGGCGATCGCTGCGTGGACCACGCGGTCCTCGCGGTCCAGCTGCGCGTGGCGGACTTCCTGCTGAAGCCGTTCGCCCTCGACGAGCTCGACGGTGCGATCGAGCGCGTCCTACCGCAGCGAGCCCGCTTGCGGCGCGGGCGTCGCGCCTCGCTCCCCTCCACGGCCGCCCTGCTGCCGCGCCTCATCGGTACGGACCCCAAGCTCGCGCACATCTGCGAGCTCGTACATCGCGTCGCGCCCACCGACTGCTCGGTGCTCATCGTAGGCGACAGCGGGACCGGCAAGGAGCTCGTCGCGCGCGCCATCCGCGACGGCAGCCGCCGCGCCACCAAGCCCTTCGTGGTCGTCAACTGCGCGGCGCTTCCGGCGGCGTTGGTGGAGAGCGAGCTCTTCGGTCACGTGCGTGGCGCCTTCACGGACGCGGGCACCGAGCGACCCGGCCTGGTGGCGTCGGCGCACCAAGGCACGCTCTTTCTGGACGAGATCGGGGAGCTGCCCATCACCCTACAAGCGAAGCTCTTGCGGCTGCTACAAGAGAGGGAGGTCACGCCCGTCGGCAGCTCGCGATCCGTGCGGGTCGACGTGCGCGTCATCTCGGCGACGAACCGCGACCTCGGGGCGATGGTCAAGGCCGGGACCTTCCGGCGTGACCTCTACTACCGGCTCAACGTGGTACCCATCGCGCTGCCGCTGCTGCGCGAGCGCCGCGGCGACATCCCGGCGCTCGTGCAGCACTTCGTGGCGCGCGTGAACCTGCGGCGTGGACGGCGCGTGACGGGCGTCGCTCCGGACGCGCTCGAGGCCCTGTGCGCGTACGACTGGCCTGGGAACGTGCGCGAGCTCGAGAACCTGGTGGCGCGCATCGTGCTCCTGCGCGGAAGCGGCGAAATCGCGTTCGAGGACCTTCCGTTGCGCGTGCGAGGCCTTCGGACCGATGCGCAGCCGCCACGCGCCCAGGTCGCGCCGCGGGCCATCGACGTGCGCGGCGTGCTCGCGCGCTACGAGGCCGCGCTCGTTCGCCAGGCGCTCGAGCGTGCGCGCGGCAGCAAGCTCGCGGCGTCGAAGCTCCTCGGCCTCAGTCGCACCGCGCTCCTCGAGCGCATCAGAAAGCTCGATCTTCCCCTGTACTAGGTGCGCTGGTGGGTGGTGTGCGCCAACCACGGGCGCTCACTTGAAGAGCTCGGCGCTCTGCGCGAGGATGCGGCGCGTGACTTCCAGGCTCCGCTGGTAGGCTTGCTCGGTCGCCACGAGGTCGGAGTAGGCGGTCGCCGGATCGATCTCGGCCAGCGCAGCCCGCGCGCGCTCGACCTGTCGTGCCACACCGGTGGACACCGCGCCGGCACTCCGAAGCCGCGCCGCTCGCTGACCCACCTCGGCGCGCGCGCTGACGAGCTGATCGTGTCCCTCCTCGAGCGCGCCGACGGCACTGGCGACGCCGGCCTGATCGTCTGCCGCGAGGGCAGCGGCGAGGTCCGCGAGGTACTGGAGCACGTCGTGCCCGCCGCCGAGCGCGGTGAAGGCCAGCCGACCGCTCGGGTTCGCCCTCACGACTACGTCGTCCGCGACTTCGACGCCGAGTGCCTTGTCGTTGCCGACGAAAGCGCCGCCGGAGTCGAAGGGTGGGGTGGCGGTGGCGCTGCCGCCGAAGAGGTAGCCGCGGGCTCCGCGCGCGTTCGCAAGGCCGAGCATGCCAAGGCGCAGGCCCGCCACTTCCTCGGCCGCTCCGGCCCGCTCGCTCGCCGACATCGACCCGTCTGCCATCTGGAGCGCGAGCTCGCGCGCGCGCACCATGAGGTCGCTGGCGTCGGCGAGCGCGCCTTCGGCGGCGTCCAGATCGCCCCCCGCGCGCTCGAGCGTGCGGGCGCGGCGATCCAGCCGCTCGATGTCCTGGCTCTCCCTGGCGACGATGCCGAACGTGACGGGGTCCTCGCTCGGTCGCTCGACGCGCAGTCCCGTGGTCGCGCGCCGCGCGCTCCCGACCCAGCGCTCGGCGGCACGGGCGGTCGCCTCGGTCACACTCGCGAGCTTCATGCCTTCGGTGATACGCATCGCTCAAAGCTCCCGGATGAGCGTGCCGAGCATCTCGTCGGCGGTCTTCAACACGCGCATGGCGGCCTCGAAGGCGCGCTGGTAGCGCGTCAGGTTCACCATCTCCTCCTCGAGCGACACGCCCGAGGCGCTCTGGCGCCGCTGCTCGGCCTGGCCGAGCGTGGCGTTGCGGAGGTCGAGCGCCTGCCCGGCCTGGTGCAGCGCGGTACCGAGCAAGCCCATCATGGCCGAGTAGTTCTCGGTGGGCGTACCGAGCGCCGAGATCGGTTGATGACTGAGCTGCCCGATGGCCACGGCGACGTCGGAGCCGCCCGGCAGATCCCCCGGCAGTGCGGCGGCCGCGATGGCATCGTGGTTCGCGGCGACGAGCGGGTTGAGCGCGATGGCGTGGGCCGCGCCGGCCTGGGTCGTGAGCGCCGTGCCGTCCTTGGCAGTGAAGAGCGCTCTGCCGGTGCCACCGTCGAGCCCGTAGCCGGCCGTGTGGGCGGCGTTCACCGCGCTCGCGAAGTCGAAGGCCAGCGCGTCGAGCGCGTTCGCCAGCGCCGGGATGTCGAGGTCCCGCGCCTGGGCGATGCCGGCGAGCGAGCCGCCCGCGAGCTTGGCAGTCACGTCGGTTCCGTGCCCGCCGTTCGAGTAGGTGATCTGGAGGTTGCGGTTGGCGTCCTCGGCGACTGTGACGGTCGCCGCGCGATTGCCCTCGACCAGCGTGGAGCCCGCCGAGAGCAGCGTCGCACGCCCGAGGTCGTCGTAGAGCACGCTGACGTCCACGGCGCCGCCCACCGCTCTCACGAGCTCGTCGCGCTGGTCGAGCAGCGCCGGCCGGCCGGCATCGTGGGCGGGGGTCGTGCCGAGCTCCGCGTTGAGGCGCGCGATCCCTTCGAGCGCGCGGTTCACCTCGACGGCGACGCCCTGGGCACGCTGCAGCAGATCGGAACGCGACTGGTCGAGCGTGTCGGCCGCGGCCTGGAAGCCCGCGGCGAGCTCCGCGGCGGCCGCGGCGACCGAGGCGCGGGCGGTGGGGTCGTCGGCCTTGGAGGAGAGCGTCTCGAAGGCGCCGAGCACGGCGTCGAGCCGGTCGCCCAGGGTGGGTGCGCCTGGCGGGACGAGCGCGCCCTCGAGCGCGTTCAGCGCTCCGTGCCGCGCCGCCGCAGCTTCCCGGTGCCCCGACTCGCGCACCACCGCCCGGTAGGCGAACCGCTCGAAGGCGCGGTCCACCCCCGCGAAGTGCACGCCGCCACCCACTCCGCGGGTGCCGCCGTCGAGCGGCATCGACTCGAGGCGGGCGCTGCGGCGCACGTAGCCGGGGGTGGAGGCGTTCGAGACGTTCTCCCCCGTGATGGCCGTCCCCGCCGACTGCGCGATGAGCGCGTCGCGGGCCATGCTCATGATGTAGGTAAGGCTCGCCATGGTCACTCCGCCAGGTAGCTGCGCCGCCGACTGCCGAGACGGACTCGCCCCGTGGGGCCGTAGGACGCGCCCTTGCCCGTGAGGCTCTCGATGGCATCGCGCACACAGGAGCGGGCGTGGGCGAGCAGCACGCAGTTGTGGCGCAGCGCGCGCACGAGGGCGCCGAGTCGGTGGCGTGCCGTGGCGCCGCAGGTGGGCCAGGCCTGCGCGAGCTCCGTGACGAGGACCTCCTTCTCCTCCGAGAGCGCCACGATTCGCGCTGTTTGGAGGGCGGCGATGGCCTTGCCCTCCTCGGTGACGAGCTCTGTGAGCCTGTTCAGGATTTCGTCGGGTGTCACGGGCCGGTCTCCTCGCTCGGGCCGCGGCTCGACCCGCTCAGCCGCCTGTCTCCACGAGCCTCTTGGCGACCGCTGCGGAGTCCACGACGAAGCTACCGTCGGCGATGGCGGTTCGGAGTCGCTCGATCTTGGCGGTGTCGACGGCTCCCTCCGCGGCGAGCCGCTGGGCCTCGGACGACACGTCGACCTTCACCCCTCCGTGAGCGGCCTTCGGTGCGACGCCAGCGCTCGCGGGATCCGTTCCGCCCGTGGTTCCGTGGCCGCGGATCTCGCGAGGTGGGTGCTGGATCTCGTAACTCTTGCTTCCGATACGCATGGTGTGGCTCCGGTCCGCTGGTCGCTCGCGAGGCCCAACCGCTCGATCTTCCGTGGCCCGAGAGCTGAGTGACCTGCTCAGCCCCGGTGAACGGATCCTTTGTCGCCGACTTGAGCGCCGCGGGGCGGCGACAGCATGGCGGCGAGCTGCCGCGCGAGGCCGAGGCCGCCCGCCTCGCTCACCCCGGCGGCCATGGCGTCCAGGATCATGCCGCGATAGGTCTGTTCCGAGCACGACTGCGCCACGCCCGCGCTGCGCAGCATCTGGGCCACGAGGACGGCTTCGAACTCGCCGGCCGCGTCGAGCAGCTGCTTCGGTGTCGCGGGAGCCTCTGCCCGCGTGGCTGCGACCGCGGTCGTGACGGGCTCGACGCGCAGCGTCATTGTACGATGATCTCCGCTTCGAGCACGCCGGCCGTCCTCAGGCCCTGGAGCACGCTTGCGAGCTCCCTCGCCGACAGGCCGAGCGCGCCGAGGGCGTCGGCGAGATCACTCAACGTCTGTGTGCCCCCGAGATAGCGCATGGTGCTCGTGGTCTCCTCCACCTTGACCTTGCTCTCGGGAACGACCACCGTCCGGCCGGGCGTCAGCGGCGCTGCAGGTTGTGATGCCTTCGGCTGCTCTTTGACCACGATCGTGAGCGAGCCGTGCACCACGGCGGCCGGCCTGAGACGCACGTCTCCGGCCACGACGATGGTCTGCGTCCGCTCGGACAGGACGATGCGAGCGCGGCGCTCGGGAGTGACCTCGATGTCCTCGAGGGCCGCGGCGAGCGCCACCGAGCGTCCGTCATAGGCGGCCGGCACGCGGACCACGACGGTCCCACCGTCGCTCGCCAGCGCCGTGCCCGCGCCGAGCTTCTCGTCGATCGCGGTGGCGATGCGCGCCGCGAGCGTGAAGCCCGGGTCGCGCAGCGAAAGCCGCAGCGCGCCGTCGCTCACGAACTCGGTCGGCACCTCGCGCTCGACGATCGCCGCATCGGGAATGCGGCCGGCCGTGAGCGAGCCGCTCGTCGTGCTCGAGCCGCTCCGGCCGCTCGCCGCGTAGCCGCCGAGCACGAGGTCGCCCTGCGCGACCGCGTAGGTCCTGCGATCTGCGCCCTTGAGCGGAGTCTGGACGAGCACGCCGCCCGCGAGGCTCTTGGCGTTGCCGATCGACGAGACCGTGACGTCGAGTCGCGTGCCGCTCACGGCGAAGGGCGGGATGGTCGCGGTGACCACGACGGCCGCGACGTTGCGCATCTGGAGCTGGCCCGCTTCTACTTGTACGCCGAGCCGGCGCAACATCGCGAGCGTGGACTGCGTCGCGAGCGGCGCGCTCACGTCGTCGCCCGTCCCGCGCAGGCCGGTCACGATGCCGTAGCCGACGAGCTGGTTGTCGCGGGCGCCGAAGACCTCGCAGAGGTCGCGGAGCTTGTCGGCCCGCGCGGTGGTCGGCAGCGAGACCGCGAGGGCGAGGGCGAGGGCGAGCCAGTGGAGCGGGCGAGGGGGCATGGGGGCCTCACAGCGGGGCGATGACATCGAGGGCGCGGGAGAGCCAGCCCTTGCGCTGCTGGTCGGCGACGTCGCCGCGTCCGGTGAACTCGATTTCGGCGTCGGCGAGGCGCGACGACGACACGCGGTTGTCGGCCGTGATGTCGGCGGGCCGCACCAGACCCGACACGTAGAGGTGGTACTCCTCGTTGTTGATCAGGAGCACCTTGGTGCCCTCCACGAACAGGTCACCGTTGGGGAGCTCCTGGGCGACACGCACGCCGATGTGGCCGCGCAGTTTGCCGCGGCGCGCCGTGTCGCCCGCCCCCTTGAAGTCCGCGTCGGAGAACATGCTCAACATCTGGGCGGGCTCGAGGTCGGGGATGGCCTTCTGCAGCGCCGGTACGAGACCGAACAGTGCCTCGATGCCCAACTTCTTCGAGTCGCTGCGCGTCAGGGCCGTCGTTGCGGTCCCCTGGGCGTCCGCGTCCTCGTCGAGCTCGACCACCACCACGTCCCCGACTCGCACTGCGCGCGTGTCCTCGAGGAAGCCGCCGATGCCGTCGCTGTAGAGCGAGCCCCGCGCCGGTTGGTTGGCCGGGTCCGTCCTCGCATAGGTACCCGGCTCGTAGAGCCGCTGGCGCGGGGTGAAGGCGCCGATGTGGGGCGGCTCACAGCCGGCACCCGCCGCCGCGCACAGCGCCACGCCTGCGGCCGCGAGCCATGCGCTGCAGCTCACGGGCGGCCCTCGAGCAGCGCGCGGTCGCTGCTGAGCAGGGTCGCGCGCACCACGCGGTTGGTGGCGCGCAGGGTGACCTGCACGACATCGCCGACGCGCCCGTCGGTGCCCGCGACCGCCGCCGCGCCGATCTCCACGGCGCCCCGGCGCACCACGACGGTGAGCGATGCGCCGCGCGCGATGTCGGGGCGCGCGGCCTCCTCGGACACCTCTAGCTCGACGGGAACTGCGAGGCGCGACACGATCTGGCCGTCCTGCCACAGCTCGACGCGCGCCGTCGTTCGGAAGGTACCCGCCTGCTGCGGCAACCGACCGATCGTCACACTGGAGCGCTGCCAGCCCGTAGGCACGAGTGCTCGGGCGTGCGGCTTCACGCTGTCGAGCCGCACGCCCGGGGGCAGCGGGGCGAGTCCGCGCTCGACGATGCGGCGCTGCTCCTCGACACCGAGACGCTTCGTCTTGCGGGTGACGCGCACCGACGCCGGGAGCTTGGGGGGCTCGCCCGTGCCGTGCTCTTGGCGCCACGCCTCGAGCACCTCGGCGCGCGTGAGCAGGCGTGCGCCTCCGGCGGCGGGTGCGACCCCTAGGTCCAGGGTTGCGGCGCCGCCCGAACCGTCGGTGACCACGTCGGAGAGCGCGATGCGCGTGCCCTCGACCTCGATCTCGGGCGGCGGATCGGCGGCACCCGCCGATGGGGCGACGGCCAGGGCGAGCGCGACGGCGGCACACGGGAGCGCGAGGGGAGGGTGCATGCCGTGCCTCACCGGATGTTCGTGGCGTTGCGGAGCATCTCGTCCGCGGCCGTGATGACCTTGGAGTTGATCTCGTAGGCGCGCTGCGCGCCGATCATGTCGATCATCTCCGTCACCACCTCGACGTTGGAGCCCTCGAGCGCGCCCTGCTGGAGCACGCCCCGGCCGTCCGTGCCCGGGGCGCCTACGAGGGCCTCGCCGCTCGCCGCGCCACTGCCGAAGAGGTTGTGACCCAGAGCCTGCAGGCCGTCCGGGTTGGGGAACGTGGCGAGCTGGAGCTGGCCGAGCTCGCTCGGCGCCTGCTGTCCCTGCCGCTGTGCGCTGACGCGGCCGTCCGGACTGATGGTGACCGCCGTGGCGTCGGGCGGGACGCTGATGGGGGGCTCGAGCGGCAGGCCGGCGCTCGTCACGATGCGGCCGTCCGCGTCGACCTTGAGGGCACCGTCGCGGGTGTAGGCCACGGTGCCGTCGGGCCGGAGCACGGGCAGCAACCCCGATCCCTCGACGGCGACGTCGAGCTCTTTGCCGGTCTGCACGATGCTCCCCTGGCCCCAGTGCCGCGCCGTGGCCACGACGCGGCTGCCGAGCCCGAGCTGCACGCCCGTTGGGCCCATGCCGCCGTCGGCCGTCCGTCCGGGGGTGCGCACGTTCTGGTACACGAGGTCCTCGAACTCCGCGTGCTGGCGTTTGAAGCCGGTCGTGTTCGCGTTGGCCAGGTTGTTGGCGATGGAGTCGAGGCGGGTCTGTTGCGCGACCATGCCGGTCGCGGCGACGTGAAGTGCTCGGAGCATGGGCGTCCCTCCGCCCCAGCCTCTCGCAACGCGCGTGCCAGTCCTCGCCGCCGAAGGCGGCCGGCGGTGTAGAGCGCGACGCGCGGGCGTCGTCAGCGCGCTGACGCTCCCGCGCCACGCGCTTGACTGCGGTGCTTGCGGCTCAAGTTCCGACCCATTCGGCCGTTCCCTCGGCTGCCTTCGGCGCTCTCACCACGGGGCTGCCGAGGCGCCACCGAGCACCAAGCCCATGTACCACGACCTGCCTGCCTCTCCCATCGCTGCACCGTCCGAGGACCTCGGAGCTCACGGTCGACTCCTCGAGCAGTATCCCGATCCGCTGCACTGCCTCGACGAGGGCGGGCGCGTCGTCTCCTGCAACCGGGCCTGGCTCGAGCTCACGGGCTTCGAGGCAGTGGACGTCCTCGGCCGACCGCTCGACGCATTCCTCGCCCAGGCGCCATACCTGACCGAGGAGCTGCTGACGCGCGCGTGCGCCGCCGAGGTGGTTCTGTACCTTGCCTGCCGTGACGGCACGCGGCGGGAAGTGCTGGCCGCCGCGCGGCGGCCTTGGCCGGAGGGCGCCCAACCCGGCGTGCTGCTCATGCGACTGCGCGACTCGAGCGCCGTGACCCGGATGAAGGAGATGGCTGCGCATCAGGACAAGCTCGCCTCCGTTGGCATGCTGGCGGCGGGCGTCGCGCACGAGATCAACAACCCCATCGGGTTCGTGGCCTCCATGCTCAACACCCTGGACAAGTACCTCGTGCGCCTGGCGCGGCTGACGACGAGCTACCGCGCGCTCGAGGAGCTCGTGGCGGCGCGGGCCCCCGGAACCGAAGGTCCTGCCGGCGAGCGCGCGGTCGCCGAATGCCTGGCGCAAATCCGCGCCGAGCGACAGGCCGGCAAGATCGACTTCGTTCTGCAGAGCCTGCCCGAGCTGGTCGGCCGCTGCCGCGAGGGCACCGAGCGCGTCAAGCGCATCGTGTCCGACCTGCGCACGTTCGCACGTGTGGACGACGCGAGCGCGGTCGCCGTGGATCTCAACCAGATCGTGGAGAGCGCACTCAACATCTGCTGGAACGAGCTCAAGTACAAAGCGGAGGTGGTGCGTGACCTTGCCGAGCTGCCGCCGGTGCGCGCCAACGCCTCCAAACTGTCGCAGGTGTTCATCAATCTGTTCGTGAACGCCGCCCAATCCATCGAGGGCAAGGGCACCGTCACGATTCGATCCCGACGTGTCGCCGACGGCACGCTCCAGGTGGCCGTCACGGACACGGGTTGCGGCATCGCCCCGGAGCACCTGCCCCGCCTGTTCGATCCGTTCTTCACGACCAAGCCGCCGGGGCAAGGGACCGGGCTCGGACTGAACGTGGCGTCGAACATCGTCCAACACCACGGCGGGCGCATCCGGGTCGAGACCGGCCTCGGTCGGGGCTCGACGTTCTTCGTCGAGCTCCCGTGCGACGCCGAGGGGTGCCACGTCGGCCAGTCGGCGGCGCAGCTGGGGTCGGCGGTGGCCTCATGACCGCGTCGCCGCCAGCCCCATGCCCGCGGGTGCTGTTCGTCGACGACGAGGTGGGCGTGCTCGAGGCGTTGCGCCATGCGGTACTCGACCAAGCGTGGGACTTCGCCAGCGCCTGCAGCGGCCCCGAGGCGCTCCGGGAGCTCGAGGTGGCACCCGCGGCGGTCATCGTTTCCGACTACCGCATGCCCGGCATGAGCGGCGTCGAGCTGCTCCGGGCCGTGCGCGAGCGGCATCCGGAGACCGTGCGAATCGTGTTGAGCGGCTACGCAGAGGCCCACGCGATCGTGGCCGCCATCAACGAGGGCCACGTCGAACGGTTCCTGCCCAAGCCCTGGGACGACGACGAACTCGTCGCTGCCATACGCAGCGGCGTGAGCAAGTACGAGCTCGAGATGGCGAACGCGCAGCTCTCGCGCGCGCTCCGTGCCAACAACGAGGCACTGCGCGAGGCGAACGAGACCCTCGAGCGCAGGGTGAGGGAACGCACCGCGGAGCTCGAGATGCACAACCGAGCGCTGCAGTTCTCGCAGGAGATGCTCGACCGGCTCCCGTACGCCCTGTTCGGCCTCGACGCCACCCGCCGCATCGTCACCATGAACGCCCGCGCTCGAGCCCTCGAAGGTGCCGCGCTGCCGCCGACCCTGGGCAGCGACGCCGAGCGGTTGCTTCCCTCCGAAGCGATGCAGCTCGTCGGCGAGGTGCTCCGCACGGGCCGCGGCGACCACCGTCGGGTCGTTTCGATGGCGCGGACCCTGCATGCCGACTGCGAGCCCATCGGCGACGAAGGCGTTCGCGGCGTCGTGCTCGTTCTACGCTGGCAGGAAAGTGAGGAGTGCCGATGACCGCTGGTCGCAGTCCGCTCGAGCTTCTCGCCGACCTGCCGCCCTTGCCCGTGACGGTGGTCGAGGTTGGGCGGGCCCTCGGCGACCCCGACGTGAGCCTGCGCGCCGTTGCCACGATTCTGGAGCGCGATCCGCGCATGACGGGCGCCCTGCTCGGCCTGGCGAACTCGGCCTTCTTCGGTTTCCCACGCGCGATCCGGACGCCCCTGCAGGCCGTGACGCTGCTCGGTGTCCGCCAGGTCCGGAGTCTCGTCGTGTCGCTCTCGGCGACCGCCGAGCTCGCCAGGGTCTGCGATGGCGTCGATTTCGGACGCTTCCTCGAGCACGCGGTGGCGTGCAGCCAGATCAGCCGCTTCATCACCGAAGCCCACGGCGAGGCGGTCCCGGACGAAGTGGCCGTGGCAGCGACGCTGCACGACATGGGCCAGGTGCTGCTCGTGGGAGCCGACCCCGCCGCGTGGGCCGAGTTGTCACGGACGGCACGTGGCGTGGGCGGGCCGTGGGTAGACGCCGCGCGCCTCAAGGCGGAGCGAGATGCCTTCGGCGTGGACCACGCACGGCTCGGCGGCCTGCTGGCGGAGAAGTGGCGTTTGCCCGTCGATCTGGTGGCGGTCGTGCGCGATCATCACGAGCCGACCGCGCCTGATAGGAGCGCCGCCGCACGGGCGCTCGCGCTGGCCGATCACCTGGCGACCGTGTTCGGGTTCGGCGGTTTGGCCGAGGATTGTCAGGCCGGCGCCGCGTTCGAGCGACTCGCTGGGAACGATCTTCGAAAAGCGCGGCGTTTCGATCGCGCGCACCGAGACCGCGGGCGCCTGATGGAACGCGCGAGCGCGGCCCCTGCGTGAGCGAGGGTCGCGCCCGGTCGTGACGTCGTTGGTTCGGAGGGTCTACGCA
>JACRDA010000464.1 GCA_016212965.1 Myxococcales bacterium
CGCGCGCGCGCCCGCGCGGCCAACCCCCCGCCGCGAGGGCGCGCGAGGGCACGCCAGGGCCCGCGCCCGGCGCCTCGGCGCGATGTGGCATACTCGCGCCGGGAGACGACGATGACCGAGCCCGCACGCACGCCGTCGTTCACGTTCGCGGAGTACCTCGAACAGGAGCGCACGAGCGACGTGAAGCACGAGTTCGTCCACGGCGACGTCGTCGCCATGGCGGGCGGCACGCCCGAGCACGCGCGCCTCGCCGCCCGCGTGGGCTTCGCGCTCCTGGCGCAGCTCGGCGGCCGTGCCTGCGAGGTCTTTTCCTCCGATCTGCGCGTGCGCGTGCCCGCCACGGGGCTCACCACCTACCCCGACCTCAGCGTCGTCTGCGGCCGGCTCGAGACCGACCCGGAGGACGCGAGCACGGCCATCAACCCGGTCGTCCTCGTGGAGGTCCTCTCCGACGGCACCGAGGCCTACGACCGCGGCGAGAAGTTCGCGCACTACCGGCGCCTCGCGTCGCTCATGGAGTACGTGCTCGTCTCGCAGCGCGAGCGGCGGATCGAGGTCTTCCGTCGCGGCGCAGGCGGGGGCTGGACGCTGTTCGAGGCGGGACCCGGCGAGCGCCTCGCGCTTCTGGCGCTCGGCTGCGAGCTCCGCGTGGACGAGATCTACGCGAGCGCGCTCGCGGGCTGAGCGCTCAGACGAACGGGTTCAGGTGCACGGGCACCTTCGACGCGCGCATGTTGTAGATCACGCGCCGCAGGAAGAGCGCGCACAGGCCGAGCCACGCGCCGAAGGTGCCGACGCCGATGACGAGCTGCACGACGGGGGGAAAGAGCGGGCTCGTCGCCGCGAGCTCGCGCGTGGCGCCGGACTGGGTCGCCATGACCCACAGCGCCGTCAGCGTGAAGGCGATGAACGACATCGGCACGAACCACTTCCAGCACAGGTTCATGAGCTGGTCGATGCGCACGCGCGGCAGGGTCCAGCGGATCCACACCACGATGAAGATGAGCGCCCAGCTCTTGACGAGGAACAGGCCGACCCCGAGCAGCTGCAGGAGGAGGCTCGACTCCTGCGCCTCGGGCGCGACGCCGGGCAGCTGCCAGCCGCCGAGGAAGAGCGCCGTGGCGATGCCGCAGAACACGAACACGTTCGCCCACTCGGCGAAGAAGAAGAACACGTAGCGCATGCCCGAGTACTCGGTCGAGTAGCCGGCCACGAGCTCGCTCTCGGCCTCGGGCAGATCGAAGGGCGCGCGGTTGCCCTCGGCGAGGGAGGTCGTGAAGAACAGGAAGAAGAGCGCGAAGCTCACCGGGTTCTTGAAGACGTACCAGTACCAGGGCCAGCCGCCGGTCGAGAGGAACGAGTCGCCGAGGCCGCCCTGCGCCTGGATGATGTCCTGCATGCGCAGGGAGCCGGTCATCATCACGACGCACACGATCGCGATGGCGGCCGGGATCTCGTAGCTCATCACCTGCGCCGCGGCGCGGATGCCGCCGAGCAGCGACCACTTGTTGTTCGACGCCCAGCCACCCGTCATGAGCCCGATGGCGACGAGCGAGGTGACGGCGATGACGAACAGGATGCCGATGTCGAGATCGGCGGCGATGAGGTACTGCCCGAAGGGCATCACCACGAAGGTCGCCGACACGCCGACGAACACGAGGTAGGGCGCGAGGCGGAAGAGCGGCTTGTCGCTCTCGGTCGGGATGATGTCTTCCTTGACGATCGATTTCACGCCGTCGGCCACCCACACGAGGAAGCCCTGCGGCCCGGCGCGGTTCGGCCCGACGCGCGACTGCATGCGCGCCGACACGCGCCGCTCGAACCAGGTGATGATGCCGGCCGTCGGCGCCATGAAGACGAGCAGCACGAAGGCCGCCACGCCGAGCGCGATGAGCGCCGCGACGAGGTCGGTCGGGATGGTGTGGCGCGGCACGCCCGCGACCGAGATCTGGCGCACGGTCGCCTGGGCGCCGCGCCGGACGGTGATGGGGACGAGCTCGTCGGAGCCGCCCGGCACGAGGTCGACGACCGAGCTCACCTTCACACCGCCGAGCTCGAGGATGACGTCGTCCGGCGCCAGACCCGCCTTGTCGGCCGGCGAGCCCGCGGCGACCTCGCGCAGGCGCAGGCCCTCGAGGCTCACGCCACGCGCGTCGACGGCGCCGCTCTCGAGCACGAGGCCGAGGTGGCTCGCGACGGCCTCGCCTTCCTTCTCGCGCCGCGCCTGGGTCATGCGCCGCAGGCTCGGAGGGCGGAAGTCGAGCACGGCGCCGAACACCTTGCCGCGCACCACCGGGCCACCGGCCCGGTCGGACGGCACCTCGACGATCACGGTGCCGCGGAAGGTCGTGTGCACGGCGGCGTCGCCCGAGCCGCACAGCTTGGCCTGCAAGCTCTCGGTGAACGGGAAGGTGAGCTTGCCCGGGGCGGGGCGCGCCGTGGCGCTCACGTCGCCCGCGGCGAGGTCGCGCGGCTCGCGGCCCGGGCTGTAGAGCTTGCCCTCGAAGGTGACGGTCGCGTCCTTGTGCAGATCGAGGTGGTTGCCGAGGATCTCGACGGTGTCGCCCACCTCGACGTCGTGCGGGCCGATGTCGATGAGGCGCAGCAGATCGTCGTCGCCCGGTCGAGCGGTACAGCCGGCGACGAGCGCCACGAGCAGCGCCGTGAGGAGCGCGAACAGCGGCCTGAGGCGAAGGGGCGGACGCATGATCGCCTCAGCTATAGATCGGGCCGCCGGCCAGGTACAGTTCTCCCCGGCCCGAGGCCGCCCCCCTCGCGGGGGCGTGTTGACCCGAGTCAACAGGGCGTCCGCACGCTGAACACCTGAGCGGGGCCGAGCGGGCGCCGAGCGGGCCGGCAGGGCGACGCCGGAGCGCCGGCTTGGTACAGTATCGGACCGAGGGAGCGGACGGCGCAGCGTGAAGGCACCCGGCAGGCGCGGTCCCGACTTCAGCCCCGGCGAGCGCTTCGGGGACTACGAGATCGTGCGCCTGCTCGCGACGGGCGGGCAGTCCCGGCTCTACGAGGCGCGCCACACGCTGCTCGGGCGGCGCGACGCCTTGAAGTTCCTGCGCGCCTCGGCCGACGACGACGCGCTCGCGCGGTTGCGGCTCGAGGACGAGGCGCGCCTGCTGGTCGAGCTCGGCGAGCACCCGAACCTGCCGCGCATCTACACCGCGAGCTTCACCGACGAGGGCTACCTCTTCATGGCGCTCGAGTACCTCGAGGGCCACGATCTGCGCGACATCCTCGTGTCGCGCCGCCGGCTCGATCTCGACGAGGTGTGCTACCTCGGCGCCGAGCTCGCGCGCGCGCTCGTGCCGGCGCACGCGCGCGGGGTCGTGCACCGCGACCTGAAGCCCGAGAACGTGTTCGTGACCACGAGGCCGACGGGCGCGCAGGCTCGGCCGGTCGTGCCGGTCGCGCTCGGCGGCAAGGCACGCGTGCGCGTGCTCGACTTCGGCATCGCGAAGCTGCGGCGCACGCACAAGCGCACGCAGGAGGGCATCGCCATGGGCACGCCGCACTACATGGCGCCCGAGCAGGCGCGCGGCGAGCAGGTGGACGGGCGCACCGACCTCTACGCGCTCGCGGCGATCCTGTGGGAGTGCCTGGTGGGGCGGCACATGTTCTCGGACGAGTCGGGGCGCCTGCCGTCGGGCTCGGACCTCGTCATGATGCAGCTCGAGGTGACGCCGCGCCCGGTCGACGAGCTGCGGCCCGACGTGCCGCCCTCGCTCGCGGCGCTCGTGCGGCGTGGGCTCGCCAAGGATCCGGCCGAGCGCTTCCCGCACATGGCCGAGCTCGGCGAGCGGCTGCGGCGGGAGCTCGCGGCGTTGCCGGCCTTCGACCCGGACGCGCTCTTCGCCCTGCACGTGGACGACGAGCCGAGCCGGGCCCGCGCCCGCGAGGAGGCGCGCCGGCGCGCAGCCGCCGAGGCGACGCGCGCCGCGGGCGTCGTCGGGCCGCGGGACCCGCGCTACGCCGACACGCTGCCCGGGCCGGTGCCATCGCTCCGCGAGCCGCAGAAGGCCCCGGCGACCGCGGAGCCGCCCGCGCCCGGGTCGCGCCCTGCCCTACCCTTCGCGGCGCCACCCGAGCTCTACCCGCAGCTCGTGGTCGCGGCGAGCGAGGATCCGAGCCTGCCCGCCGGGAGCGTCATCGAGCTCGCGGGCACGGCCTTCTGGGTCGGCTGGCACAAGGACGCACACGTCGGCATCCACTACGACGGCGACGCGGCGATCGCGGCGGAGCTCGAGGTGGTGGGCGACGAGCTCGTGGTGCGGTCGCTCGGCTGGAGCGAGCCCGAGCCGCCCGGCGAGATCGGCCTCGAGCCCGAGCCGGGCGCGGCGGACGAGCCATCCGCCCCGTCCCCGCCGCGACTCGCGCACGGGCGCGGCTTCGCCATCGAGGGCGCCGCGCTGCGCTTCGTCGCGCGACCGGACGCGCGCTTCCGAGCGGAGGGGGAGCCGCCGCGGCGCGTGGTGGCGGCGGGCGCCGACGCCGTCGGGACGCCGAGCATGCGGCGCGTGATCGCCTGGCGACTCGAGCACCTGCCGAGCGCGGCGGGAGGCGCGGACACGCCGCGGCTCGTGGTGCGCGCGGCGTCGGGCGAGCTCGACGAGGAGGCCCGCGCGCGCGGCTCCG
>JACRDA010000470.1 GCA_016212965.1 Myxococcales bacterium
ACGCCGGCGACGCGGCCGCGGCGCGGCGCAGCTGCCGCAGCACGCCCGCCTCGAAGCCGGCCAGCCCCTCCGGTGCCGCGTCGACGAGCGCGTCGCTCATCTCGGCGGCGTTCGCGAAGCGCTCGTCCCGCTCGCGGCGGAGCGCGCGGGCGAGGACGCGCGCGATCCTCTCGGGCACGTCGGGATTGTGGACGCGCACGTCCTCGGCGTCGGAGGTGCAGATCTTGACGATGACCTGCTCGTAGGTGCGGCCCACGTGGGGCGGCCGCGCGGCCAGGCACTCGTAGAGGATGGCGCCGGCCGAGTACACGTCGGCGCGACCGTCCACGTCGGGGAAGGCCTGCGCCTGCTCGGGCGCCATGTAGTAGGGCGTGCCGACGATCATGCCCTGGCGCGTCAGCGTCAGGACGGGCACGTCGTCGGCGCGCACCATCTTCGAGACGCCGAAGTCGACGATCTTCACGAACAGGGGGTCGTCGCCCCGCGCCACGAGGAACACGTTGTCGGGCTTGAGGTCGCGGTGGACGATGCCCGCGGCGTGCGCGTCCGAGAGGCCGCGCAGGATCTGGACCGACAGGTCGAGCGCCAGGCCGAGCGGCAGGCGGCCGGTCTCGACGAGCATGTGCCCGAGATCCTGCCCACGCAGGAGCTCCATCACGATGTAGGGCACACCGTCCGGCGACTGCCCCGCGTCGAAGATCTGGATGATGTGGGGGCTGTCGATGGCGCTCGCGGCCAGGGCCTCGCGCTCGAAGCGCGCGTACACTTCCTCGTTCGTGACCAGGGCCGCGTCGATGAACTTCAGCGCCACGCGCTTCTGGATGCGCGTGTTGAGCGCCTCGTACACCATCCCCATGCCGCCCTGGCCGAGCACGCCGACGACGCGGTACTTGTCGATCGTCTGACCGAGCAGGTTCGGGTCGGGCTTCTTCTGGGCCGCCGCCTCGCGCGCGGCGGCCCCGAGGTGCACCATGTCGCCGGCAGCGTACTGCCGCGTCGGCGTCTCGTTGCGCGGCGCCCGCCCACTCACGAGCCCGAGCTTACGGGCGCCGCCCGGGCTTGTCGACCAAGCGGCGCGCGCGCCTGGGCGGGCAAGACGCCCACCTACGCCCACCATCCTGGTCGAGGTCGGGGCGCGCGCGGTGGCGGCCGGGTCGTAGCGCGCGCTACCATGCCCTCGTGGTGCAACCGTCGACGCGCGAGGCGACCTACGCCGACCTCGAGGCTCTGCCTGCGCACGTGACCGGGCAGATCGTCGACGGCACGCTCTACGCCCACGCCCGCCCCGCCTCGCCGCACGCGCGCGCCTCGAGCGTGCTCGGTGGCGACCTCGGGGGTCCCTTCGACCGCGGGCGCGGCGGGCCCGGGGGCTGGCTCCTGCTCTTCGAGCCGGAGCTCCACCTCGGCCGCGACGTGCTCGTGCCCGATCACGCTGGCTGGCGGCGCACGCGCATGCCCGAGATGCCCCGGGTGCCGTACTTCGAGCTCGCGCCGGACTGGGTGTGCGAGGTCCTGTGGCCGAGCACGGCCGGGCTCGACCGCGTGAAGAAGCTCGCGGTCTACCTGCGCGAGGGCGTCGGCCACCTGTGGCTCGTGGATCCGGACGGCCGCACCCTCGAGGTCCTGCGGCGCGAGGGCGAGCGCTTCGTCGTCGCCGCGACCTTCGAGGGGGACGCCCCCGTGCGCGCCGAGCCCTTCGACGCGGTCGAGCTCGAGCTCGGCGCGCTCTGGCGCGGCTGAGTCGCAGGCGCGGGCGCGCTCTGCCCGTTACACCGGCAGCGGCTCGGCTCCGGCCGGCGGCTCGGCCGCGAGCTTCTGGTCGAGGGCGCCGCTCTTCTGCAGCGCCGCGAGCTCGGTGAAGCCGCCGACGGACTCGCCGTTGATGAAGATCTGCGGCACCGTGTGCTGGTGCGTCGCCTGCTTCAGCCAGGTGCGCAGATCGGGCCGGTCGTCGCAGTCGACCTCGTCGAAGGGCACGCCCCGCGACTGCAGGAGCCGCTTGGCGGCGACGCAGTACGGGCAGTAGCCGGTCGTGTACACGACGACCTTGGCGCGGTTCATGGGGCTCAATATCGCCACGGCCGCGGTCCGCCGCAACGTCGCCGCGTGTGCCCCCGCGACCTTCGGCGGTCCGAGCGTCTCGCTTCCGAGGTAGGCTCGCGACCCTGGGCCCGAACGTCGAGCGCGACGTCCGCGCGGCGAGCACCGATCGAGCCACGGGGAGCAGATGGCCACGAAGAAGATTGCACCGGCGCCCTCGACGAGCCGGGGGACCGCTACCAGGCCCGCCTTCAAGAAGGCCAAGGACGCCCAGGCGGCGGCACGCGCGGGCCACACCGGTGCGGCGCTCGCGGCGCTGCTCGCGTTCGCCCGGAACGGCGACGCCGCTGCCTCTGCGTCGGTCGCGGAGCTACTCGCCTTCCAGGGCGAATGGGACGAAGTGATGGTGCACGTGCAGCCCCTGATCGCGAAGCCGGACGCGGTCTACGCGGGCAACGTGGTCCAGGGCATGCTCGGTCTGCTGTGGCGCGCGGCCGACGAGACCCACCGCTGGGAGGACGCCGCCAAGATCTTGCGCGGGCTGCCGAAGAGCGTAGCGGCCTTCGTCACCATCCTGTCCGGCTCCTTGAAGCCCTACCTCGCGGCCAAGGGCAAGGGCACCACGCCCCGCGTGCGGGACGCACATCTCACGCCGCAGCAGCTGCAGGCCGGCTACGCGCGCAACGCCGCTGCCGCCCGCGCCAAGAACGACGCGAAGGGGCTCTTCCTCGCGGCGACCAACGCGGCGCCGCTCTTCGACGACGAAGCCATCGCGGCCTTCCCCGCCGCCCGCCCGCAGCTCGGCTTCGACCAGACCCTGGGCGTCTGCCGCGCGTTCGTACGCAAGGGCCGCGTCGACGACGCGTGGCAGGCGCTCGCGCCGAAGCTCCGTGAGTGGACCTGCGTGGAGGATGCGCAGGTCGCGCCCGTCGAGCTGCTGTACGACCCGGATCTGCGCCGGATGATGACGCCCGAACGCTGCGCCACCGTGCTCGCCACCGCGCGGGGCGGATGACCGGTGTTGCCCCGGCACCCACGGGCCCGTCTTGCACTCCGGCAGTGTCCTCGCGGCGGCGCTCGCCCCGGGCGACCCGCCCTTGCCGCGGCCCGGGGGTCAACGTATCTACCTCGCCCATGGCGGGCGAAGCGCAAGGGGTTCTCCGACTCGAACGATACACGGCCGACGCGAAGCTCGTCGTGGCCGGGGCGCAGCAGCTGGCCGACGAGCGGCAGCACGCCGAGGTCACGCCCCTGCACCTGCTCGCGCGGGCCGTCGACCGGCACGTCGGCGTCGCGGCCGTCTTCAAGAGCGCCCGCGCCGAGCCCGCGGAAGTGCTCGAGCTCTGCGAGAACCAGCTGAAGCGCCTGCCGAAGGCGAGCAGCGGCGTCGCGTACGTGAGCCAGCGGATGCTCGATCTGCTCGAGCGCGCCGAGCGCGAGGCCAAGCGCGACAAGGCCGACACGGTCGGAGTCGCGCAGCTCCTGCACGCGCTCGCCCAGGAGATCCGCGGGCCCGTCGGGGAGATCCTGTCGAACTACGGCCTCGGGCCGGGCGGCTTCCGCGACCACCTGGCGGCGCTCGACGCGGCGCCGAAGGGGGCGGCCGCGCTCCGAGCCGCGACCGGCACGACGGGTGGTGGGGGCGGCGGCACGAGCGGCGCGGCCGGGGCCGCGGGCGGCAGCGAGTTCATCCACGACCTCGTGGCCGAGGCGCGCGCCGATGGCTTCGACCCGGTCATCGGCCGCGACGCCGAGGTGCGGCGCCTGCTGCAGATCCTGGAGCGCCGCTACAAGAACCACCCGCTGCTCATCGGCGAGCCGGGCGTCGGCAAGACGACGATGGTGCGCGGCCTGGCGATGCGCATCGCGCAGGGCGACGTGCCGAGCAACCTCGCCGACGCGCGCCTGGTCGAGCTCAACACCGGCGCGCTCGTCGCCGGCGCGAGCCTGCGGCGCGACGTCGAGCAGCGCTTCAAGAGCGTGCTCGACGCCCTCGCGGCACCGGGCAGCAACGGTGCCGCCGGCGAGTGCATCCTCGTCGTGGACGAGCTCCACTCGCTCTTCGCGCAGGGCGCGACGGGCGCCGGCGTGGCCGACATGCTGAAGCCCCTGCTCACGCGCGGCGACGTGCGCGTCCTCGCCACGACCACGCCCGACGGTCTGCAGAAGATCAACGAGAAGGACAACGCCATCGCGCGGCGCTTCTCGCAGCTCACCATCGACCCGCCGAGCATCGAGCTGGCGCAGGAGATCCTGCGCGGCATCGGCAGTCGCTACGAGCGCCACCACCGCGTGCAGATAGGCGAGGGCGCGATCCGCGCCGCCGTCACGCTCGCCAAGCGCTACGTGCCCGACCGCGCGCTCCCCGACGGCGCCGTGGACCTGATGGACGAGACCGCGGCGCGCAAGCGCGTCGAGGTGGACGGCGTGCCGGCCGAGATGGACGCGGCGATGCGCCGGCTCGAGTCGCTGAAGGCCCAGATCGCGCTCCTCACGGGCGACGAGGACAAGCTCGCCACCCAGACCCGGAAGAAGCTCGAGGCCGAGGCGGCCGAGCTCGAGCCGCGCGTGAGCGACATGCGCTCGCAGCTCGAGAGCCGGCGCGGGGTCGTGGCGGCCGTGCGCGCCATCCGGAAGGAGCTCGCCGACGCCGAAAAATCGCGCGAGGAGGCGCGCCAGGCCAAGGAGTTCGCGAAGCTCGGCGAGCTCGAGCACGTCACCATGCCCGAGATCAAGCGCCGCCTCGAGAGCGCCGAGCAGGCCGCGCAGCGCGCCGGCGCCTCGGCCGAGCCGACCCAGCTCACCGAGTCCGACGTGGCCCGCACCGTCAACGACTGGACCGGCATCCCGGTCGCCAAGATGCTCGAGGGCGAGGCCGAGAAGCTGCTCAAGATGGAGGAGCGCCTCGGCAAGCGCGTGCTCGGGCAGGCCGAGGCCGTGACGGCCATCGCCAAGGCCGTGCGCCGCGGGCGCGTGGGCCTGCGCGATCCGGGCAAGCCCATCGGCTCGTTCTTGTTCCTCGGTCCGAGCGGCGTCGGCAAGACGGAGCTCGCCAAGGCCCTGGCCGAGTTCCTGTTCGACGATGAGCAGGCGATGACGCGGCTCGACATGAGCGAGTTCATGGAGCGCCACATGGCGCAGCGGCTCATCGGCGCCCCGCCCGGCTACGCGGACAGCGAGCAGGGCGGCTTCCTCACCGAGGCCGCGCGGCGCCGGCCCTACAGCGTTCTGCTCTTCGACGAGGTCGAGAAGGCGCACGCCGACGTGTTCAACCTGCTCCTGCAGCTGCTCGACGACGGGCGCCTGACCGACGGGCGCGGTCGCACGGCCGACTTCTCGAACACCGTCGTCATCATGACCTCGAACATCGGCTCGGCCCGCATCCTCGAGACGGACCCGAAGCTGTTCGAGACCGAGGACGGGCGCGAGGCGCTGCGCGACGTCCTGAAGGACGAGCTCAAGAACTTCTTCCGCCCGGAGTTCCTGAACCGCATCGACGACGTCATCGTCTTCAAGTCGCTCACGAAGCAAGATCTGTCCGGCATCGTGGACATTCAGCTGCGGCGCCTCGAGCGGCTGCTCGCGGACCGTGAGATCAAGCTCGAGGTCTCGCCCGAGGCCAAGGCGCGCCTGGTCGATCTCGGCTACGAGCCGGCGCTCGGCGCGCGCCCGCTCAAGCGCGCGATCCTGCGCGAGCTGCAGAACCCGCTCGCCGAGGCCATCCTGAAGGGCGGGGCGGCCGATGGCGCGAAGTTCGCGGTGAAGCTCGAGGGCGAGAAGTTCGTGTTCGTGCGGATCTAGCGAGCTTTCGTTTTTCCGCCCTGGCCGCCGCGAGTACAATCGACGACGCCACACTTCCTACTTCTGACTTCCGATGAGGCACGACATGGCAAGCGGGGGCGACGGTCGAGGTACGCAGGGGTTCGGTTGGCGGCTCGCGCCGCAGCTCCTTTCGCTCGCGCTCGCCACGGTCGGCTGCACGGTCCTCGTCGACAAGTCGACGACGCAGTGCGACACGACCTCGGACTGCGCGTTCTTGCCGGGCACGAGCTGCGTCGAGAACGTGTGCGTCGCGGGGGCAGCGGAGTGCAGCGTCAACTCCGACTGCATCGCGAAGGCCGGCCAGTACCACGTCTGCAGGAAGAGCGATCACAGCTGCCAGCCCCTGCAGAGCCCGCTCTGCACCACCGTCGAGGGCGACTGGGCGAACGACAACGCCGTCATCTTCGGCTCGGTCGGGCCGACGACCGGGGGCGACGCGCTCACCGGCAAGACCATCGAGAACAGCATCAAGCTCGCCATCGGCGACTTCACGACGGCGGCCAACGGCCTGCCCGGCGTGCCGCCCTCGACGGCGCGGCGGCCGCTCGTGCTCGTCGGCTGCGACGACGCGAGCGACACGGACACGGCGGTCGAGGCGGCGACCCACCTCGCCGGCACGGTCGGCGTGCCCGCCCTCATCGGCGCGGCGTACAGCGGGATCACGATCGGCATGGCGACCGACGTCACGATCCCGGCCGGCGTGCTCACCATCTCGCCCTCGGCCACGAGCGCCGCCATCACCGATCTGTCCGACAGCGACCTCGTGTGGCGCACCTCGCCGAGCGACGTGCTCCAGGCCGCGGCGGTGCAGGGCTACGTCCCGTTGCTCGAGGCCCAGGTGCGGACGACGCTCGCCCTCACGCCCACCGACAAGGTGCGGCTCTTCGTGCTCAACAAGGGCGACGCCTATGGCACTGGCCTCGCCGAGGCGCTCGAGCCCAACCTCGTCCTCAACGGCGAGTCCGCGCTCGCCGCCGGCAACCAGGGCTTCTACACGCGCTTCGACTACGGCAACCCCGACGACCCGCAGAGCAACCCGACGAAGTACGCCGAGGCGGTGCTCGCGGTGCTCGCCAACGAGCCGCACATCGTGCTCGTCTTCGGCACGACCGAGGGCGTGACGGACGTCTTCTCGCCGGTCGAGACGCAGTGGGTGGACCTCCAGCCCCCGCCCGCCTACGCGCCCCTGTGGCTCTTCTCCGACGGCGGCCTCGTGCCCGATCTCTGGGCGGCGGTCGGCAACGACCTCGCGCTGCGCCGGCGCGTGACCGGGACCGTGCCCGGCACGACCGACCCGCTCTTCCTCGCGTACCGCCAGAAGTACAGCCTCCGCTTCCCGAGCGACGGCACGAGCCCGGACGTGTTCGGCGGGGCGGGCGCTTACGACGCGACCTACCTGCTCGCGTACGCCGCGGTGAGCCTCGGCGCGACCCCGGTGACGGGCGCGAGCCTCGCCGCGGCGCTCAAGGCCGGCAGGCTCGGCAGCACGACGACGACGGCCGACCCGGTGAGCGTCGGGCAGAGTGGCATCAACTCGGCGTACCAGAAGCTCGTCGCCGGCCAGTCGATCGACTTCGCGGGCGCCTCGGGCCCGCTCGACTTCGACCTCGCGACCGGCGAGGCGCGCTCCGACATCCAGATCTGGTGCATGCCCCAGGATGCGGGCGGCAACGCGCAGGGCGGCATCGGCTCGGGCATCTACTACAGCGCCGCGTCGTCCTCGCTCGTGGGCACGACCTACGGCGCGCAGTGCGAGTTCTGACGCCGCCGCGCGGAGCGCCGGCGCTCAGAACGCGCCGCGCAGCCCGAGGCCGACCGGGTAGAGATCGAGGCCGATCGAGACCGTCCCCGTGTTCTCCTTGTCCGGCGCGGCGTCGCCGCTCGAGCCCGCCGCCACGGTGAGACCGAGCGAGACTGCGCCCGCCACGACCGCGCCGCCGATGAGGACGTCCGTCGCGATCGCGAGCCCGAGCGCCTTGCCGTGGAGATCGTCGAGCTCGTCCTTCGTGGTCGCGCGCTCCTTGGCGGAGCCGAGATCGCCCGAGAACTTGAGCGCGAGCGACCCGCAGACCACCGCGCCGACCCCGAGCCCCGCCGCGACGGCCCAGCCGGCCCACGGCACGCGCCCGCCCTCGGCCGCGTCAGGTCCGGGTGGCTGCGGCCCCGGCACCGGCGCCGGCGCGGCCTCGACGAGCGTGAGGTCGATGTGCTGCAGCTCACCGCCGCCGATGTCGATGTACTTCGTGTCGGGCTTGCGGCCCTCGAGCGCGGCCGACACCTTGCGCCGCCCGGAGCTCACCGTGATCGGGCCGTCGAGTGGGGCCTTGCCGACCGGGCTGTCGTCGATCGAGATCTCGGCGCCCGGGGCGTTGACCGTGATCTCGACGCGCGCGATGCGGCCCTTGAGCGTCTCGACGTCCTTCTGCGCCTGCTCCTTGTTGCCGGGCTTGAGCTTGTCGCCGCCCTCGCGCAGCACCTTCTCGAGCGTGTCGAGGGCCACCACGTAGTCCTGCAGCGAGATGTGGCACTGGCCGATGTTGAAGAGGACGTTCGGATCGGGCGACAGCTCGTAGGCGCGGCGGAACTCGATGAGCGCCGCGCGCGCGTTGCCGTCGCGGAACAGGCTCACGCCGGCCTTGTAGCGCGCGAACGCCTCGACCGTCGGATCGGGCTGTTGCGCGTGCGCGTCACCTGCGCCGGCGGCGAGCCCGAGCCCCAGCACGGCGGCCGTCACGAGAGCGCGAAGGCCGCTCCGACCGCGCGCGCGCCCCTTGCCTCTACCTGCACCCATCATTTCGGCTTCGCGTACGGGTTGTCCTCGTCGATCGTGCGCGTCGCGGTGCCGCCGGCCTTGAGGACTTCTTCCGGGGGCGGTGGCTGCGTCGTCGTCGCGGTCGGCGCGGTGGCCGTATCGGCGGCGGCGGTCTTCGGGGGCTGCGGCACGCCGGTGCCCGGGCGCCACGGCTCGGAGCTCTTGACCTTGCCGTCCGTCTTCGTGAGCTCGAGGTCGAGCGTCCTGCTGCGGTCGAGCGCCACCCTGCGGGTCTTCGCCTCGTAGCCGTCCGCCTCGGCGCGGACCTCGTGCTCGCCGTCGGCCGCGCGCGTGCGGAACGTCGCCGGGTTGCCGTCGAGCAGCTTGCCGTCGAGGTAGATCTTGGCGGTCGCCGGGGTCGCGTCGACGCGCAGCTCGATCTCGGCTCCGGGCGGGGCCGGGCTCGCCGGGGCGCCCCGAGCGGTGCTCTCGACCGGGGCGGGCACCGTCGCGGGCGCGCTCGCCGCCGCGGCGGCCGTGGCGGGGGCCTCGCTCGCGGGCCCCGCCGGCGCGCGCGTCACGAAGTAGAGGACTCCTCCGGCCGCCACGGCACTGCCGGCGGCGAGGCCGATGAGCGCGCCCCGCCCGCGCCGCGGCGCCCCCGGCTCGCCGGAGGGCATGCTGCGCGTGACGGCACCGTCCGTCGCCGTACCGAGCTCGCTCCGGGGCGGCGCGCTCGAGTGGACCGGGACCGTGCGCAGCACCTGGCCGCCGTCGCTCACGACGACCGCGCTGACGGGCGAGCCCTCGGGCCCGCTCGTCGAGATCGAGCCGCGCTCGTGCGGGTCGATGAGCAGCGGGATGCGCAGGTTCTTTTACTCGCCCGTGGACATGTCGCTGGCGCTGCGGATCTGCTCCTCGATGATGCCTTTGATCTTGCCGCGCTCGTCGGCGAACTCGCGCCCGACGAGCTCGCCCGCCTCGCGCGTGCTGCCGCGCATGCCGAGCGCGTCCATGGCGTCCTCGAGGTCGCGCCCGAGCTCGAGCGCCGTCGCGTAGCGCCGGTCGCGGTCGCGCGCGAGCGCGCGCATGCAGATCTGCTCGAGCCGCTGCGGCACGGGCCGGACACTGCTCGGGGGCGGCACCTCGGCCGTTGGGGAGAGCAGCTGGTTCAGGACCACGATGTCGCTCTGGCCCTTCCACATGCGGCGCGCGGCGAGCGCCTCCCACAGCAGCACGCCGGCGGAGTAGACGTCCGCGCGGCGGTCCACCTTGTCGCCCTGCGCCTGTTCCGGCGACATGTAGGCGACCTTGCCCTTGAGGACGCCCGTGCGCGTCTCGGCGCTCGAGTTCATCGCCTTGGCGATGCCGAAGTCGACCACCTTCACCTGGCCGCTGTAGGTGACGAAGGTGTTGTGCGGCGAGGTGTCGCGGTGCACGACGCCGAGGGGCGTGCCGTCGTAGTCGGTGAGCTCGTGGGCGTGGTGCAGGCCGGCCAGCGCCTCGACCAGGATGCGCAGGTGCGAGCCGAGCGGCAGCTGCTCGCGTCCGATGCGGTGCAGCACGCGGTTGAGGGGCTGGCCCTCGAGGTACTCCATCGCGATGAAGTAGCGGCCGTCGGCGTTGCCGACCTCGATGGTCTGGACGATGTTCGGGTGGTTCAGGCGCGCGGCGAGTCGCGCCTCGTCGAGGAACATCGCGAGGAAATCCGGGTCCTCGGCCAGGTGCAGACGGATGCACTTGACGACCAGGAGCTTGTTGAAGCCCGCCGGTCCGGCGACGATCGCCAGGTAGACCTCGGCCATCCCCCCGCGCCCGAGCTCGGCGATGAGGCGGTACTTCCCGAGTGTGTTCGTCGACTGCCCTGCGTTCACGGCAACCCCCGGAAGCATGGCCCACCTGCGCAGGTACGTCCTGGGCCCTGCATGCTAGCGGTCCTCACTGGGGAGCGCAATCGGCCGGTCGGCGGGCGGCGGCGTCTCGTCACTTGATGAGCTTCAGGACCAGGATCGTCGCCAAGACGCCCACGATGACCGACACGATCGCGACGAGCAGGAGCTTCGTCCCGCTGGCCGGCTTGCGTGGGGCGACCGCCGCCATGGGCACGGTGGCGGTGGCCGACCGCACCGCGGGAGGCTGGCCCTGCGGATACGACCCCGGCGCCGCGGGCACGGCCGCCATCGCCGCAGTGGGGGGCAGCGCGCGCGCGCCGCCCTGGGAGGGCGGGGCAGCCGGGGCGACGGCGTTCGCCTCGACGGCCGAGGGTGGGGGGCCATGCGGCGCGGCCGCGCGCGCCGCGGCCGAGGCCAGCTGGGCCGGCGTCGCCGGGGCGAAGGGTCGCAACGCGTCGGCGAACTCGGTGGCGCTCGCGTACCGAGCGGCGGGGTCCTTGGCGAGCGCGCGGGCGATCACCGCGCCGAGCCCCGGGGGGAAGGTCTTGCCGGGGACCCGCTCGTCGAGCGGGATCGGCTGCTTCATCACGTGCATCTGGATGTGCTCCATCGACGTCTTGGCGTCGAAGGGCAGCTTGCCCGTGAGCCCCTCGTAGAGGATGATCGCGAGCGAGTAGATGTCGCTGCGCGCGTCGAGCACCCGACCCTGGGCCTGCTCCGGCGACATGAACTCGGGCGTGCCGAACACCATGCCCTCCTGGGTCAGCATGATGCTGCCCGGTCGCAGCTCGCGCTCGGTCACCTTCGCGAGGCCGAAGTCGAGCACCTTCGCGAAGTCCGTGAGCCCCGCCGAGTTCGTGAGGAAGATGTTCTCCGGCTTCAGGTCGCGGTGGATGATGCCGAGCTCGTGCGCCTCCTGCAGGGCGCCGCACACCTGGATGAGCACCGGGATGGCGCGCTCGACCGGCATGGGACCGGTCTTGCGGACGATCTGGTTCAGGTTCCGCCCCTCGAGGAACTCCATCACGATGTAGAGCTCGCCCTGCTCGAGCTCGCCGTACATCATGACCTTGACCGTGTTCGGGTGGCTGAGGTGGCTCATCGCGCGTGCCTCGCGGCGGAAGCGCGACACGAGGTCCTTGCGAGCCTTCAGCTTGGAGTGGAGGATCTTGACCGCCACCATGCGGTTCATCTCGGGCTGCAGGGCCTGATAGACCGCGCCCATGCCGCCGGTGCCGATCTTCTTCAGGATCTTGAACTGCCCGTTCAAGATTTCCCGGCCGATGTAGCGGTCGGGCGCGGCGGCGGGCGACGTCATGGGGAGCGTCAAGCTAGCACGCACCGCGAACGGTCGATAAGAGCGGAGTTGAGACTGCGCATGATCGCCCGGCCGACGGCGGGGCCTCGCGAAAACCGGGGGACAAGACGACGGTTGCCGCCGCCGCCGTGCCGCCCGAGGTTCCGGGTCATGACGATCGCCCTCCACAGCGAGCTGCTCGACGGAGCCGGGTTCCGGCACGCCTTCTTCACGCGGCAGGGCGGCACGAGCCCGGTGCCCTGGGAGAGCCTCAACTTCTCGACCGGCACCGGCGACACGCTCGCGCGGGTGCGCGAGAACCTCGCGCGCGCGGCCCTCGTGCTCGCCGTCCCGCCGGAGCGCATCTACTTCCTCAGCCAGGTGCACGGCACCGACGCTCGTGTCGTCACGCGCGCCGAGGACGCGGCCCTGGTCCGTGCCGAGGAAGGGGACATCGTCCTCAGTCGGGCGCTCGGGCTCGCCTGCGGGGTGCGCATGGCCGACTGCGCCACGGTGCTCCTCGGGGACCGGGCGAGCGGCGCCGTGGCCGCCATCCACGGCGGCTGGCGTGGCGTCGTGCGCGGGGCGGTGCGGGCCGGCGTCGAGGCCCTGCGGAGCCTGACGGGCTCCGCTGCCGGCGGCTTCGTGGCCGCGATCGGCCCCCACATCGAGCCCTGCTGCTTCGAGGTCGGGCCGGAGGTCGCCGCGTCGCTCGCGGCGGCGAGCCCGCTCGGCGCGGCGGCCGTCGTGCCGCCCGCGGTCGAGGGCGCGCGCCCGCACGTCGATCTGCGCGCCATCGTCACCGCGCAGCTCGAGGCCTGCGGCGTGCGCGCGGTCGATCAGGTGCGGGGCTGCACGGTGTGCGATGCCGTGCGCTTTCACTCCTACCGGCGCGACGGACAGGTGAGCGGCCGCATGCTCGCGGCCATCGTGCCGGCGGGCTGAGGTCGAGCGCGCGAGGTGCTGCGCCAGCGCGGCGGCGTGGTATAGGTCGAAGGTCGGCACAATCGATGGGCCTGTCGAGCGATATCGAGTTCTTCGCCGCCACGGACGTGGGACGAAAGCGCGCCCACAACGAGGACAATTTCCTCGTCGACCGCGACATCGGGCTCTTCATGGTGTGCGACGGCATGGGGGGGCACGCCGCCGGCGAGGTGGCGAGCGCCATGGCCGTCCGCACCGTCCACCAGGAGCTCGCCCAGGAGCGCGAGGCGCTGCGCGACCGCGCCGAGAAGGGCACGCGCTCGGAGGTGTCGGTCAAGTACGTCCTGTCCCTGCTCGACCACGCCGTGCAGCGCGCCTCCCAGAAGATCCACGCCGAGGCGCAGCAGGATGCGAGCCGGCGCGGCATGGGCACGACCCTCTCGGCGCTGCTCTTGCTCGACGCGTACGCCTTCGTGGCCCACGTGGGCGACAGCCGCATCTACCTCGACCGCCAGGGCTCGCTGCACCAGGTCACCGAGGACCACACGGTCGGCAACGAGCTCGTCCGCGCCGGGCTCGTGACGGCCGCGGAGGTCGAGCGGGTCCCGCGGCGCAACGCCATCACGCGCGCCGTCGGCGTCTACGAGCGTGCCGAGGTGGACACCCTGTCGCTCGAGATCCTGCCGGCCGACCAGTTCCTCCTCGCCTCGGACGGGCTCACCGGCTACTTCGGCGACCCCGACGCGGCCCGCACGCTCCTTTCGGTGCCCGACGGCGAGGCGGCGGTGCGCGGCCTCATCGACTTCGCGAACGGCAAGGGCGGCAAGGACAACATCACCGCCATCCTGGTGCGGCTCGGGCGCGGCGACGCGCGGGACACGCTGCGCGCCCGGCAGCTGCGGCTCAAGCGCGAGGCGCTCGCGCACATGCCGCTCTTCCAGAAGCTCGACGACCGCGAGCTGCTCAACATCATGCAGCTCGCCGACGTGCGCCCGTTCGAGCCGGGCGAGGCCGTGGTGCGCGAGGGCGAGCCGGGCGACGAGCTCTTCATCGTGCTCACCGGGCGGCTGAACATCACGCACGGCAGCTCGGTGCTCGGCTTCGTCGGCCCGGGCGACCACTTCGGCGAGATGGCTCTGTTGCGCAGTGGGGCGCGCTCGGCCACCGTGACGGCGGTCGAGCCGAGCGAGCTCATCACCCTCAAGCGCGAGAGCTTCTTCGAGGTCATCCGCACGGACCCGCGGGTGGCGGTCAAGCTCCTGTGGCAGTTCGTGGGCGTGCTCGCGAACCGGCTCGAGGCCACGTCGCGCGACCTCTCGGAGGCGCGCGAGGAGCTCGACGCCGAGTCGCTCAGCTCCGAGGTGCCGTCGGGTGAAGAGGCCGACCCGTTCGCGCAGCCGCCCTCCACGAGCGCCCTGCGCCTGGGGTTCCGCGGCGACGGCGACCGCACGTCGGCCGTGCACCTCGGCGTGCTGTCGGCTCGCGGCGCCGCCATCACGGCGCAGGCGGATGCGATTGGCGGGCGCGACGACGACGAGGTCGTCCGCCACGACGCCGTCACCCGGCGCGACGGCACGCGGCCGCAGGGTGACTCGACGCCCCCCGATGCCGAGGCGGAGGACGCCCCCCTGACGCCCCGGCTCGCCACGCGCGGCCCGCCGGGCGCGGGCCCCACTCCGCCCATGGTGCCCCCGACGGAGCCGCCTGCCGAGCCGCCCGGTCCGCTCGCCGACTCGGGAGCCGTCACCCTGCGTCGGCCGGACCCGCCGCAGCCGCGCTTCAACGAGACCCTGAGGAGTCGGCCCGATCAGCAGTCGCCCCTGCTCCGACCCGCGGCGCAGATCCTCGGGGCGGCACCCCCGCTCGCGACCAAGGTGTCGCTCGGCGCGCCCTCGGCACCGAGGCCGGCCCCCCCGCCTCCGCCGCAGGCCACCCCCCCTGGCGGCGTGCCCGCGCCCCCGGCCCCGCCGCAGCCGCCCGGCCCGGCCGGCTCGCAGCCGCCGGCGACGCCCGCGCCGGTCGCGCACCGCACCGTTCCCATGGGTCCGGGGGCCACTCCCGGCTTCCGCGGCATCCCGGTCACGGAGCCGGTCGAGCCCGGCGGAGACCTGCAGCAGGAGCTCGACAAGCTGCGCGAGGAGTACCGGCGCCGGCTCGAGGAAGCGGCCGCCAAGAAACGCCGGTGACCCCGGGCGTCGACGCGCGTTGACAACGTGGGGCGGGGACCGCTAGCGTCGCTTCACGGAATCATGCGCAGTCGAAGACGCACGCTGGTCGCGACCCCGCTTGCGGCGCTCGCGGTCCTGCTCGCCGCCGCGCCCGCCCGCGCCGACGACGAGCGCCCGCGGATCATGCTCGAGCCGGGTGAGGTCGTCGATGTGGCCGACGCCTTCGACGGCGATGATCCTTACGATTTCTGGTTCACGCTCGGCTTCGAGTACCAGGCGAAGGAGGCGCGTCTCATGCGCGAGACCGCCATCTTCGAGCCCGGCCTGACGACCGGCGGCTTCACGAGCCGTCAGCTCCTCGTCGGCAAGTACAAGGAGCAGACCTCGCGCCTGACCCCGCGCCTCGATTTCGGCATCTACCACGACTTCTCGTTCTACGCGCGGCTGCCGGTCATCCTGAACAACGCCCGGCGCATCGTCGACACGAACAACAGCGCGACGCGCGCCGACACCGCCCTCGCGGGCGCCCGCGGCGAGCAGCTCTTCACGCTGCCCTTCGAGGCCCCGGCGCGCAGCGGCATCGAGTTCGTGGCACTCGGGCTCGACCTCGACATCTTCAACCAGCAACGCGACACGACCAAGCCGACCTGGCTGCTCGGCTTGGAGACGCGGCTCAACGCCGGCAAGGCGATGCGGCCCTGCACCAAGAACCCGAAGGCCGGCCAGGTCGAGTGCGCGGATGCGATGGACATCAACCGCAACGGGTTGTTCGACGGCGGCCACGAGGGCATCGAGGCGGACAGCTCCCGCACGGCGGGGGTGAGCCGCGGCACGGTCGGGCTCGAGATCCACACCTTGATGAGCAAGCGCATCAAGTACGTCGAGCCCTACGGCGGGTTCAACGCCCTGTTCGAGTTCCAGATGGGCGACAACCTCTACGGGGCGACGGACCTCGAGGGCGCCATCGTCAATCACCCGCCCATCATGGGCGGCGTCACGCTCGGCATGATGATCCACCCCTGGGAGGATCGCGAGAACTTCGGCCGCCTCACGTTCAACGTGCGCTTCGACGGCCAGTACCGGTCCGAGGGGCGTGACTACTCCGAGCTCTTCGACGCGCTCGGCTCGAGCGACGCGGGGTCGCTGCGCAAGCCCACGTGGGCGCGTTTCACCGGGTGCACGAACGTCAACAGTCTCGCCACCTGCGACGGCGCCGAGACGGCGAGCGTCATCGACACCAACTCCGAGAAGACCTACTTCACCGGGCTCTCGGTCGTCGAGGCGCATGGCCGCTACAAGGTGAGCGGTTCGGTGAGCTGGCGCGCGGCCGAGCTGTTCCGTCTGAACCTCGGCCTCGGCTACCAGTTCGACCAGGCCCACGGCATCAGTCACGACCAGCCCTGCAACCCGGACCTCAACGGCAAGGGCGTCGGCGAAGCGGGCCCGTGCCACAGCGGCACGGCGCAATACGACGCCAGCGGCACGCTGTTCGGCGTCAGCGCGAGCGGCCTGCCGAACCCGGCCTATCGCCCCTCCGTCAACGCCGTCGGGCGGCGTTTCTACGTCGACCAGGTCAACACCTTCTCGATCTTCACGTCCGCAGCCGTCATGTTCTGAGGACCGTGCACGCGCGAGCGGGCGAGAGGCGATCGCGAAGGGAGGCTTCGCGTGGGTCCCGCTGCCGCGCTGGTCGCCGGGCGTGCCGCGCGAGCGCCGCGGTGGCCGCCGTCCTGTGCGCATGCGCTGCGCTGCCCGCCCGCGCGCAGCCGGTCGCGCCGGACGAGCCGGGCGACGGCGCGGGCGGGCAAGCACCCGCGGAGCCCGCGGCGCCCGAGTCACCGGCGGCGCTGGACGCGCCCGCGGCGACGCCGACCGAAGGCGTCGCGGCGCTCGTGCTGCCCGTGAAGATCACCGGCAAGCGCTGGCGCGGCGCCGACGCTCTGCGCCTCGCGCTCGACACGGAGCTCAGCGACACCGCCCAGGATCTCGGCCTGCTCGTCGACGTGGCCGAGGGCGCAGCCCTGCGCGAGCGCGAGATCGGCGAGCTCGACCTCGCGGACCTCGCGCGCGCGCGGAAGCTCCTCGTCATCCAGCCGCTGGTCGCGCTCGGGGCCGACCGCGGCGAGCCCGTGGAGCTGCGTCTCGTCGCGGCGCGTCCCGGGGCGCGCAACCTCGCCTACCGCATCGAGCGGGTGGCCTACGACGACGCCGTGGTGCGCGCCGCCTCGATGCTGCGCGACGTCGCGAGCGAGGCGCCGCCGCGGCCCGCCCCTCGCCCTCGCCCCGGCGCAGGCGAGCCGGAGGGCGAGCCCGACAAGAGTCCCGGTCGCGCCGTGCTCGTCGCTCACGGCACGGCCCTCGGTGGCTTCATCGGCTACTCGATCCAGCGCTCGGCGCGCAGCGACGACCCGCGCCTGCTCTTCCCGCTGATGGCCGTCGGCGCCGGGGTGGGCCTCGGCTCCGCCGTCATCATCGCCGACGAGTGGGACCTCGGTGTCGGGGACGCCTGGTACCTGGCCGCCGGCGCGTGGTGGCCCGCGGTGGCCGGACACCTCATCTACGGCGGGCGCTTCGCGGGCCGCTCGGGATCCGACGCGAGCGAGGCCTGGAGCTTCGGGCTCGTCGCGTCGACGACCGGCGTCACGCTCGCGGCCGTCGCCACGCTGCCCCACCCGATGCGCGAGGGTGGCGCCGTGCTCGCCCACTCGGGCGGCGCGCTCGGCGTGCTCTCCGGCGGACTCGTGCAGGTCGCGGTCGACGGCTCGGTCGAGGCGATGCCGCTCGCCGGCATGGGCTACGGCGCCGCCGCGGGCTGGCTCGTGGCCGCCACGACCGCGATCCACGTGCCCGAGCTTCCGGCGCTCCGGATGCTCACGGTCGACCTCGGGATCGTGCTCGGTGGGCTCGCGGGCGCCTCGGCGGCGAGCCCCTTGCTCTTCGCCGAGCCGAGCAAGCTCGAGGTGCGGGGCTGGGTCGGCGCCACCGGCGCGGGCATGCTCGCCGGCGGCCTGCTCGCGGGCTTCCTCTCGGAGCCCGACACGCCCACCGAGGGCGAGCCGACCGAGCCCGAGGCGGCCGAGGCCGCCCGGAGCGGGCCCGCGGACATCGTCGCGCGCTGGCAGCTGCCCGAGCCGACGGTGCTCGGCGAGTCGGCCGACGGGCGCCCCGTACCGGGAGTGGTGCTCCGTGGCGAGCTCTGGTAGCAGCCGCCGCGGCCCGGGCGATGTGACCTTCGCCGTGCTGCCGGCCGAGGACGGCGAGCGGCTCGACAAGCTGCTCGCCCGCGCGGTGCCGTGGCTCGGGCGGAGCGGCGCGCGCTCGCTCGTCGCGGCCGGCCAGGTCGTCCTGACCCGCGACGGGCGCACGCACCGCCCACGCAAGGGCGACGCCTGCCGGACCGGCGATGTCGTGCGCGCCGAGCTCGCGGCGCCGAGCCTCGCGGCCGTGCCCGAGCCCGCCCTGGCCCTCACGGTGGTGCACGAGACCGAGCTCCTCGTCGTCTGTGACAAGCCGGCGGGCCAGCCGACCGCCCCCTTGCGGCCCGGCGAGACGGGCACGCTCGCCAACGCGCTCGTGGCGCGCTACCCGGAGATGCAGGGCGTCGGCTTCTCGCCGCGCGAGCCCGGCCTCGTGCACCGGCTCGACACCGGCACCTCCGGCCTCGTGCTCGCGGCGCGCTCGGCGCAGGCCTTCGCGGCCCTGCGCGGCCTGCTCGAGGCGGGCGCGCTCGACAAGCGCTACCTGCTCGTGTGCCGCGCCGAGGGGCTCGCGGCCCGCGGCCGCATCGAGGTGCCGCTCTCGGCGGGTACCGGCAAGGACCGGGCCCGCACGCGCGCGTGGCCCGAGGGCCACCCGGGCCGCGAGCGCGACGTCGAGCTCCGCCCTGCGCGCACCGACTACGAGGTGCGGCGGCGCGTCGGCGACTGGGCCCTCGTCGAGGCGCGCGCCGCACGTGCGTTTCGCCACCAGATCCGCGCCCACTTCGCGGCCCTCGGTCACCCGATCGCCGGCGACGAGCTCTACGGCGGGGCGCGAGTCCCGGGCCTCACGCGCCAGGCCCTGCACGCGAGCCGGCTCGCCTACGCGGGCGACGCACGCATCGAGGCCTTCGCGGTCGAGAGCGAGCTGCCGGACGACGTGGTGGCACTTGTGGGAGGGGCAAGGGGCAAGGGGTAAGGGGCAAGGGCCAAGGGGCAGAGAGAAAAGGGCTGTCGTCGCGATGCTCTCGAAGATGATCGGAGAGCCGTCAACCGCGGGTCGTCCAAGTCCACGTAGACGTCGCCGTCAAAGTCCACGTCAACGACCACGTCAACGTCTACGTCTACGGGGTCCGTCCTTCGGCGACGGCGTGGTGGGATTGCCGCTCGCCGGGCGTCTCTGCCCCTAGCCCCTAGCCCCTAACCCCTCTTCCCCTTGGGCACGAAGCGCACCCCCAGCTGCATCATGCGGTCGATGCCCTGCAGCCACGCGCGCCAGGCCTTGTAGTCCGCGACCGGGATGCGGCCCTGGACGATGCCGACCTCGCGCCGCAAGACGACCGTGTCCTTCTTCTTGCCGGGCTCGTACACGAGCTTCACCGTGCCGAAGGGCGAGGTCTGCTCGGGCACGTCGGGCGGCAGCGGGGCGAGCTCGAAGCCGTCGGGCGGCACGATCTCGATCTCGCTCGTGTAACGCCGCGGCGCGAGCTGCATCGGCAGGAGCACGGGCTGGGTGCGCTCGACGAGCGGCGCGAGCCGGGTCGTGAACGGCATGCTGGAGGCGGCCGTCACGATGAGCTCCTCGCCTTCGCGGCGCGCGAGGGCCGCCACGTCCGCGTGGTAGCCGAGCAGGGCCGCGCCCGCCGGCAGGCTCGTGTCGAAGCTCACGTCGGGCGCCACCTTGGCCGCCGGGAACCAGTCGGACACGAGGTGCTGCTCGACCCACTGCGCGCGCGCGTCGGGCTGGCGCAGGGCGTGGCGCAGCATGAACGCGAGGTCGCCCGTGTGACGCTCGCTCGCCGTGAGGGTGCCGGCGCCGTCGGCGCGCAGCTCGAGGCGCAGCCGCGACTCCGAGCCGTGCTCGCCCACGCCGGCCGCCGGCGTGTCGATCGGCCGCGCCGCGGCGGGCATCCCCGGGACGGGCTCGACGAACAGCGCCATGGCGCCGGAGTCCATCGACGGCAGGGGGCCGATGCGGCTCTCCGGGCTCGTCGCGTCGAGGTAGCGCCCGGGCGACTGGCCGTCCCCGTGCAGGTAGATGATGCCGTGGTCGAACATCGGGACCGCGACCGCCTCGCTGCGCAGGATCGACGGCTGGGAGGTGTGGCGCGTCTGCATCAGCACCTCGGTCGCCTGGATGCCGACCGCCTTCAGCAGGCTGATGAGCAGCATCGCCTTGTCGTCGCAGTCGCCCTGCCGCCGCGCGAGCAGCTGCTGGGGGCGATTGGGCAGCCACCACTCGCCGGACACGAAGTTCACGTAGCGGATGTCGTCGGCCACGAAGTCGAACAGGCGCTCGACCTTGTCGGTGCGGCTCGTCGCGCCCGCCGTGAGCTTCTCGGCCAGGCGGCGGATCTGCTCGTCGGGCTCGGTGAAGCCCGCGGTCGCGCCGCGGTACCAGCCGAGGAAGACCTCCCAGCTCGGGAAGGCCGAGCCGACGACGACCGGCAGGCGCTCCGACAGGGGTGGCGCGAAGGGCTCGGCCGGCACCACCGGCGGCGCCTCCCAGGCGAGCCGCGTGACGCGCCGCCCGTTGTCCTCGTGGTCCTCGCGCTTGTCGGGCTTGCCGCCGAGCACGTCGAAGGGCAGAGGCTGACCGACGGGCGCGTCGATCACGACCTCGTTGTAGAGCACCGGGCGGTCGTCCGTCGAGCCGACGTAATCGATGAAGTAGAAGGGCGCGTCGCCCCGGCGGCCGACCGGACCGGGCGTCCAGGTGCGCACGGCCACCTCGACCACGTCGCCGGTGTGGAGCTTGGGCCAGAGCACGCGCGGACCGCTCGCGTCCTGCTCTTGCGGGCCGACGACGCTGCCGTCCGTGCGGTGCACGCGCGCCAGGACGAGCTCGGTCTGCGGCCCGCGCGCCGGGAAGCGCTCGTAGCGTTCGCCCTCGGTGCGCGGCTCCACCACGATCTCGCGCGCGTAGTGCATGAGCTGCGAGACCCGCTTGTCCTCGTGGAAGGTCACGACCCGACGCCAGTGGAGCTCGCGCTCGAACTCGAGCCCCACCCGGGCCGGTCGCTGCTTGCCGCGCGTCAGGAACGTCGCGGGCGGCTCGAGGTACGCCTCGTCCCGCGGGCGCGGCCGCGCCCCTTGTTCGACCTCGGTCTTGCGGTAGTCGATCTCGGCCGCCACGCCCGCGTCGCCTGGCTTCAGGGCGCGCGCCCGATCGAGCGCCGCCCTCGCCCGCTCGTCGTTCGCGGGCGCGCCGAGCGCGTAGAGCGCGTGCCCGAGCCCGCGGTGAGCGTCGGCGAGGTTGGGCGACAGCGCCGCCGCGAGCGCGTAGGCCTCGGCGGCGGCACGGCGCCGGCCCGCGTCGAGCAGGCGCCCGGCGATCGACGCGACCTGGCGCCCGTCGCTCTGCAGGCAGAGCACGCGCCGGGCCGCGCGCACGACCTCCGCGGCGCCGAGCGGCTCGAAGGCCGCGACGTAGGCGGGGTCGAAGGCGTCCGGCTGCAGCGCCGCGAGCCGCTGGCGGAGCGCCAGGTGCTGCATGGGGTCCGTGCGCTCGGTGAGCTGCGCGAGCGTGCGCCAGGTGGCGAGCGGCGTCCGGTCGCCCTGCTCCTCGGAGAGCGCCACGAGATCGCGCAGCGCCTGCTCGCGCAGGCCACTGCCGCCGAGCCCGAGCAGCACGCGCGCCCGGAGCAGGCGCGCCTCGGGGTCGCGCGCGCGGCCGGGCGCCAGCTGTCCCAGCGTGGCGTGGGCCAGATCGGACAGCTGCGCGCCGAGGCGCGAGCGCGTCAGGGCGCGCAGGCTGAAGCTCACGGTGGCCTCGTCACCCGCGTCGCGCGCGCGCTCGAGCGCCTGGTTGAGCCAGCCGCTGCGGTTGGCGCCGAACTGCGACAGGGTCGCGGCGAGCCCGAGCTCGTCCGCGGTCGTGTCGGCGGCCCCTGCGACGTGATCCAGCAGGCCCGGCGCCTGGGCGCTGCGGAGGTTCTCCGCGCCCCCGAGCGAGCGGACCACCGCCGCGGCCAGCCTTTGCGTGAGGCTCGGCGCGTCGCCGAGGGCGAGCGTCTGCTCGAGCAGGGTCGGCACGCGCTCGGCGCTCGTGGTCGGTGGCTCGCACGCGCGCGCGGCCTGGAGCGCCGCGAGATCGGAGCTCGTCGCGACCGCGACCGGCCGCCCCTCGGCGTCGGCGAAGTGGACGCGTACGCGCCCGGCGTCGAGCAGGGCCGCCGTGCAGACCTTGAGCGTGAGCACGTGGGCCCCGGCGCCCGTCGCGAGGCGCACGGCGGCGCGATCGAGCACGAGCTTCGGCTGCACCTCCTCGCCGGTCACGACGTCCGCTCCGTCCCAGGTGGCGCGAAACGCGCCCGAGGCGGCGACGTGGAGCGTGAGTCCGTTCGTCGCCGAGGGCGGGACGGTGACGAGGCTCGACAGGTAGCTGCACGACTCCTTGCGCGGCGCGACGTAGAGGTCGAGCGGCAGGCCCCGCGCCGTCACCGAGGCCGGCAGGCTGCGGCGGTAGCGCACCTCGAAGGTGCCCCACGAGAAGTCGGCGCGCGTGAAGTCGTGGTCGGCGCGCTCCGGGCCTTCGCGGCGGCCAAGGCCTCCGCCCGTGTCCTCGAAGGGCCCGAGAATCGCGTAGCTCGTGACCATGCCCCCGGCGTCGACGGGGCCGTCGCGCCCGAGATCGACGTCGCCGCGCCAGCTCTCGTTCGCCGCGGCCGGCTCGAGCACGCGCCCGCGCCAGCGCGCCTCGTGGGCGAGCGGCGAAGCGCCGGCGCCGAGCGCGAGCAGGCCCTCGCGGACCTTGCCGTGGCTCGCCTCCTGGTGCATCGCCGCGGCGAGGACGAGGCGCGCGAGCGCGTCCGGGCCCTCTTGCCGGGCGGCCTCGAAGGCCCGATCCACGGTCTCGTCCACCGTCGCCCCGGTCCAGCGCGGCGCGGCCGCCACCTCGCCCGCGCCGAGGCCGACGAGCGCCGCCGCGAGCGCGCCGAGCGCGCGCGGAGGCCGGGGAAGGCGGGCGCGGAGGGGACTCGAGACCGGACGCATTCCCACTACATAGCGCAAAGGCCCGCGAGGGTGGCGGTTGCTTGGCCCGCGCGACCCACGCGGCGTAGCGTGCCCAGGTGCACCCGGTACGCCTCGCCGTCTTTCTGCTCGCGCTCCTCGCGGGGGCACTCGCGCCGCGGGTCGCCGCCGCCGAGTCGCGGGTGCTCTGGTCGAGCGTCGAGGTCCGCTCGGGCGAGGACGCGAAGCGCGTGGGCGAGCGCCTGCGCGCGGCGCTGCGGCGCGCCAGCCGGCACGCCAAGTGGGGCAAAGGCCGGCACCTCGTCCTCAGCGCGCGCGTCACGCACTTCGACTGGGAGCGCGGCGACGGTGTCCTGCGGCTGAGCTGCACCGTCGTCGCGCGCATCGGCGGCGGGCAGGGCGCCCGCTCGCGCATCCGCATGGGCGGCCGGCCCGAGGAGCGCGCCAAGCTCGAGAAGCAGGTGCTCGGGATCGTGGCCAACGGGCTCGTGACCCGGCTCTCCGAGCTCGCCCGCGCCGAGCGCTGAGCCCCACCGCCGGCGGGCACGCCGAGGCGGACCGGCCGCGCCCTTGACGGTGCGCATCGTGGTGCCCGCGGCTTCGTGCTAAGCGACGCCCATGCCCGTCGAGTTCGACCGCATGTTGGCAGCGCTGTTCGAAGAAGAGGATCAGGCGCGCTCCATGGCGCGGACGCTGATGGACGAGGCGCGCACCAGCGTGGCGGCCGCCGCGGCCGAGCGCACGCGCCTGCTCGCGTTCATGCAAGGGCCGCTCGAGAACCACATGGTCTACGAGGAGGACTTCATCTTCCCCCTGCTCAAGGACCACGGTCTCGAGGCGGAGGTGGCGGTGTGCGGCAAGCACCACCGCCGCTTGCGCGAGCTGCGCCAGGCGCTCGGCGCGACCGAGCGCCCCGAGGAGATTGCGCCCATCATCTTCGAGACGGCGCGGCTCATGCTGCACCACACGAACTTCGAGGGGGACTACATCTACCCCGAGCTGTCGCGCGACCAGTGGCGCGCCCTGATGCGTCAGACGCGCGAGCTCGAGAAGGAGCGGGCCTCGCAGGTGGGCCTCGCCGAGCCACCCACCGACGAGTGAGCGACCGGGCGGGCGCACCGCGCCCGCCGTCAGTGCCGCAGCGAGGTCAGCTTGTCGGCCATGATGCTGCGGTAGTTCCGGTACACGTTGAGCACGATGGCGAGCGCGATGGCGGCCTCGCTCGCCGCCAGCACGATGATGAACACCGTGAACACCTGACCGCTCACGCCGCCCACGACGAAGTGGTCGAAGGCGATGAAGTTGAGTGCCGCGGCGTTCAGGATGAGCTCGACGCCGAGCAGGATGCCCACGGTGTTGCGGCGCGTCATCACCGTGAGCAGGCCGAGGCCGAACAGCACCGCGGCGACGGTGAGGTAGTGGAACAGCCCGATCTCCATGGGTCCTACTCCCGCTCCCACTCGCGCCGCACGGCGCGGCGCGCCAGCACCACGGCGCCGATCATGGCCGCGAGCAGCACCACCGAGCCCACCTCGAACGGCAAGAGGTAGTCGTCGAGAAACGCGTGCCCGAGCCGCGCCGTCGACGGGTTCGTGGTGGTGGCCGGCTTCCGGTCCACCCAGGTGCTGGCCGTGGTCGCGACCTTGCCGAGGATGAGGAGCACGCCCGTCACGAGCGCGAAGCCCGCGACGAGGCCTTGGCTCGGGTTCGACACCTTCATCTCCTCGATCTTGGCCGTCAGCATGACCGCGAAGAGGATGAGGGTGAGCGTGCCGCCGACGTAGACGAGCACCTGCGTCGCCGCGATGAAATCGGCGCGCAGCATCACGTACAGGCCGGCGACGCCGAGGAAGGTGCCGAGCAGCGCGAGGGCCGAGTGGATGATGTTCTTCGAGAAGGCGACGACCGCGGCCGAGGCGAGGCAGAGCGCGGCGAGCCCGTAGAACGCAACGGTGCCCATGGCGGCGCGACGCTAGCCCAGTGGCCGCCGCTTCGCAAACGCCCCGGCTCTTCTCTGCGGGTCGTTCCGCAACGTCAGTCGTCTGCGCCGCCCGCGAGCTCGAGCTTGTTGCGGGCCATGCGGCCGATCTTCGCCCGGCCGGCGCGTTCGACGACGAGCCGCAGCAGCGCGTTGCCCGCCGGCTCGCCGTGCTCCGCGAAATGGAAGCCGAGGTAGTAGAGCGTGTCGAGGTCGGCGCTCTTGTCGCGGCGCAGCGCCGCGAGCAGGTCGAAGCCGCGGCGCAGGAGGCCCGCCACGAGCGCGAGCGCCTCGTCCCCTTCGCGCGCGGCGCGCGCCACGTCCTTCGGGCTCCGCTGGAGCTCGCCCTGCGCGAGCGCCCACCGGTCCGCGTCCGTCGCGAGCTCGCTCCGGCAGAGCAGGCGCAGGATCTGGGTCGCCCGCTCCGGCTTGCTGCGGCCGAGCTTCTGCGCGAGGTCGCGCAGCCGCTCGGCCGTGAGTACCGGCGCGGCGTCGCGCGCCACTTCGAGCGTCGCCTCCCAGCCTCGGTCGCCGCGGGCGAGGCGCTCGAGCGCGTGGTCGAGGAGCTTCTTGCCCGCGGCGGCGGAGAGCTGGCTCGCGAGCGGTCGGAGCAGATCCGCGATGAGGCGCGCGCGCTCGGCGTCCTCGCACGCGGTGAGGGCCGCCGCGAGCGCTCCGGCCGCGTCGTCGCGGTGCGCGAGCGCGTGCGCCGCGAGCGCCGCCCGGCGCGGCTCCGCTTGGGCCACGACCGCCACGAGGGCCTCCGCGGACGCCTCGTCGTCGCGCCGCGCCAGCATCTCGGCCACCGCGGCCGCGCGCGCCTCCTCGGGGTGGCGGAGCAGCGTGGCGAGCCGGCCCGCGGCTCCGGGGGCCACGGACAGTCCCGAGAGCGTCATCAGCGCGGTCTGCGCCAGCGCGCGGTCCGGGTCCTCGGCGGCCTTGACCAGCGCGTCGACGACCTTGGCGTCCGCCTTCTTGCCGGCGCTCGCGAAGCGGAGCGCGATGAGCGCCTCCTGGCGCACGCCGGCCGGTAGCCCGGGGCGTGCGAACTCGAGCAACAGCGGCGCTGCCCGCTCGTCCTCGAGGTAGCCCACCATCTTCAGCGCGGCGCGCACCGCGCCCGTGGTGCCGGCCGCCTTGTCGCGCCGCTCGGCCTCGCGCGCCGCCCTCGGCTCCTTGCCGCGGCGCGCGAGGAAGCGCTCGAGCTCGGCGAGGTAGGCGCCGCGGGTGCGCGCGTCGGCCTCGCGGATCTGCGGCCGCATCGCCACGGCCGCCGCCACCGCTGCCTCGTCGTCGGTCTCGTCGAAGCTCGCGAGCAGGGCGCCGAGGGCCTGTTTGCCGCCGAGGCGCGCGAGGGCCCCCTCAAGCGCTCGGTGCTCCTCCGGCGTGGCCTGCTTCATGCGCGCCTTCAGCGCCGGCAGCGCCGCCTTGCCGAGTCGCACGAGCGCGGCGAGCGCGGCCTCGCGCACCCCGGCATCGCGCGCGCTACACGCCGCTACGACCACCTCGGCCGCGTCCGCCGCGCCGAGCGCGGCGAGCGCCTCGAGCGCGTGCCGTTGCACGAGCGGGCCGTCCGTCGGCACGACGGCGCACAGGGCCCGCACCACCTTGGGACTCGCCTCGCCGAGCTCGCCGAGCACGATGGCCGCGGCGGCGCGCCGCTCCGCCTCCGGGTGGGCGAGCAGCGCGGCGATGCGCTCGACGGCGTTCGCTGACATGGCGCGCAATTGTCGCCAATTTCGTCGGCCCGCGAAAAGGGGAATCCGCGCCCGGGTTCCCGGGGCTTCCTTACCGCACACCCGGCCCGTTGGGGTAGAGTTCCGCCGTGAGCCTCTCGGCCGGCGACCGCGTCGCAGACGATCTCGAGCTGCTCCGGCCCTTGGGCCGGGGGGGCATGGGAATGCTGTGGATCGCGCGCGACCTCGGCATGCAGCGCGAGGTCGTCGTGAAGTTCGTCTCCGACGAGGTCGGCGCCGAGCACAGCGAGGAGGCTCTGCACCGTTTCGAGCGCGAGGACCGCGCCATCCAGCGGGCGACCAGCCCGTACGTGGTGCAGGTCTACGGCTCGGGTCTCACGGCCGACGGCCTGCCGTACATCGTGATGGAGTACCTCGACGGCGAGAGCCTCGCCGATCGCATCGACCACGGTGGCCCGATGAGCCTGCCGGAAGTGGCCGAGGTCGTGAGTCAGGTCGCCAAGGGGCTCAGCGTCGCGCACGAGCGCGGCATCGTCCACCGCGACGTCAAGCCCGACAACGTGTTCCTGGTGCGCAGTCAGGGCGAGCTGCGGGTGAAGCTCATCGATTTCGGCGTCGCCAAGGTCACCGGCGGCGGCTCCTTCGTCACCAAGGCCGGCGCGATGATTGGCACCATCGCCTACATGAGCCCCGAGGCGCTGCGCGACTCGAGCAGCGTCGACCACCGCTCCGATCTGTGGGCGCTCGGCGTCGTGGCCTACGAAATGGTGACGCGGCACCTGCCGTTCTACCGCAAGAACGACTACGAGCACTGCCTCGCCATCATGCGGGGCAAGTTCGTGATGGCGAGCGCGCTCGTGGCGGGCCTGCCCCCGGCGCTCGACGCCTGGTTCGCCCGCGCGCTCGCCGTCAAGCCCGAGGAGCGCTTCTCCTCCGCGCGCGACCTCGCGGCCGAGCTGCAGGCCGCGGTGAATCCGATGTCCGTGGCCGTGATCCGGCAGCGATTGGTGGCATTCACGCGCAGCACCTGGGCGGGCGGTGCGCAGCCCTGGGATCCGGTGGCGCTCACCCGGCACCTCGCCGGCTCGACACCGCCGTACCCCGAGATCTGGCGCCCGGAGCACCTCGGCACGGCGAGCGAGCTCATCGCGGACGCCATGCGCGCCGGCCTCGACCGAACCTCGATCGTCAAGGCCATCGTCTGGGGGTTCGCGACGCAAGCCGACCCCGGCTGAACGTGTGGATTTCGCGCTTCGCGCGAGGCTTCAGGCTCCAGACTACGGGCTTCAGGCGGAAACCCGCGCGCTCGTGAGGGTCGGGAGATTCACCCGGAGGGTGGGCTCGTGGCGGATCCAGAGGCGCGGCTTTCCGGCCTGGAGCCTCGTGCCCGTCGCCCGGAGCCTCGCGCCCGGCGCGAAATCCCGGCTGAACGAGCCAAAACGACGCCGCCATGTCGGTATGGGCTTGACCCGACCCGCAACCTTCCTTATTCGTAGCTAGGCATTTGTTCACCTATCGCACGGAGAAGACAACGATGGCAGGCAACGATCCATTCTTGGCGGGGTTGGTCAGCTACGTTCGCGGCATGTCGGACGAGGCGATTCTCGCGCTCGTACGCGACAAGGTCGGCGTGGGCACCCCGGCGAAGGCGGCTGCCGCCCCGC
>JACRDA010000465.1 GCA_016212965.1 Myxococcales bacterium
CCGAGGTAGCCGAGCTCGGCGTCGGCGCACGCCGCGACGAGCTCGGGCGACCACAGCGACGCCGTGCGCGCCTGTGCCAGGTCCCACTCGCGGCGCCGGAGCGCGTCGACACGCGTCGGGCCGAAGACCCCGCGCACCTCGCCCGGGCGCGCGGCGGACAAGTCGCGCAGGATGGCGGTGAGCGCGGCGCCGTCGACGGGCTCGTCGTCGTCGTCGTTCGCGCTGCCCGTGCGCACGCCGACGGCGAGCACGCTCGCCCACGGGTCGAGGCCGAGCTCGGCCGCGCGCGCCGGGGTCGTGCAGAGGAGCGCGACCGCCGCCTCGCTCGGCTCGAGGCCATCGGGCCCCCACGGATGGCGCGCGAGCGCGCCGAGCTCCTCGATCCGGGCGCGCTCGACCGCCGAGTCCGCGGCGACGACGAGCGCGAGATCCGCGTCGCCGCGCGCGAGGAGCGCGTCCGCCTCCCCGAGCGCGCGGAAGATCTCGGCGCCGCCGGCGAGCCGGCGGGGCATGCGGTCGAACGCTCCGACCGCGGTCGCGAGCGCAGCGCCGAGCGCGCTCCCCGCGTCGGCCTCCTCGGGCACCACGAGCCAGGTGGCGATGCGTGCCCGCGCCGCCGCCGACCCCGCGCGCGCGTCGTGGTCGGCGAGCGCCGTGCGCACGGCCGCGCTCGCGAGCGCCCCCACGCGCTCCGCGCGCCCGAGCGTCCGGGCGAGCCACGGGCAGGCAAAGCAGGGGACGTTCTCGCCCTCGGCGTTGACGAAGCCACCGGGGGCGGCCGGGCCCGCCTCGGCGCGCGCGAGGAAGGCGTGCTCCTCGGCGTCGCGCCCGAGCGGCGAGACGAGGCCGACGCCCACGATCGCGAGGGGGCTCTTCATGCCGGTCGCCGCAGGCTCATTTCATCGTGCCCTTGCCGGACTGCTTGCTCGCGCCCTTGACCACGATCTTGTCCGTCTTGATGACGACCCCGCCGCCGTGGACCGCGACCACGCTGCTGCCGACCTGGAACACGACCGAGCCCCCCTTCAGGGTCATGGCGCCGCCCACGTCGATCTTGAGCGCACCCTTGGCCTTGATGTGATGGGCACCGCCGGCGCTCTCCGTGAGGGCGCCCGCGATGCTCGTCGCGAGCGCCCCGACGGTGCGGCCGATGGCCTTGCCCGCGGTGATGGAGAGCGTGGCCGAGGTCTGCGACGACACGCCGCCCGTCAGCTGGTTCACCATCACGGCCTTGGTCGAATGGCCGGCGCCGACACCGATCGCGACGACGCCGAGGCCCGACCACTTGATCGAGCCGGGCGTCGTCGTCGCCGCCAGCGCGCCGATGGCCTCGCTCATCACGCCGTCGATGATGATCTTGCGATGTCCCGGCGCCGCCGCCGCCGCCGACGCGGCCGCGCCCGCGGCGCCCCCGGTGCCGCCCCCGGCCTCCTGCGCGCCGGCCTTCTTTTGGGCCTTGTCCGACCAGGGCGTGAGCCCCGCCGCGTCGGCCGCGGCCGTGAGGGCGTCGCCCGCCGGGATCTGATCGGCGAGCACGCCCACGCCCTGCTGCGCCACGGCCGTGAGCGCGCCCTTGAGACCGCCCTTCTCGTAGCCTTCCTTGACCGCCTTGGCCGCGGAGTAGCCCTTCGACAGCACCGTGCCGACGCCCGGGATCTGGCCCACGCCGGCGAGCACGGCCGCCTCGGCGAAGCCCTTGAGCCCGTCCACCGGGTTGCCGACCTGCTCGACGAGCGCGCCGCCGACCGCGACCTTCTCGCTGCCCACCTTGACGGTCGCCGCGGCCTTCACGAGCACGTCGTGCTTGCCCGCGACGGAGATCGACTGGCTGTCCACGGTCTCGAGGAAGGCGTTCTTCACCGAGATGTTCTCGTTCGCCCCGACCGTGCGCGTCTGGCTGCCCGTCACCGACAGCTTCTCGAAGCCGACCGTCTGCAGGACGGCGTTGTTCGCGACCGTCGTCGTCTTGTCGAAGCCGGCGCCCCACACCATGTGCTCCCTGCCGGCCGCGTCGTCGATGTGGAAGATGTTCGCGCAGGCCGCGCCGGGCGAGCTCACCGTGCCGAGCGCCGTCATCGTCTTGTTGGCGGGCAGCGCGAAGGGCGGTGGCCACTTGCCGTCGTAGACGCGCCCGAGGACGTAGGGACGGTCGGGATCGCCTCCTTCGAAGGCCACCATGACCTCCCAGCCGACGCGTGGGATGAGCTGCGGGCCGGGGAGGTTCGGCTGCAGCACGCGCACCGGCAGACTGCTCTTGTCGTCGAACGGCTGCTCGCGATCCCAGTGGAAGCGCACCTTCACCCGGCCGAGGTCGTCGGTGTGGATCTCCTCGCCCGACGCACCCGTCACGAAGGCGGACGCGACCCCCGCGATCGTCGGCCGGGGCGTGACGCGCGGCAGCCGGTAGGGGACCGCGCCGGGGATGGCCTCGATCGCGAAGACGCGCTCGCGGTCGCCCGTGCGGAAGCGGTGGCGCACGGCGACGACGAAGCACTCGCCGTCGGGGCGCGCGCTGCCGGCGTAGCCGGCGTCGACCTCGAGCGCCTGGCGCAGGCCGGGCCGCAGCGCGAGCAGCGTCGACTTGAACGTGAACGCGAGCGCGCTCGCACGCAGGCTCTCGAGGTAGAGCCCGGCCAGGCGCTTGCCCTCGGCGGGCGAGCCGTAGCCGAAGGGCGCCCGGTAGATCTCGACCGCCTTCTCGGCGTCGCTGCCGGCCGCCGCCTGCGCCTCGAGATCGACGCCGGGCTGCTCGTGCCAGTAGTCGCGCAGGCGCACCTTGCCGGGGCGACGCGAGCGCACGACCTTGGCCTCGTACGCGATGGGCGCATCGGCCCCGAGCCCGCTCGCGTCGACGAGGGCGAGCGGGTCGTCCTGCGCCTTCGGCGCCATCGCCGAGCTGTCCTCGAGCAAGAAGGCGTCGCGCCCCTCGCCCGGCTCGAACGAGAAGTAGAGGCCCTCCTCCTCGCAGAGGCGGCGCACGAAGTCGAGGTCGGTCTCGTCGTACTGGGTCACGTAGCGCCGCGGCGGGTGGGAGGCGCAGAGCGCTTCGCGGTATCCCTCGCCCCCGAGCCCGGCGTCCTCGAAGACCTGACGCACGATCTGGGGCACGCTCTTGTCCTGAAAGACGCGGCTGCGGCGCCGCAACGTCAGCAGGTGGGCGGGCGAGCGCACGGTCAGCCGATAGCGCCGCACGCTCGGCGCCTGGGAGGTCGCCTGCGCCGTGAGCGAGACCACGATCCCGTGCACGACGCGCGCGTCGAAGCTGCCGCCGAGCAGGATCGCCGCGGGCGCGCCGACGAGCGCGGGCGGATCGAGCGGCTCGGGCGCCGTCACCTCGAGCGTGAACGCGCAGGGCTCGCCCAGGCGCTCCTCGCCGTCGAGCGCCGTGACGAAGAGGTGTGCATCGCCGAGCACGAGGATGGGGTCCTGCATCGCTTCGCTCCTGCCGCTCGGTCTCGTCAGCGCTGCCCGGCGCGCCAGGCTCGATAGGTCTTTCGGGCGCGCTCGAGCCGCTCGGCCAGCCCCGGATCGGCCCCCGTGCGCGCGGCGTACACCGTGGCGAGCGCCTGGTAGTCGGCTGCGCTGAGCCGGTAGCGAGCCAGCACGCCGGCCGTGTCGCGCGTGCCGTCGGCCCGCACCGGACAGGCGCCGAGATCCTCGAGCAGCGAGGCGTACTGCTCGAGCGTGAGCTCCGTGGGGGCCAGGCTCGGCGCTGCGGTCGCCGGGCGCGCACCGCGCTCGAACGGCGTCGCGGTCGCCGGGCGCGCGCCGCGCTCGAACGGCGTCGCGAGGGCGGCCGGCAGGGAGATGGCGGGGAGCGCGACCGTGCCGGTGCGCTTGGCGGGCGCGGGCGGCGCCTTCGGAGCCTCGGCGGGCGCCTTCGAGCGCGCCGTCGCGTCGAAGGGCGTCACCGAGCGTGCGGTCGCGTCGAAGGGCGTCGCCGCGCGCGCCGTCGCGTCGAAGGGCGTCGCCGCGCGGGCACCGAGGCCGGGGCCGTCGGCCGTCTGCTCGCCGGGCTCCTCGTCCGCGCCCGCGGCGCGCGCCAGGGGCCTCGAGGAGGGCCGCAGCCCGACGGGTCGCTCGAGGGGTCGCTCGAGCTCGAACGGGCTCGCGGGCC
>JACRDA010000475.1 GCA_016212965.1 Myxococcales bacterium
CGTCGCAGCGGCGGGCGCGGCGCTCGCGCTGCCGGGAGGTGCGGCGGGCGCGGGAGCGGGCGGCGGCGGCGGCAGATCACCCGGATCGGGGAGCGAGGCCGTGGCGGGCCCGTCGAGGCCCGGCGCGTCGTAGCCACGCGGCGTCTCGTAGTCGGGGGGCGGCCCCTTCGGCAGCGGCGTCCGATCGCGCGGGCAGGCGGACAGCGCGAGCAGCGCCACGAGCGCGAGCGGCGCGAGCCGGCACGGGGTGGCGGCGCCGGCGCGCTCGGGCGGGCGGTGCGGGGAGCGTGCGGCGGTCATAGCGGATCTCCTGCGCTCGGTGCGGCGCTCGGTCGTGGTCGGGGCCCCGAGGCCGAGGGGGCGGTGGGGCCGCCCGGCACGGGCGAGGCCGTGGCGCGAGGGTGCGCGCGCGGGCCCGGATAGTCCGCGCCGACGGCGTTCGGTGCGGCGCCGGGCAGCGGTGTGGCCGAGAGCGCTCCCTGCCCGTCGCCGCCCGGACCGCCGCCGCAGGCGGCGACGCTGAGGACCAGGCTGAGGGTCGCCCGACGCATGGGCAGGAACCTAGCATGGGGCCCGAGCGTGCGCGTGCAGCGTGAAGGGCGCGCTTGTTTTCGCACGCGGGGGCGCGCTAGCTTGCCGGCGTGTCCGATCTGACGAAGGAGCTCGAGGGGCGCTGCCACCGAGCGCGAGCCGCGGCCCGCGTGCTCGCGGCGCTCGACCGGCGGCGCAAGGACGCCGTGCTCGCGGCCATCGCCGCGCGCCTCGAGGCCGAGACCGAGGCCCTGTGTCGCGCCAACGCCGAGGACCTCGAGCGCGCGCGCGCCGCCGGGCTCGAGCCCGCGATGCTCGACCGGCTGGCCCTCGACCCGGGCCGCGTGGCGGCCATCGCGGCCGGCGCGCGCGAGATCGTGGCGCTCGAGGACCCCGTGGGCGAGGTCACGTCCCTGCGGCGCCGGCCGAACGGCATGCAGGTCGGGCGCATGCGGATCCCCCTCGGGGTCATCGCGATGATCTACGAGGCCCGCCCGAACGTCACGATCGACGCGGCAGCCCTGTGCCTGAAGAGCGGCAACGCCGTGCTCCTGCGCGGCGGCAAGGAGGCGGCGCGCTCCAACGCCGCGCTCGGCGACCTCGTGCGCGCCGCGCTCGCCGCCGAGGGGCTGCCCGAGGACGCCGTACAGGTCGTCCCGCCGCTCGGGCGCGAGGAGACGAAGGTGCTGCTCGGTCTGGCGGGGCTCATCGACCTCTGCATCCCGCGCGGTGGCGAGGGCCTCATCCGCTTGGTCACCGAGCACGCGCGCGTGCCGGTCGTGCAGCACTACAAGGGCGTGTGCCACCTCTTCGTCGACGAGGACGCCGACCTCGACATGGCCCTCGCGCAGGTGGAAAACGGCAAGCTGAGCCGGCCGGGCGTGTGCAACGCGCTCGAGTGCCTGCTCGTGCACGAGCGGGTGGCGGCGGCCTTCGTGCCGCGGCTGGCTGAGCTCGTCGGGCGCGGCCTCGAGGTGCGCGGCGACGAGGCGACCGTGGCGCTCCTGCCGGCAGCGCGCCCCGCGGCGCCCGACGACTGGGGCCAGGAGTTCCTGGCGCGCATCCTCGCGGTGCGGGTCGTCGCAGGCTTCGACGCGGCGCTCGACCACATTGCGCGCTACGGCTCGCTCCACACCGAGGCCATCTGCACCCAGAGCTACGCGCGCGCCCAGCGCTTCCTCCGCGAGGTGGACGCGAGCTGCGTGCTCGTCAACGCCTCCACGCGCTTCAACGACGGCGGCATGCTCGGCCTCGGGGCCGAGATGGGCATCTCGACGAGCAAGCTCCACGCCTTCGGGCCGATGGGCCTCGAGAGCCTGACCACGCTGAAGTGGATCGTACAGGGCGACGGCCAGGTGCGCGGTTGAGCGCACCCGCCCGCCCGCACCCCGGCGGCCCCGGCCGTCTGCCAGATGTTTGCGGCCCGAGCCGCGTTGCCCCAGGATCGTCCGCATGCCCGTGAAGAAGAAACGCGCCAAGCTCGAGAGCTCGCTCGCCGAGGCCTCGAAGGTGCGCTCCACCGCCGCCGCCTCGCCCGCCGCGCGCGCGCTCGCGCTCGCGGTCGCCGGTGCCGGCCTCGACAAGAAGGCGCTCGGCGTCGAGATCCTCGATGTCACGGGCAAGGTCGACTACGCGGAGCTGCTCGTCCTGATGAGCGGCCGCTCCGACCGGCACGTCCACTCGATCGCCAAGGGCGTCGAGGAGGACGTGAAGAAGAAGCTCGGCGTGATGCCGCTGTCGGTCGAGGGGCTCACCACCTCGAGCTGGGTGCTCATCGACCTCAACGACGTCGTGGTGCACGTGTTCCAGGAGAACGCGCGCAGCTTCTACGACCTCGAGGGCCTCTGGATCGACGCGCGCCGCGTGCCGGTGCCCGAGCGGCTCGAGCCGCGCAGCACGGGCGCGCTCGACTGAGCTCCGCGTGAAGCTCTGCATCGTCGCCGTGGGCGAGCTCAAGTCGCCCGGCCTGCGGGGGCTCGTCGACGATTACTACGGCCGCATCCGGCGCCACGTGGCGCTCGAGGAGCTCGAGTGCAAGCCGCCGCGTCTAGTCCCGACGCTCGAGCGCGCGGTGCGTGACGCCACCCTCGTCGCCCTCGACGTGGGGGGCGTCGAGCAGTCGAGTCCGGCGCTCGCGCGGCGCCTCGAGGGGCTAGGCCGGCGCGGCAAGGGGGTCGTCGTCTTCGCGATCGGCGGGGCCGACGGCTTGCCGCGCGACGTGCTCGCGCAGGCGCACGAGCGCTGGAGCCTGTCCCGGCTCACCTTGCCGCACCGGCTCGCGCGCCTGTTCCTGGCCGAGCAGCTGTACCGGGCGTTCACGATCCTGCGGGGCGAGCCGTACTCGCACTGAGGTCGGCCGGTCACTCCCCCGCGTCGCGCCGGGCCTTCTGCCGCTTCTTCTCGCGCGCTTCGCGGCGCTCGCGCTTCTGCTCCGCGTAGGCCTCGCGCTGCGCCTCGGTCGGGGGCTTGCCGAGCAGGTAGCAGAGCCCGATCGACAGGCCGTACAGGGCGATCATCGGTGCGGCCATGAGGAGCTGGGTCGTCCCGAGGTCGGGCGGGGTGATCACCGCGGCGACGACGAAGGCGATCACGATCCACCAGCGGAAGAAGCGCACGAGGTGCAGGTAGTTGATGACCCCCACGAGCGAGAGCGCGAGCGTGATGATGGGGATCTCGAAGACGGCGCCGAAGGCGAGCGAGAGCTTCGCGACGAGGTCCACGTACTCGCTCATCATGAGCGTGGGCGTGAGGCGCGCGCCCGCGGTGTCGATGGGCCCCGCGAGCGACAGCAGCCACTCGAAGGCATAGGGAAAGGCGACGAAGTAGCCGAACACGCAGCCGCACGCGAACAGGATGCTCGTCGCGAGCACGAAGGGGATGACGTAGCGCTTCTCGCGCCGGTAGAGCCCGGGCGCGATGAAGCGCCACAGCTGGTAGAAGACGACCGGAGCGCCCACCACGAGCCCGACCAGGATGGCGAGCTTCAGGTAGTTCATGAACGCCCCGACCACCGACGTGAAGTGCAGGCTGAGGTCGCCGGGGATCTTGTTCTGCTTCCAGGCGCGCTCGAGCGGCTGGACCATGATGCCGAGGATGCGGTCCTTGAAGAACCAGGCGACGATGGTGCCCGCCGTGACCGCGAGCACGCTCTTGACGACGCGGCCGCGCAGCTCCGAGAGGTGATCCCAGATGGTCATCGGCGGGTCGTCGCGCTCGTCGTCGTGCGGCGGCCGAGGTGCGGGGTCGCGCTCGTCCTTGGGCTCGCGCTCCCGGGGCTCGGGCGCGTCCTTGCGCCCGCGCGTGCCGCCGTCGTCTTCTTCGTCGCGCCGCCGCGCGGCGCGCTCCCGCGGCTCGGCCCGCTTCAAGACTGGTCCTCCGCGGGCTCGGGGGCGGCGTGCGCCCGCTCCGCGGCGGGTGCGGTCGGCGCGGCGGGCTCGTCGGGGGCGTAGGGATCCAGGGTGGCGCCGCTCTGCGAGGCGGGTGCGGGCTGCGCCTCCGCGCTCGCTCGAGGGGGCGGCGGGTGGCGTGCGCCGTAGGCGTCGGGGCCCTCGACCGGGTACTCCCGCTCGAGCGGCGGCTCATCGGGCGTGCGCCGCGCCTTCGGGCCCGACGCGGCGGGCACCGGCGTCGTCATCGGCTTGAGATCGCTCGCGCGCAGGGGGTCCTCGACGCCGAGCAGCGCGCCGAGGGGCTTGGGTCGCGACAGGCCGCGCAGGGTCTGGAGGTCCTTCTGCAGGCCCTCGGCACGGATCACCTCGTCGATGCCGCTCTGCTGGCGGAGGTCGTTGCTCATGCGGCGCAGCTTGGTCACCCAGCGGCCGAGGTTGCGCATGAGGCGCGGCAGCTCCTGCGGGCCGAGCACGACGAGAAACACGATGGCGATGACGATGAGCTCGCCGAAGTCCAGCCCGAACACAGACCAGTCCTACCACAACCACGGCACCACGCCCGCTGGCGCCCGTGGTGGGCCGCGGTCGCGCCGACGGCCCACGAGACACGAGACTCGATCGGGCCCGATGTCGTACAGTCGCGCCGTGATGGGGCCGCCGCTCGCTGTCGGAGTGCAGCCTGGCGCGCGCCGGGCGTGCGCGCTCGCGCTCGGCCTCGCGGCGCTGCTCGCGAGCGCGCCCTCGCTCGGCTCGCCGCAGGAGGTGGTGGGCTTCGGCTATCGCTCCATCGGCATGGGCAACACGGGCATGGCCGCGGGCGAGGGCGTCGACAGCGTGTACCTCAACCCGGCCCTGCTCTCGCTCGGCCACGAGATGCAGCTCGAGCTCGGCGTGCTCGGGGCGAGCTTCTTTCTGCGCGCGGACGGCGCGACGACGCCCGGCAAGCTGCCGTACTCGTCGCTCCGGGCGAACACCATCGGGGGCATCCTGCCCTTGCCCTTCGGGGGCGCGCTCGAGGACCGCGTGACCATCGGGCTCGGCTTCCTCACGCCCTTCGACGTCGTCGTGCGCGGCCGCATCCTCTACCCGGAGAAGGCCCAGTTCCTGCTCGCCGACCGCGTGCAATCGGTGGCGGTGCAGGCGGCGCTCGGGCTCGACTTCGGCTACGGCATCCGCGTCGGCGGCGGGTTCGCGGCGCTCGCGGCTCTGTCGGGCTCGGTCGTCGTCGCGACCGACGCCTCGGGCCGTATCGGCACGACCGTGAAGGACCAGCTCGTCGCGAGCTACGCGCCCCTGGTCGGCGCGGCCTTCGACCTCGACGAGCACTACCGCCTCGGCGTGACCTTCCGCGGCCCGCTCCAGGCGCGCTTCAACGTCGTCATCGTGGCCGACGACCTCGGCGGCATCCACATCCCGCCGCTCAACATCTCGGGCGTCGCACAGTACGACCCGTGGCAGCTCGGGGCGGAGGTGGCGCGCGTCGGCGGACCGTGGACGGTCGCGCTCGGCCTCGTCTACAAGCACTGGCCCGCCTATCCCGGTCCGGTCGAGGCCACGGTGCGCTGCGAGGACCGGCCCGATCTCAGTTTGCCGTGCAGCGCGCCCTCGCCCGCCGAGCCCGGCTACTACCCGGTCGTGGCGCCGCGCCTGGGCGTCGACCGGCGCCTCGATGCCGGGCCGGGGACGGCGTTCCACCTGCGGGCCGGCTACGCCTTCGAGCCCTCGCCGGCGCCCGAGCAGGTCGGCCGCACGAGCTACTACGACTCGCACCGGAGCGTCGTGTCGCTGGGCTACGGGATCCGCCTCGAGGACCCGCAGCCGCCGCTCTCGTTCGACGGCTACTTCCAGGCCCAGGTGCTGCACCCTCGCACCCACGAGCGCCGGATCGCCGAGGGCGCGCCCGCCGACGACGACGTCGTGTCGCAGGGCTTCATCCTCGGGGGCGGCGTCGCGGCCGCGGTGAGGTTCTGAACAAGTCGAAGGTCGAAGGTCGAAGGTCGAAGGTCGAAGCGTGAGCCCGTTGCATCGCAAGCCGTTCGTCGTCGCCGGCCTCTGTGCGGGCCTGGTCGTCGGCGCGGCCCGCCCGAGCGCGGCGAGCGTGCCGGACGGCTACGGATTCGGCTCGCGCGCCGCCGGGATGGCCGGGGCGGTCTCGGCCGATGCGGTCGACTTCTCGGCGAGCTTCTACAACCCGGCCGGCCTCGTCGACGCGCCCGGCGTGTCCGTCGGCGGCGGCTACATGTACAACTGGCAGAACTTGCGCGTCTCGGGGCTCGACAACGAGGTCGGGCCGGTGCACGGCCTGGTCGGCGGCGTCGTCGCGCCCGGCGTCCTGTTCGGGGTGCCCTTCGCCTTCGGCATCGCCGTCCACCTGCCGGACGACGGGCTGTCGTACATCAACGCCCGCCGGCAGGGCGTGCCGCGCTGGGAGCTCTACGACAGCCGCGCGCAGCTGCTCTACCTGTCGGCGAACCTCGCCGTGCAGCCGCTCGAGTGGCTGAGCATCGGCGGGGGCATCGCCTACCTGTCGGCCACGCGCGGCACCTTCGGCATCCGCGGCGAGGCGAACGTGCTCGATCCCTTCTCGTCCGCGCTCGAGCACGAGGTCGACGCCGACCTCACGAGCGTGCGCTTCCCGCAGGTGGGCGTGCGGTTCCAGATCGAGGACTGGGCCGCGATTGGCCTGACGTACCGGGGCGAGAGCAAGCTCGATCTCACGCTGAGCGCGCATCTCGAGGGCATCGTGAACTTCGCCGGGATCGACGTGCCGCTGCTCTACGAGCTCGAGGCCCATACCGTGGCCGCGTTCACACCCCATCAGGTCGCGCTCGGGCTGTCCTTCCAGAAGGTCGAGGGCCTGCGCCTGAACCTCGACCTCACCTGGCTGCACTGGAGCGCGTACTCGAGCCCGACGGCCGAGATCGGCGCCCTGCTCGACGTGAAGCCGCCGCCCGGTACGCCGCTCAAGCTGCCGCGCGCCCCGGCGCCCTCGAAGCTCGTCGCGCCGGAGTTCGTCGACCGCGTCGAGCCGCGCTTCGGCGCCGAGTACCGCATTGCGCTCGGCGACGAGCGGCGCTCCGTCGACGAGCGCGCGCCGCGGCCCGTCGTCGAGCTGCCGGTCCGGGTCGGCTACGCGTACCAGCCGAGCCCCGTGCCCGACCAGAGCGGCGAGACGAACCTCATCGACGCCGACCGGCACACGGTCACGCTCGGCACGGGCGTCAGCTGGAACGCGCCCTGCGACGAGATCGCGGGCGGGCTCGAGCTCGACGTCCACGGCGCGTTCTCGGTCCTGCCCGAGCGCGTCGTGCTGAAGGACAACCCCGCCGACATCGTGGGCGACTACCGCGCGTCGGGCGATATCTTTTCCTTCGGCACGACGTTCGGCCTCGGCTTCTGAGGGAGACGCAGATGGCGAGCAGGATCTTCGGTCTCTCCCGGCGCCCGGCGACCCTGGCGGCGCTCGGTCTCGTGGGCGCGCTCGCGGCCGGGCTCGGGGCGTGCGCGACCCTGGCCACGAGCAGCGGTGGCGACACGAGCCTGCCGAACGCGGGCCTCGGCCCCTTCCGGCCGCTCAAGGCCGGGGAGATCGGCAACAGCCGCCCCGCGCCATACGGCCTGCGCGACGACGCGAGCTTCGAGCGCGACGTCGCCGTGCTCGACGCCGACGGCGACCCCGCGACGCTCGGGGTCGTCGCGTACGCGGCGCGCACGACCTTCGGCGCGGGCGTGGAGCCCGAGCCGAGCGCACCGCCGAACGAGATCGTGCGCCACACGGCGCTCGACGGGCGCTCCTTCGATCGCGGGCCGCCGGTCGTGCTCGCGCCCGCGGCCGCCTGGGAGGGCGGCACCGTGGGGGCGCCCGCCGCGCTCGAGGTGGAGGGCGAGGTGTACCTCTACTACGCGGCGGCCGGCGGGATCGGCCTCGCCCGTAGCGCGGACGGGGTCGCGTTCGCACGCGAGGACGCGCCCGTGCTCGGCCCGGCGAGCGCGGGCTGGGACGACGGGCTCGTGCCGCGGAGCCCGAGCGTCGTGCGCCTGCCCGACGGCAGCTTCCGCATGTTCTACGAGGTCGCGCTCGGCGCCGACGAGAGCGCCATCGGCGAGGCAGCGAGCGCCGACGGGCTCGTGTGGCAGCGCCTCGGCGAGGCGCCCGTGCTCGCGCGCCGCCCCGAGCTCGTCGACGATCTGCCCGCCTACGACGGTGCCTCGGTGGGGGCGCCGAGCGCCGTCCTCTGGGTGACGAGCGAGGGCCGCGCCGTCCTCGGCGTGTACTACGCCGCGACGGCCGAGGACGGCACCCGCTCGATCGCGCTCGCCGCGCGCTACGGCACCGACGGAGCGCTCGCGCGCGGGCTCGGACCGGTGTTCGGGTCCGACGGCGACCTCGACCCGACCGAGCCTTGCATCGTGCGCTTCGCGAGCTTCGCGTTCCTCTATGCGACCGAGCGCGCGGGCAGCGCTGCGAGCCAGGACTTCCCCGCGGTCGCGGTCGGGGTCGCGCCGGCCACGGTGACGCTGCCACCGCCCGAGTGGTAGGGCGCGCAGGCTAGGCGAGCGCGGTCGCGACCCAGCGCTCGCAGAGCTCGGTGTCGGTCGGCGTCACGCCAAGCGCGCGGACCATGTCGCGGGTCCAGCCGCGCAGCCGGCGCAGCGCGGCCTCCTTGCCGACGAGCACGCAGGTGTGATGGGTCGTCGTGGTGCGCGAGGAGCCGGTGCCCGTCGTCGTGGTGTGGGTGCGGCGCTCGGCACGGATCGCCGCCACCGCGGCGCGGGCCTCGATGAGGCCGTAGTAGAGGGCGGCGGGCGGGTACGCGCGCATCGCGTCGAAGAGGAGCCCCGTCGCCTGTGTCATCATGGCGGCGAGGCGCCCCGCCTCCGTCGTCGCCTCGGCGCTCTTCGCGTCGCGTCGTCGCTCGGCGGGGCTCTTCGTGAACACGTTGACCTTGTCCCAGAACGTCACGGTCGCCGCCGCGACGGCCGCGTCCGCGCTCGCCTCGGCGCGCGCCGCGGCTGCCGCTGCGATCGCGTGGTCGCGCGCGACGAAGTCGGTCGGACGCAGGGTCTCGGCGACGAGGAGCACCACCTGGTCCCACGCGAGGCGCCGGGGACCGGGCGGCGGGGGCGCAGCTCTTGGCGGTGGGGTGCTCCGCAGGTGCGCGAGGACGGCGCCTGCGAGGTCGCCGAGCTGGCCCTGCAGGCCGAAGCAGCGCCCGAGCTGGGCGAGCGTCGCGTCGAGCGCCTGCAGCACCTCGATGCGGTGGTGAACCGGACAGATGTCGGGGGCCATGTTGCCGCCGTAGGTGGAGACCGCCTCGAGCCAGGCGTGGGCGGCGCGCAGGCTCCGCTGGTAGGCGAGCTCGGGGTGGTTCCAGGTGATCGAGCCGAGGGTGTTCAGCACCGCATCACGCTGCGCGTCGAGCACGGCGCGGTGCCAGCGCTCGCGCGCCTCGAGGTCTTCCGCCGCGGCCTCGTCGGGCGAGCTCGACCAGAACGCGAGCCGGTCGGCGAAGCGGATGCGGCGCTCGGCGCCGCGCGTCGCGCGGCGGGCCGCGGCGACCATGAGCCCGTGCGCCAGGAGCTGCTCGAGGCGTGGCCGCAGGCCCGCGCGCGTGAGGTCGTCGCGCAGCACGCGCTCGGCGTCCTCGCGGGCGCTCGCGGGCAGGCTC
>JACRDA010000468.1 GCA_016212965.1 Myxococcales bacterium
ATGCGCGAGCGCCGCCGCGATGGAGCCCGCCGGGTCCGGGGTCGTGGCCGGAACGAGCGCGACCGCGGCCCGGAAATCGGCCGGCTGCGCGGCGAGGTAGCGGGCGAGGCACGCGACGACCTCGGGGCTCGCGACGACGACCACGCGCTCGCAGTCGACGCCGAGCCGGGCGCGCGCGTGCGCGACCGCCAGCGGGACGGGCGCCGCCCCGGAGCCGGCCACCCCGTCGGCCCAGGCGAGCAGCGCCTTCGGGCCGCCCATGCGAGCCCCTCGCCCCGCGCCGAGCACGACCGCCGTGAGGCCGCTCGCCGGGTCGCCCGTCACTCGGCCTCGTCGTCCACCGGCGCGACGGGAGCCACCGAAGGACTCGCCACGGGCAGATGGCGACTCGTGCCGAGGCGCGCCGCGCGCCAGGCCACGAGCTCGCCCGCGACGGCGACGGCGATCTCGAGCGGCGTGCGCGCCCCGATCTCGACCCCGAACGGCATGCGCACGCGCGCGCGCTCCGCCGCGCCGACGCCCCGCGCCTCGAGCCGGTCGCGCGTGCGGGCTGCCTTCGCGCGGCTCCCGACGCCCCCGACGAGCGCAAAGCCCTGCCCGAGCGCCCACTCGATCGCCGCCTGATCGAGCTGGTGATCGTGCGTCACGACGACGACCGCCGCGGCCGCGGGCGCGCCGACGGCCGCGAGCACCTCCGGATCGTCGTGATCACAGCCGAGCGCCGTCAGCCGCCCCGGCCCCCCGAGCCGCTCGACCGCACCGTCCCGCGCGTCCGACAGGACCACCCGGAAGCCAAGCTCGGCGAGGAGCGGTGCGAGCGCGACGCCGATGTGCCCCGCGCCCACGACGAGCACCGCGAGCGCCGGCTCGAGCCGCTCGAAGAGGATCTCCACCGAGCCACCACAGCACATGCCGAGCGAGGCGCCGAGGTCGAAACGCTCGACGCGGGTGCCGCCCGCCGTGGGGGGCGCGTCGAGCGCCGCAACCATGCGCTCGAGCACGCGGAGCTCGATGGCGCCGCCTCCCACGGTGCCCGTCGCCTCGAGCGCGCCGCCCACCCCCCCCGCCGCCGCGCGCACGAGGCAGAGCTTCTGCCCCGGCGTGGAGGGCGTGGAGCCGTGCCGCGCGACCACCGTGGCGAGCACGACGACCGCGCCCCGCTCGACCGCCGCGAGGCTCGCGTGGAGGACCTCGCAAGCGCCGGCCGTGCGAGGGATCGGCAGCGCAGCGGTGGCGGCAGCGGTCACGGGCCCATCCTAGCAGCTCGGCGCAGTGCCGCGCTTGACTCGGAGCCCGCGGGAATCCACGATCGAGAAGCTCGTTGTTCATCCTTCCGCCGATGCGTCGCACTCTCGCCTCGCTCGTCGTGTGCCTCGCGGCCTGCTCGAACAGCGCCGACCCGGGGCGCGCGACCACCACCTCGACGACGTCCACCACGACGACGACGACGGGCACCACCACGACCACCACGACCACCACGGGCGCGGGCGGCGGGACCGGAACCGGGGGCGGGGGCGGCTCGACGACGAGCTCGACCGGCGGCAACGGGCCGGGCGACAGCTGCAACCCGGTCACGAACGAGGGCTGCGCCCCGGGCGAGGCGTGCGACGCGAGCGGGAGCAAGCACGTGTTCCAGTGCTACCCGCCGCCGAACACCAAGCTGCCCTGCGAGCTCTGCGGGCAGGACTTCGGCTGGTGCGCGCCCACGCTCTCCTGCTTCGGCGGCAACTGTGCGCGCTACTGCTGCACGAACGAGGACTGCGGGCCGCTCGGGACCTGCGACACGTCGCCCCTCGCCGACTTCGGCAACGGGCAGGTCGGCCTGTGCCTCGAGCTCGGCGCGGGTGGCGGGGCTCCCGGCCCGGTGTGCGCGGAGCTGCCGACCCTGCCCCCGAGCGCGGGCAACTGCGCGACGTACGGGCACGGGACGGGCGGCGCGGGCGGCGCGGGCGGCAGCAGCACGGCGAGCTTCGGCGGCTGAGGTGCGCGGGGCGGCCCTCGCCTCGGCGTGCAGCGCGCGCACCGACGTGGCATGCAGGCAGCCATGACCGAGCTCTCCGAGGCGGACTTCGAGCGGCGCGCCGACGCGACTTTGCAGGCCATGGTCGAGGCGCTCATTGCCGCGAGCGACCTGCTCGATCCGGATCTGCAGAGCGGCGTGCTGACCATCACCTTCGAGGATGGGACGAAGTACGTCGTGAACAGCCACCGCGCCGCGCGTCAGATCTGGCTCGCGGCGGAGCGCGCCGCCTGGCACTTCGACTTCGCGCCCGGCCGCGGCGCGTGGATCGCGGCCCAGACGGGCGCCGAGCTCTGGACGACGGTCGCCGAGGTCGTGAGCCGCAGGCTCGGCCGCACGCTCGAGCTCGCCGCGCCAGCCGCGGCCGCACGCTGAGGCCTAGAACGCCTCGACGAGCGCCTGCATCCGCCGCTCGTCGGCCACGCGGCAGCCCCCGACGGCGAGCAAGCTCGCACCGCTGGCCACGAAGATGCGCGCCGCGACGCCGCGCAGGTCCTCGGCCTCGACCGAGCAGAGCTCGGCGTGGCGGGCGCGCGGCGAGCGCGTCACGCCGAGCAGGGCCGAGAGCCCGAAGAACTCGCAGAGCTCCGCCGGGTCGTCGCGCATGGCGCCGACCGCGTAGCCGTGGCGCGCGCGCGCCGTCGCGAGCTCTGCCTCCGTCACCTCGGCCTGGCGCAGCTCGTCGAGGACGGCGAGCATCTCGGCGAGCACGCGCGGCGCCTGCGCGTGGTCGGTGCTCGCCTCGACGGCGAAGAGCCCGGCGTCCTCGAAGGCGTCGTAGTCCGCCGACACGTCGTAGCAGAGGCCCCGCCGGTCGCAGAGCCGCTCGTAGAGCCGCGTCGACAGACCGTCGTCGAGCACGCGCAGCAGCATGGCCGCCGCAGGCTCGTCCGGCGCGCCGAGCGCGGGGGCCCGGAAACCGAGCCGCACGGTCGTCTGGTTGCCACCCGGGTGGCGCAGAAAGAGCGCCCGCGGACGGCGCTGCGCGCCGGGAGGTGGGCCGGTCGGGACGCGCCGCCCGGACGGCAACCGCCCGAGGGTGCGCGCCACGAGCGCGGTGCACGCGTCGGGTGCTCCGAGTCTGCCGGCGATGCACACGACGGCGTTCGCACCACAGTAGTGGCGCCGGTGCTGCGCCCGCAGCAGCGGCAGATCGAAGCGCCGCAGACCCGACAGGGTGCCGGCGATGGGCCGCGCGAGCGGGTGGCGGCCGAACGCGAGCCCGCGCAGGCGCTCCTCCTCGTCGAGGGGCTCGCCGTGCTCGTCGAGGTCCTGGAGGATCTCCTGACGCACGATGCGCCGCTCGACGCCGAGCTCGCTGAAGCACGGCGCGAGCACCGTCTCGGCGACGAGCGCGAGCGCGGGGCCGAGACTCGCGGGCGGCAGATCGATGCTCAGGCTCCCGTGGTCGACCGCGGTGGCCGCGTCGAGCGTGCCGCCGAGCGCCTCGAAGGCGCGCGCCTGCGCATGGGCGGAGGGCAGCCGGCGGGTGCCCCGGAACAGCATGTGCTCGAGCAGGTGCGAGATGCCGTTGTGGCGCGGGCTCTCGAAGCGGGACCCGGTGCGCACGAAGAGCGACACGGCGACGTGGTGCAGCGCGGGGCGCGGCACCAGCACGACGTCGAGGCCGTTCGGCAGCGTGCGATCGTGGCGCACGACCTCGGCCACCCGCGGGGTGCGCGTCCGGGGCGGTCGCGCCGCCGCGGGGCCACCCCGCACCGTCCGCCGCATCACCCCTCCTCTTGCTGTTCCTTCGGGGCCACGCGCAGCGATGGGTCGGTCTTGATCTTGCCCGCGGCGGCCTTGCGCAGGCGCTGCACGTAGGCCGCGAGGGCGTCGCGCTGCTTCTGGCGGCGCGCGCTCTCGAGCTCGATGGGGCGCTTCTTCTCCCAGTCCTCGGCCTTGACGGGCTGGCGCTCCTTGAGACGCGCCACGGCGTATCCGGCGGTGCGGTCGTCGCCGAGCAGCTTCAACAGGTCGTCGGAGAAGGCGCCCGGCTTGTCGAGCTTGAACAGCCCCGCGGTGGCCCCGACCGGCACCCCCGCGAAGGCGGGCTCGCCCTGGGCGAACGGCAGGCTGGCCTGCACGCGCGGCTTGCGCTTGTCCTCGCGTGCCGCCGCGAGCCAGCGCTCCGCGTCCTTCGCGCCGAAGGCCACGTCGGTCGCGGGCTGCTTGTCGCCCTCCTTCACGCCGGCGCCCTGCTTGACGCGCTCCCCGAGGCGCTCGCCGACGGTCGCGAGCGTGCTCGCCACGTGGCTGTCGACCGCCTCCGCGAGGTCCTTGCCACCCTTGGCCGCGTCGAGGATCTGCTTCGCGCCCTCCTTCGAGAGCCGCTCCGCCTCGGCCCCGAGGTAGACGCGGCGTGCGACGTCGAGCCGCCCGAGCCGCCCGGCGTCCTCACCCTCGGCGATGGCGTCGAGGTACACGACGGCCAGACCGGACGGCGTCTCGACGATGGGGCCGAGGTCGCCGGCGCGCTGGAGCGCGAAGGCGGCGGTCGCGAGCGGGTCCTCGCTCTTCGGCAGGCAGCCGACGAGCCCGTCCCGCGCGCGACTCACGACGTCGTCGCTGTGCTCGCGCACGACGAGCGTGAGCTCGCGCCCCGGCTCCTTCGCCTCGGCGATGCGCTTGCGGAGCTCGGTGAGCGCCGCCTTCTGCTTGTCCTTCTGGGCTTCGGCGTCGTCGGCGCTGCGGTCCCAGTCGAGCACCAGCTGGCGCACCACGCGGCATTCCTCGGCGAACTTCGCCTTCTCGGGCTCGAACGCCTTGTCCACGTCGGCCGCGTGCTTGTCGGCCCACGCCGCGAGCGCGCCGTCGGCAGGGTCGACCACCCACGCGACGTACCAGGGATTGTCGAGCCTGACGTAGTCGACGACCATGCGCTCGTTGGCACGCGCATACTCGTCGTAGACCTCCGCCTCCGACACCCGCACCCGCGACTGGACGAGCGCGCGCATGCGCGCCGCGATGAGCTCGCGCCGCTGAGACTCGCGGAAGTCGCCCGGGGTCTTGCCGGTGGACTGGCGCACCCAGCGCTCGTAGCGCTTGTAGTCGAAGGCCTGCTTCTTCGGGTCGGTGAACATCGCGACGTGCCGCGCCGGCCCCGCGTACAGGTAGTCGTAGCGCAGGCGCTGCCCGTCCATCAGGTTCAGGTAGAGCGCGTGGATGGCGCCGTCCTCGCCCCGCTCGTCGATCGACAGCTCCCACATGACGGGCAAGGACACGTGCACGAGCCCGCGGCGCAGCTCCTCGGTGATGTCCGCATCCGACACCGAGATGCCGAGGCGCTCGGCCTCCTTCACGAGCAGCTCGCGCTCGACGAGGCCCTGGATCACCTGGTGGCGCAGCCGGTTCTTCTCGATCCAGTCCTCGTCCACGCTCCCCGGCACGACGAGGCGCAGCGCGGCCCGGAACTCGTTGGCGTCCACGCAGCTGCCCGCGACATCGATGACGCACGCCGAGGCCGCACCGCCGCCCGGCGCCGCCATGCGGCCGGGGCGGAACTCGTAGATGAACACGACCGCGATGGCGAGGATCGCCGCCACGATCACGATGCGCTTCAGGCGATGGGACATGTCGGAGCCTTGCTGGGGCGGCCGCGCCCGACGACCGGGCCCGGCACCGGACCGAGCGCATAGCACAGTCGCGGCACGGCAGAGCCTGAACGAGCGCCGCCGCCTCCGCGTTTCGCATTTACGTCGGCGGGCGCCGCGACTACCGGGTGTTTCTTCGTCCCGGCAGGCCCGGGCGCGAAAGGCGAATCCACCATGGCCGGCAAACCGACCGAACTTCCGCCGTGCGGGCTCTACCTCACGACGCGACCGCTCAGCGGGCGCGAAGAGGAGTTCCCCGCCGGGCTCATCGTGTCGTTCCACAACCACTCGGACAGCGGGCTCCCGACCGTGACCAAGCCCGACCACAACATCCTCAACCGCTGGCACTTCCACGGCCCGGCGGTGCAGCTGCGCGGCCTCAGCTGGGTGAGCTCGCTCGAGCGGCTGGCGGACGAGGGCTTCTACACGCTGCGCAAGGAGATCCACTTCGAGGGCGGCAGCTGGCCGCGCGGCACCTTGGTGCAGCTCGGCTACACCCAGGCGGGCGAGCCCATCCTGTTCATCGCCCGGGTGCCCGCGAAGCTCGAGCGCAACGAGCTCGTGTTCTCGGACCGCGGCGCCAAGATCAAGCGCGCCGACCTGCGCCAGCTCGAGCCGGCGTCCGTCTTCACGGAGCCGGGCAGCACGGCCGCGGACGGCGCCGTGCACGACCACGGTCACCAGCACGGCTGAGGCCCCCGCCGAGCCGCCGCGCGCAGCGACGCAGCGGCGGGCGGCGGCCCGAGGCTAGGAGAGCGCCCTTCGGGCGCCGTGCGCAGCCGCTTACCTGACGAAGCGGCGGCGAGGAGTTATGATGTCCAGCGTGGGCAACGAGCGAAACCGCCTCGACTCCGGCTATACCCTGGACGAGGACACGAGCGACGACTCGCAGCGGATGCGCCGCGTCGGCGGCGCCCGGCACAACATCTCCGAGCGCGTCGCCTTCCACCGGCAGGGGCGCACGGTCGTCGAGGGCTGGGCGCTCAACCTGAGCCGGGGCGGCCTGCGCGCCATCGTCGAGGAGGCGCTCGCGGTCGGAGACGACGTCGAGGTGACCATCGGCGAGACCGAGCTGCGACGCCCCGCCCGCGTCGTGTGGGTGCGGGACAAGCAGGGCGACGGCGCGGTCGTCGGGGTCACCTTCACGGGGGCGGGCGGGGCACCTCCGCCCACGCCGAGCGAGGACGAGCGCGCCGCGCGGGGCGGCTGACCCACGCGGCGCCGGCCGCGCGCACTTGCGATGCGGCCGAGCGCGTGATTAGGCTGTTCCCGGACTCGGCCGCCGCGCGGCCGTGGCGGGCGAGCTCGAACGACACCCCATGCTCAGCAGCACCGAGATCAAGCAGGCGCTCCGGGCGGCCGGCTTCGAGGTCTTCCAGACGCAGGGCGGTGCCGTGCACGTCGCCGAGCGGGTGCGCGAGAACCTCATCCTCGACTCGGGCATCCGGGTGCGCTGCGACGGGCCCGTCGTCGTCATCCACGCGCGGGCCCAGCGCAGCGACTTTCCGGGCGAGGCGCCGGAGCAGCTCTTCCGGCGCGCCCGCGAGCTCGCCGGGGCGGCGCTCGAGCGCGGCTACGCCGAGGCGGCAGCGAACGTCAGCGACGTCACCGATCCGAGCGATCCCGGCGCGGTGATCGACTCGTGGTACCAGGTGACCTACGAGAAGACCGTGCCGAACCTCCCCGCGATGCTGGACGAGGTGCGCTTCGCGCTCGGGCTCGAGCGCACGGCGCGGCGTGCGGCCTGACGCGGCGCGCCGATGAGCTCGGCGCGTGCCCTGCTCGGCCCGGACGGACCGCTGGCGCGAGCCTTCGGCGCCTACGAGCATCGCCCGGGCCAGCTCGCCATGGCCGAGGCGGTCGAGCGCGCCCTCGCCGAGGACCGCATCCTGTTCTGCGAGGCGGGCACGGGCACCGGCAAGACCCTCGCGTACCTCGTGCCGGCCCTGGCGAGCGGCCGCAAGGTCGTGGTGTCCACGGCCCGCAAGGCCCTGCAGGAGCAGATCGTTCTGCGGGACGTGCCGCTCATCGAGCGGCTCCTCGGGCTGCGCTGCGACGCCCTGCTCGTGAAGGGCCTCGGCAACTACCTGTGCCTGCGGCGCTTCGACGAGCTACGCCGCGCCGTGGCTGCGGACACGCCGGTCACCGGGGTGGCGCCGCCGCGCGCCTTCGGCCCGCGGACCGCAGCGCGCGGCCCCGAGCTCCGGGCCGCCCTCGCCGAGGTCGAGCGCTGGGCGGCCGAGACCGAGACCGGCGACGTGTCGGAGCTCGCGCTGCTCGAGGAGTCGCACCCGGTCTGGCGCGAGGTGGTGTCGGGCAGCGATACCCGCATCGGCAGCAGCTGCGCGCACTTCGCGGCCTGCCACGTCACGACGCTGCGGCGGCGCGCCGAACAGGCGCGGCTCATCGTGTGCAACCACCACCTGCTCTTTGCCGATCTCGCCCTGAAGCAGGACAGCCCCGCGGGCGTCCTGCCCGCCTACGACGCCGTGGTGCTCGACGAGGCGCACACCGCGCTCGACGTCGCCACGAGCTTCTTCGGCATCGAGGTGGCGAGCGGGCGCGTCGAGCGCATGGTGGTGGATGCCGAGCGCGCGTTCACCGGCGGGCGCTCGGCCGGGGACCGCAGAGCGGGCGCGACGGCAGCCGGGCGGGAGCCGAGCGCGCCGCACGCCCTGCTCGGGCGCGTCGCGAGCGAGGCGCAGAAGCTGTTCGCCGCGCTCGGCAGCGCCGCGACCCAGGAGGGCCGCTCGCCGCTCGAGCCGCAACACTGGCCGGTCGGCCCCCACCACGCGCTCGACGACGCGCTCGAGGCGCTCGTGCACCTGGCCGAGCTCGAGCCCGGCGCCGCGCTCGCCGCGCTCGGGGCGCGGGTGCAGCGCCTCCGGCAGGATCTGGCCGAGCTCGCGAGCGCGCGCGGCGCCCGCGTCGCGTGGGTGGAGCGTCGCGGGCATGGCATCGCCGCGGGAGCCTCGCCCATCGACGTGGGCCCGTGGCTGCGCGACCGGCTGTTCGGACGTACCGGCGCGGCCATTCTCACGAGCGCCACGCTCGGCGTCGACGGTGACTTCAGCCACGCGCGCCGCTCGCTCGGCCTCGACACGCCGGTGGCGACGCCCGTCGACGAGCTGTGCCTGCCCCCGGCCTTCGACTACGCCGAGCGCGCCCTCTTGTACACCCCGACGGATCTCCCCGAGGTCACCGCGCCCGAGTTCCTCGCGGCCGCGGCAGCGCGCGTGGCGGCTCTGCTCGACCTCACCGGCGGAGGCGCCTTCGTCCTCTGCACCTCGCAGCGCGTGATGCGCGCGCTCGCGGCCGCGCTCGGTGCCGGCGGCCGCGAGGTGCTCGTCCAGGGCCAGGCGCCCAAGCGCGCGCTGCTCGAGCGCTTCCGCGCGCACGGGGACGCGGTGCTCGTGGCCACCATGAGCTTCTGGGAGGGCGTGGACGTGCCGGGCCGGGCGCTGCGCCTCGTGGCGATCGACCGCATCCCGTTCGCCGTCCCGACCGACCCGCTCGTGCGGGCGCGCAGCGAGCTGCTGCGCGAGCAGGGCCTCGACCCGTTCGCCCACGACGCCCTGCCGCAGGCCGCCATCGTGCTGAAGCAGGGCTTCGGGCGCCTGCTGCGCACCCGGGACGACTACGGCATCGTGGCCGTCCTCGACCGCCGCATCCGGACGCGCGGTTACGGCCACAAGCTCCTGCAGAGCCTGCCGCCCGCCGAGCGCGCCACCGAGTGGGACGAGGTCGAGGCGTTCTGGCGCCGCTTCGAGCCGGCCCGTGCAGTCGCTCGCCCGAGGTGAGGGCGCGCCGCCAGCTGCCCGAGCCCACGCGCCTTCAGCGTTGCACGACGAAGTGGAACGGCACCTGCACGGGCGTCGCGGCGCCGCTCGGCGGAAAACGCCAGGCGCGCACGCGCGACGCGATGCAGCTCGCGAGGGACGGGAACTCGCTCCCGCCGCTCGCCGAAGCGGACTCGACCGCGCCGGAGGGCCCCACGACGAGCGACACCGTCACGTTCGCGGCCGAGGCGTTGCCGCCGTAGCCCTCGAGCACCGGCTCCCAGCAGCTCGACTTGATGATGGGCCGGTTGCGCGACACGACGGGGGTGATCTGCGCCTGGGTGAGGCCGTCGGAGAGGCCCGGCCCCGGACCCGGGCCGGCGGGGTCCGAGCTGCCGGGGCCGCTCGAGAAGCCGCTCGTGTCGATCGGCGGCGCGACCGCCCCACCGCTCGCGCTCTGCGCCGGCGCGCCGCTCGCCACGGCGAACGGCTTGCCGCTCGGCTCGGGACCGACCGCCACGGGGTCGAGCACGACCGCGCTCGCGGTCGGCTCGGCCTCGGCGGACGGAGCCGTCGAGCGCTCCGGGCGCGGGGCACCCGACTCGACCGGCGCCGTCCCGGGAGCCGTCGCGACCGGCCCGGGCGTGGTCCCACCGCGCGAGGAGAGCAGCACGTAGCCCGCGACGGCGCCGAAGCCGGCCGACATCGCGATGAACGCGTAGACGATGGGCGACCTGCCGCGGCCCCGGCGGCGGCGCTCGCGGCGGCTGAGCGCCCCCTCCGAGCTGTCGGGCGGTGGTGCGATGGCCTCGAGGCGCGTGTCGGACGCGGCGCGCGGCTCCCCCGCGGCGGCCGGTGGCTCCGACAGGCGCCGGAGGGCGATGGGGTGCGAGGGCTCGGCGGGCGGCGCCGCACCGAATGCGGCCGGGGGCGCGGCGCCTGCCGGGGCCGCCGCCTTGAAGGGGTCCGCGAGGCGGAGCAGATCCGGGCCGGAGGGCGGCGGTGGCTCGACGTGCGCGGCGGGTGCGGAGGCGGGTGCGGAGCCGGCGGCCGCGGCCTCGGCCCGCGCCG
>JACRDA010000485.1 GCA_016212965.1 Myxococcales bacterium
CTACTGGTACGACGCGATGCAGTTCATGCGCGATGAGCGTCTGCGCATGCTGATGACCGCCTTCGACGCTGTGGTCGCTGAGCACCGCGTCTTCAACCAACTCTATGCGACTCTGTGAGCAAAATGAGGGGATGCCTCAGGTGCGCGATGGGACGCTCAGCCACCACTCCGGGCTTCCAGGCTTTCCCCTGCGCGCCGGGACGATTCCGATGAGCATCAGTACCGACAAGCACGAAGCCTTCGCCAAGCTCTACCAAGAGTTCGCGACCACCTACCCCCTCAGCGACGCGGGCAAGAAGCACGTCGCCTCGTACGCCAAGGTGCGCGCGGCGGCGCGGGCCGGCTACCGGGCCGTCCTCGACGCGGTGGAGGGCGGAGCCGACTACACCGATCTCGCGCTCGCGAAGCTTCTTCCGCACCTCAACTCGTCGTTCAACCGGCAGCGCGGCGCCTGGTGCCACTTCGCGCCGGCGGTGACGAGGGAGGTGAAGGGCTGGTTCGAGAACGCGCCGCACATCCGCGCGAAGCCCGAGCTCTGGCCGGCGGTGGCGCACGATCTCGTGGAGCTCGTGCGATCTGTCGTCGACGACCCCGCTGCCCTTGCGACGGCCTGCGCGGCCTTCGCGGCGAAGCCGCAGACGCGAGGGTTCCAGACCGGGATGCTGTCGCCCATCCTCAACGCGCTCCGGCCCGAGGTGCTCGCCCTCGTGAACGGCAAATCGCGAGAGGTCCTGGCCTTCCTGACGGGTGAGAAGGTGTCGAACGCGATCGCCGACTACCCCACCACGAGCCGGCTGGTGCTCGAGGTGACCGAAGACCTCGGCGCGATCCTCGACGGCGCCGGACCGGCGGAGCTCACGCGCCTCGACCGTTTCGACATGTTCTGCCACTGGGTCGTGGCGGTGAAGGGGTTCGGGCCGCGGGACGCCAAGTACTGGAAGATTGCCCCGGGGGAGGGTGGGTTTCTCTGGGACCGCTGTCGCGAGGGTGGCTACATCGCGGTCGGCTGGGACGAGCTCGGGGATGTCTCGGCGCTCACCAAGTCGCAGTTCGACGAGCGGCGCGACGCGCTCCGCGCGGAGCACCCCGAGTGGACCAAGCATGGCCTCAACCAGGTATGGCGTTTCTCCCAGATCCAGGAGGGAGACCGGATCGTTGCCAACAAGGGCTGGAGCGAGGTACTCGCGGTCGGAACAGTGACGAGCGGCTACTACTTCGCGCCCGACGGCGACTACCGGCACCGCGTAGCCGTGGACTGGTACGACGTGACGAGGCGGCAGATCTCGAAGCACGGCTGGTCGATGACGCTCGCCCAGATCGATCGGGCCGACTTCGAGGAGGTCGCCGGCGCGCCCCCGATCGTCGAGGTCGGTGGCGGCGACGACGCCGGAGGCGCTGACCCGGGGCATGCGCGGCCTGTCCTCCGGGCCGCGTACGCGCTCGAGGACCTCGCGCAGGAGACGTACCAGGAGCTCGACGAGGTCGCGCGGTGGGTGCGCGCGGTCGGGCGGAAGAAGCAGATGATCTTCTTCGGCCCGCCGGGGACCGGGAAGACCTTCTGCGCGAAGCGCCTGGCCCGGCACCTGGTCGAGCGGACGGCCGGCTTCGTCGAGACCGTGCAGTTCCACCCCTCCTACGGCTACGAGGACTTCATCGAGGGCATCCGCCCCCGGCCGACCGACGCGGGCGGCCTCAGCTACGCGCTCGTGAAGGGCCGGTTCCTCGACGCATGCGAGCGGGCGAGCCGGTCGACCGACCCGTGCGTGCTCATCATCGACGAGATCAACCGCGCAAACCTCTCGCGCGTGTTCGGTGAGCTCATGTACCTGCTCGAGTACCGGAACGACGAGATCCCGCTCGCGAGCGGCACGCCGTTCCGCATGCCGGCGAACCTGCTCCTCATCGGCACCATGAACACGGCCGACCGCTCGATTGCGCTCATCGACCACGCCCTACGGCGCCGGTTCGCGTTCGTCCGGCTGCCGCCGTGCTTCGAGGGGCTGCGCCGCTATCACGCAGAGCACGAGACCACTTTCGAGCCGGCTGGCCTCATCGCCGTGCTCGAGCGGCTCAACCGCACCATCGGCGATCCCAACTACGCCGTCGGTGTCTCGTTCTTCATGCACGAGGACGCCGTCGAGCAGATGCCCGACATCTGGCAGATGGAGATCGAGCCCTACCTCGACGAGTACTTCTTCGACCGGCCGACCCTCGTCGATGAGTTTCGCTGGGCCCGCGTCGGCGCTGCCATCCTCGGAGGATGACGGGATGACGGCGGCGGGTGGGCCCGGTCGAATCGTCGAGCTCGTCGAGCACACCCCGCGCCTGCTCGACGCGGCGGAGCTCCCGGAGGCGGCCGGCGAGGCGCTGTGGCACCACTATGGCGCGCAGGTGGACGTGGAGTTCCCGAGCCCTCGGACGGCGGGCCGCTGGAGGCTCACGCCGAAGGGCTGGGTGGGCTTCATTCCGCTCTCGCCCGATCTCGGCATCGCGCTCCGGCCGAAGGTCGGCGTGCGCAGCGTGTTCGGCATGCTCGAGCACGCGTACGGCCTGCCGAGCTTTCGCACCCTCGCGGGCGTGCACGCGTGCACGTCCCTCGAGGAGCTCTACGAGCGCATCGCCTCCATCCTCGGACAGCGTGTGCGCGAGCGCGTGCGCCGTGGCCTCCTGCATGCGTACGAGACCGCAGACGACCGCCTCCCTTACGTCCGTGGCCGGCTCGACGTCCGGAGGCTCGCGGCGACCCCGTGGGAGGCGCGCGTTCCGTGCACGTTCGAGGAGCGCACGGCCGACGTCGCGGACAACCGGCTCCTCATCTGGGCCCTGCACCTCGCAACGCGGAGCGGCCTCTGCGGGGAGCGGTCGTCGGGCCACGTGCGCGACGCGCACCGGGCGCTCCACCACGCGGTGACGGTCGTCGAGCAGGCGCCGAGCGACTACCTCGGCCGCCGCTACGACCGGCTCAACGACGACTACGCACCCATGCACGCGCTCGCGCGCTTCATCGTGGAGCACGCCGGCCCGCGCCACGCCCACGGCGAGCACACCATGGTGCCGTTCATCCTCGACATGAACCGCCTGTTCGAGGCGTTCGTCGCCGCGTGGCTCCCCGCGCACCTGCCCGACCACCTCGAGGTCGAGGCCCAGGCCAACCTCGGCTTCGGCGCGGGCGCGCCCGTTCGCTTCGTGGCCGATCTCGTGCTCCGCCACCGCGCGACCCGGGCGGTCCTCGCCGTGCTCGACACGAAGTACAAGTCCGACGCGGTGCCGAGCTCGGACGACGTCGCGCAGGTCGTCGCCTACGCCGAGGCCTGGGGCACGACCGAGGCCGTGCTCGTCTACCCCGAGCGGCGCGCGTGGGAGGCGCGGGTCGGCGGGGTGAGGGTGCGGGCGCTCGGGTTCACGCTCGAGGGGGAGATCGAGGAGGCAGGGAGCGGGTTTCTCGAGGCGGTCGTGCGGGGCTGAGAGGGGACCTCGGTACCGCGGCGGATCATGGCGCTGCCGTCCGCCAGGCGCCGGAACACGAGGACTTGTTCGAGGGCGACCTGCGCGAGGAACACCGGCGAGTGGGTGGCGACGAGCACCTGCCAGCCATCGGTCGGCTGGGACAGGGCGCCATGCACGGCCTGCATGCCAAGCGGGTGGAGGCCGTTCTCGGGCTCCTCGATGAGCGCCACGCCCGCGGGCTCGGCACCCGCGTACACGAGAAGCGACAGCGCCAGCAGGCGGAGGGTGCCGTCGGACAGGAGCCACGACGGCACCGGCTCGTGATGGGCGCCTGCGAAGCGCGCACGCAGCACGAGCTTCTTGTCCTCGGGGCGCTCCCAGAGGTCGATGTCCTTCAGACCGTCGACCGCGCCGGCGACGTGGGACACCCACTGTGCGAAGACGACCGCATCCCGTTCGCGCAGCGCGAGCGCGGCTCGCGCCAAGTTGCTGCCGTCCGGCAACAGCCGGGCCGGCGCGCGAGGCACCGAGGGCTCGCGTAGCTTGCCGCTGTCGAGCTCGAGCAGCGTGAAGCCGTCGCGCAGGAAGTCCCGCACCTTGAGCGCCAGCGGGAAGCGATTCTCGTCCTCCGGAATGGCGCCGAGCGCGGCACGCTCCGCGCCGAACTTGAAGACGTTGTTCCAGTTCGTCTTTTCGTCCTGGAAGTAGTCTTTTCCCTGGCGAGTCTTCTGCACGACCACTCGCCACCCCGCCGGCGTCGTCTCGTGGACGGGGAGGATCTGGTCGGGCTCCCACAGACTCAACTTGAGCTGAGCACCCCTGCGCGCCACGACCTCGTTCGGGTCGGGCAGAAGGAACAGGTGCTCCTGCTGCACGACCACGCCGCCAGCGCCATCCGGGCCGACACGAACCTCGTAGCGCACCGGGCGACGGTCGATGAGAAGCTCGAGCGCCATGTCGAGCGGCTGTTGCGCATCAAAGCAGAGCTCGGGGAAGCTCGGCGCGTCCCGCTCGAGCGCATTGCCGAGAGCGAGCCCAACGCCACCTCGCACGAGATCCGACACGAAGCGCAGGGCACCGATGAGCGTGCTCTTGCCCGTCGCGTTCTTGCCGACGAGCACCAAGAACGGGGCCAAGCTCACCGCATTCGCCCGCAACATCCGGAAGTTCTTGACCTCGACGCGGGTGATCATGGTCGACGCTCGTTCTAGTACGGGGGCACTGAGCTGACCAGGGTAGCTCGGGTAGCTGCTCTGCCGCGGCCCCGGCCTCAGCCGAGCGTGCGCATCCGGCGCGAGCACCTGCCCCATCCGCCGCACTTCTCACCCCTCGGCCCCGCTTGCGACACCCTCCGGCGCGAGATTTCAGCCACCTGGGCGCCCTTCCGAGCCTGATCGGCGGGCTCGGAAGCCCCTCCGGCGCGTGCCACCGACCCAGTTTCGCGCACTTGGCGCTCGCCGGCTCGGCGCCGGAGGGTCGAGAAACGCGCCGGAGGGTTGGCGGGAGCCGCCGGAGGGTCGGCGACAGGCGCCGGAGGGTCTGGAACGGGCAAGGGGTCACCTCGCCGCGCCGTCCTCGGGCGGAGCCGGCGGCTCCACCGGCTCGTCGATGTCCTTCTGGCTCGAGCGGCGGCCGGCGAGGCCGAGCCGCTGCAGGTAGTCGCGCCGCTTGATGCAGGCGCGGGCGATCTCCGACCACTCCTCGTACCAGGCGCGGAGGGCGACGAGCGCCTGCTGCCGGGCGGTCGTCGCCGCCGCGTCGGCGGCGGCGCCCTCGTGCGGCTCGGGCGCGGTGACGGACTGGGCCTGCGCGACGAGCGCGACGAGCTCGGCGCGCCGCTCGGCGTCGAGGCCGCGACTCGCAAGGGTCGCGAGCGCGGCGGCGTCCTCCGTGCGCGTGGCCTCGCGCTCGGGCGCCCGCTCGAGCGCGTCGAGCCGCTCGAGCAAGAGCGACACGTTGAGCACGGCCTCGGTGCCGGTCGAGGCGCCGATGCCCCCGAGCACGAAGCTCTCGAGCTTCGGGTGGTGACGGCGCAACGTCGCGCGGACGACGCGAAAGAGGTCCTCGTCCGCGGCGTCGATCTCGGCGATGGCATCGCGGACGGCCACGTCCACGAGCTCGAGCGGATCGCCCTCGGTGTAGCCGCACGCCTGCGCCATGAGGCGCCACCCGAGGCGATGCTCCTCGAGCGTGTAGCCGCGCTTCATGAGCGCCGCGCGCACCGGCAAGGACGTGCCGATGGTGCGCACGAAGGGCAGCACGCGCGCCGGCGTCCCTTCGAGCGTCTCCTGCGACACCGTGGGCTCGGCGACCGCCGGCGACGGGGTGGGGCTAGCGGGATCGGTGATGGGGGTCTTGTTCTTGGCCATGACTTTCTCCGGATTCTCGGGGTGCGTTCGTGGCGGGCAGCCGTGGCTGCGCGCCGGGTACGGAGGAGGGTCGGCGCAGGGTGGACGCGAGTTGCGTGGATTCTTCGGGCCGGTTGCCGGCGGCGGTCGCCGCGGCTAGCCAAGGTCCGTGCACGAGTCGCTCGTCATCGACAACCAGCACTGCGCGGTGCTCGACGAGGCCGCGGCGCTCGGCGTCGAGGTGCTCGGCTCCGAGGTCGTGCGGCTCGAGCCGCTCGATCTCCTCGAGGACGTGAAGCTGCACGCCTCGCTCGCCATGGCCGGGGGCGGGGACGTGCAGCCCACCGAAGCGCAGCGCTTCGAGCTCGAGGTCGCGGGCCTACGCTTCGCCTACGCGGAGGCGTACCGCGGGCACCTCCTCGTGCCCGGCGAGTTCCACGCACCCCTGCGCGGCGGCCTGCGCGAGCCCGTCGCGCTCGCTCGCCCCACCTTCCTCGGCACCGACTGGCTCACGAACGACGACAAGGCCCTCGAGAAGCGCCTCCGGCGCGACCGTGCGCTGAAGGAGGCCCTCGGATCCCTCGCGTGGAAGCGGCGCAGCGCGGGCGCGGAGATCACGCTCGCGTGGAACCTCCAGGTGTTCGCCACCGGCACCGGCACGAGCCACCTCGTGCTGAAGACCGCCGGCGCCGGCCTCATCTCGTGGCGCCCGGGCATCCGGGAGTTCCTGGTCGTGTTCCAGGCCGTCACGGCGCTCCTCGACCACGAGCCCCGCGCGGCCCAGAAGCCGTGTTTCGTGCCGGCCTACTGCGGGGTGTGCGGGTGCTGGGGGAGCCATCCCCCTTGAGCCCCCACCCCTGCCGCGCGAAGCTCCCGACGCCGTCCTCCCATGCCCTCCCCCTCCGCCCTCCGCGCCCGCATCCTCGAGGCACTGGAGGCCGATCTCGTCGGTCCGTTCCACGCGGAGCCTCGCGGCGAGGTGCTGCCGCTGCCGCCGTCGCGCTGGTACTTGACGGGGTTTCTCGCGCCGCTCGGCGACCGCGACACGCACGACGCCACGGCCGAGGACGAGCTCGGCGCCGGGTCCGACGAGGACGACGAGGACGCGGGCCATCAGGAGCCCGAGCCGAAGCAGCGGAAGCGCTTTCCGGCGTCGCTCGGGATGTCGGTCCTGATCCCTGCCGCCACCGAGCGGCCGGAGGTCGTGTGCGTCACGGTGCGGTTCGCCGACTACGTGGCCGAGGCGCGAGAGGTCGAGGGGTCGCGGCGCCCGAGGACGGTGTGGCGCCGGGTGCCGCGTGGGCCGTTCACGGTGGAGCTACCGCTCGAGGCGAAGGCCGTCGAGGCGGGCGTGGCCGTGCCCGAGGCGCGCGGGGTGCGCGTCACGGGCAGGCTCGAGACGGCCGAGGCGCCGGGGCTGCCGGAGGGGACGCGGGCCCTCGCCGTCTTCGTCGTGAACGAGCGGCGCGCGAGCGAGCCCGAGCGCGGGCGGCAGGACGCCGAGTTCCTCTTCCAGGTGGAGCTCGAGGTCGAGCACGCGCGCGGGCTCGTGCCGCGGCCGAACCGGCAAGGCGAGCAGGCGACGGACTGGGACGACCGCGTCGCGGACTTGCAGTTCCGCGACCGCTTCGAGTGGGCCGTCGGCCATGGGGTCTCGGTGGTCGTGCCGGACGGGCAGAGTCGGGACGTGCGGCGGGTGCGGACCACGTGGCTGCCCCGGTCCGAGGTGCGGGGGGTTCGCACGCGCGAGCACCTCGGCGATCTTCGCGTCGAGACGCGCATGGAGAAGCTTGGGGCGCTCACGGATGCGCCGTCCGTGCGCGCGGCCCTCCTGCCGCTCGTGGAGGGGTATGGCGAGTGGCTCGGCGGGCAGCGCAAGGTCGAGGTCGACAGCGCGGACCGCCGTGAGACCCGCGACGCGCTCGTGGCGCGCGCCGAGCATGCCCGCTCACGCATCCGGGCCGGCATCGAGGCGCTCGCTTCGGACGCCGCGCTCCTCGAGGCGTTCTGCCTCGCCAACAAGGCCATGGCCACCTCGGCACGGCGCCGCAACCCCGAGCGCTACCCCGAGGGCGCGGAGCCCCGCTGGCGGCTGTTCCAGCTCGCGTTCGTGGTGCTCAACGTGTGCGGCATCGCCGACGAGACACACGCGGACCGCGAGAACGTCGAGCTCATCTTCTTTCCGACGGGCGGCGGCAAGACGGAGGTCTACCTCGGGGTCATCGCCTTCACGCTCGTCCTGCGCCGGCTCCGTGGGGCCGAGCGGCCCGATCGCGGGCTCGGGGTCGCGGTCCTGCTCCGCTACACGCTCCGCCTGCTCACCCTCGATCAGCTCGGGCGCGCGGCGACGCTCGTGTGCGCGCTCGAGATGCTGCGCCGCGACCACGCGCGCCTTGGGACGGAGCGCTTCGCCGTCGGGCTCTGGGTCGGGCGCACGGCCACGGCGAACACCCTGGAGCAGGTGCGCCGGCTCATCCTCGAGTACAAGAACAGCGCCTCGAAGAACGCGCCCTCGCCATTTCCGCTGGTCGCATGCCCGTGGTGCAACGAGCCGCTCGGGCGCGACAGCCTCGCGCTCGTCCCGAGCCCGACCAAGGCCGCGGGCGTCGTCGTCGGCTGCACGAGCTTTCGCTGCGCTTTCTCGGCGCGCAACGATAAGGATGGCCTCCCCGTCCTCTTCGTCGACGAGCAGATTTACCGAGAGCTCCCGGCCTTCCTCGTCGCGACCGTGGACAAGTTCGCCATGCTGCCCTGGCGCGGCGAGACCGGCATGCTCTTCGGCCGCGTGAGCGCGCGCGAGGGGCAGCGATTCTACGGGCCGCTCGACAGTGCGCCGCGCGGGGCGACCGAGCTCCCGGATGGGCTGCGACCGCCGGAGCTCATCGTGCAGGACGAGCTCCACCTCATCTCGGGACCGCTCGGCACGATGGTCGGCCTCTACGAGACGGCCATCGAGTACCTGTGCAGCCGCCGGACCGAAAGCGGCGCGGTCGCGCGCCCGAAGATCCTCGCGTCGACGGCGACCGTACGCCGCGCGCGGGAGCAGATCCGCGGTCTCTTCGGTCGGCGCGAGATGGCGCTCTTCCCGCCGCCCGGCGTCGACGAGTCCGAGACCTGGTTCGCCGAGGTCGATCGCGCGGCGTCGGGGCGGCTTTACGTGGGCGTCGCGGCGCAGGGCCGCGCCATGAAGGCCATCCTGCTCCGGGCGTACATCACGCTCCTCGCGGCCGCACAGAAGCAGTACCAGGCGCACGGCAAGGCCGACAACCCGGCCGACCCCTACATGACGGTCGCGGGCTACTTCAACAGCCTGCGCGAGCTCGGGGGCATGCGGCGGCTCGTTGAGGACGAGGTGCGCGCGCGCGCCGCCAAGGCGAGCTCGCGCCTGCCGCTCTACGAGCACGCCCATCCGTGGCTCGCCGACAGGCAGATCCAGATCGAGCCCGTCGAGCTTACCTCGCGCGAGCCGACCGGCAAGATCAAGGAGGCGAAGGATCGGCTGAGCAAGCCGCACGCGGACCCCGGGCACGTCGACGTGCTCCTCGCCTCGAACATGATCTCGGTCGGCGTCGACATCGATCGGCTCGGGCTCATGGTCGTCGGCGGGCAGCCGAAGACGACGAGCGAGTACATCCAGGCGACGAGCCGCGTGGGGCGCCAGCACCCGGGCCTGGTCGTCACGTGCTTCAATGCCGCGAAGCCGCGCGATCGCTCCCATTACGAGCGCTTCGCCGCGTATCACGAGAGCTTCTATCGCTTCGTCGAGGCGACGAGCCTCACGCCGTTCTCGGGCCCCGCGCTCGAGCGCGGCCTCGCGGGGACGCTCGTGGCCATGGTGCGGCTCGCCGACGCGGGCATGACGCCGCCCGGGGAAGCGATGGCGATCACCACGCACCGCAAGCTCGGCGAAGAGGTCGTGGCGGTGCTGGCCGAGCGAGCCTGCCGCCACGACGACTCGATGGATGCCGAGGAGTCCGAGCGCCTGCGGGAGGCGCTGCGCGCTCGGGGCCTCGGCCTGCTCGACGACTGGGAGAAGATCGTCGCGCGCGCGCGGAGCGAGGCCGCGGCCAAGCGCACCTACTCGCGCTTCGACCGCGACAAGGCCGGTGGCAAGCCGCTGCTCTTCATGGTCGTGGACGAGGAGCGGCCCGCGCCGCACACCGACGAGGCGAAGTTCGCGGCACCGACGTCGATGCGCGACGTGGAGGCCTCGGTCCACCTCTGGCTCGAGCGCCGGGCGCTCGGGGGTAGGACCTGATGGCGAAGTCCTACAAGAAGCAGCAGACCCAGCAGCCCGACGGGCGCGTGCGCCGCAGCCAGGCCGTCACGACCTTCGGGCCGGGCGCCATGATGGACCTCGTCGATCAGGCCGTCCTCGTGGGCGGGCTCGACTTCTGGAGCTACGACCGGCACCGCGAGATCCCCGAAATTGCGGAGCCGCGCCTGCGTGCCGCCATCGCCGACTACTTTCGTGGCGCCGACCTCGAGCTCTCCGAGGAGCAGCCCTTTCTCGGCCCGCCCGTGAGCGACGAGCGCGAACCGTCGAAGCAGGCGGGCATCCAGGTGCTCGAGTTCCCGACCTGGTTCGTGTGCCAGAACGCCGACTGCCGCGCGCTCGTGCGGCGGGACGGGCTGGAGGTGCAGGGTCGCCGCTACGTCCACAACTGCTCCTCGAGCCGGAAGGCCTCCGAGACCGTGCCCGTGCGCTTCGTCGCGGCGTGCCGGCGCGGGCACCTCGACGAGTTCCCCTGGATCGGCTTTGCGCATCTGACCACGGCCGAGGGGCGCTGCGCCGCGCCGAGCCTGCGGCTCACCGAGGGCGCGACGGGCGACTTCTCCGAGGTCGAGATCCACTGCGCCTGTGGCGCCACGAACAAGCTGAGCTCCGCGCTCTCGGACATGGCGCTCTCTTGCCATGGCCAGCGGCCCTGGCTCGGGGCGCAAGGCAAGGAGGACTGCACGGAAGATCTGCGCCTCCTCGTCCGCACCGCGAGCAACTCGTACTTCGCGCAGCTCGTGAGCGCGCTCTCCGTCCCCGAGCCCGGGCGCGAGCTCGAGCAGAGGGTGCGCTCGGTGTGGGACGTCCTGAAGAGCGCGACGAGCGAGCTCTTGCCGGCGTTCCGCAAGATCCCGAAGGTCGAGGTCGCGCTCCACGGCCACGCCGACGCGGAGGTGATGAGCACTGTGCGCGCCATCCTCCTCGGGACGCCCGCGGCCCGGCTGCCGCTCCGCACGGCCGAGTTCCGTGAGCTCACGCAGGCAAGGCCCGAGTCGCCCGGCGAGCTGCCCCCGGCGGACGCCACCTTCTTCGTCCGCGCATGCACGCCGAAGCGAGGCCTGCCCGAGGGCGTGCGCCGGCTCGTGCTCGCCGGCAAGCTCCGCGAGGTGAGCGCGCAGATCGGCTTCACGCGGCTCGAGGCGAGCACGCCCGATCTCCAGGGCGAGTTCGATCTCGGGGTCGAGTCGGCGCGCCTCGGCCTCACGACGCGCTGGCTCCCCGCGACCGAGATCCGCGGCGAGGGCGTGTTCCTCGAGCTCGCCGAGACCGCCGTACGCGCCTGGGAAGAGCGGCCCGAGGTGAAGCGGCGCGGGCTCGCGCTCATGGCGGGCTACGACGCCTGGTCGAAGACCGTGACGAGCGCGCCGCCCTTCCCCGGCGTGCGCTTCTACCTCCTGCACTCGCTATCGCACCTCCTCATCTCGGCCATCAGCCTCGAGTGCGGGTACTCGGCGAGCGCCATCCGCGAGCGCATCTACTGCGGCCCCTCCACGCGCGATCCCGACACGCCCATGGCGGCGATCTTGCTCTCGACCGGCACGTCCGGCGCCGAGGGCACGCTCGGCGGCCTGGTCGAGGAGGGCCGACGCATCCGCGCCCACCTCGCGCGCGCCTACGATCTCGGCAAGCTATGCTCGAACGACCCCGTGTGCGCCGTCCACTCGCCCGCGCACGATCCGGCCGAGCGCCACCTCGAGGGCGCCGCGTGCCACGGCTGCCTCTTCATCGCCGAGCCGAGCTGCGAGCGCTTCAATCGCTACCTCGACCGCACGCTCGTCGTGCCCACGGTGGGGCAACCGCGCGAGCTCGCCTTCTTCGGCAAGCGCCCATGAGCGACCTCCCACGTGCGCTTTCGGAGCTCGCGACGCCCGACGTCGAGACGCTGCTCCGCGCGGTCGAGGCGGGCAGGCTCGCGTGTCCGCCGACGACGGCCGCGCTCGTCGGTCTCGGGCTCGGCGAGCGGGCGAGCGCGCTCCACGCGCTCCTCGGCACGCTCGACCGCGGGGGCGTCGAGGTCGCGCTCCGTGTCGCCCTCGCCGAGCGCGCCCACCGGCAGCCGCCCCGACTCGATCTCGTCTGGACCGGCCCCGAGGCCGGCACGGCGCCCACCCGCGACACCGCCATCGTGGTGCGGCAGCTCTTCGAGCGCGCCCGCGCGTCCGTCCTCGTGGCGGGCTTTCGCTTCGACCATGGCGAAGAGCTCCTGCGCCCCCTTCACGCGGCCATGAGAGACCGCGCCGTGTCGGCGGCGTTCTTCCTCGACATCGACGGCGAGGCCGCCTCGGCCGCGGGCGCCGAGGCTTTCGCGACGCAGAGGATCGACGCCTTCTTCGCCGAGAACTGGCCCTTCGGCTCCCCACGGCCCGACGTCTACTACGACCCGCGCACGGCCGCGCCCGGCCCACCCTGGGCGAGCCTCCACGCGAAGTGCGTCGTCGTCGACGACCGCTTCACGCTCATCGGCTCGGCGAACTTCACGACGCGCGGACAGAGCCGCAACCTCGAGACCGGCGTGCTCATCGAGGACCCGGCCTTCGGCGAGCGCGTCGCCGAGCAATGGCGGAGCCTCGTCGTCGCGGGGTTGGTGAGCCGGTACGTGGGGTAGCGGCGGGCCTGATGCAAGGCCTCCAGAAACTCGTGAGCGCGCAGGACGACCGCACCTGAAGCCTGCAGCCCGGAGCCTGGAGCCTTCGGAAGGGCGAAGCCCCCGTCAGAGCCGCCGCAGATACCTGCGCACCTCGTCGTGGTCGCCGACCCGCACGAGCGTGAGCGTGTCCGCTGCGAAGTAGCCCCTCCACCAACAGCGTCGCCGGCCTGATTGTGTCGGCGGCGCCGCTGTGGTTGGAGGCCGCGCGTCCGCCGTTCTGCGGCACGGTCAGCACGTGAAGCTGCGGGTCGGCGCGGGCGAGCGCTACGCTGGCAGGAGCCGGTTCGCGCCCGGCGCGGCAGGGAGTGCGGCGTCGGGGCGCTCGCGAGCCAGGAGCTCGGGGTGGGTGATGGACCGCCGGTCGGGTAGGAGGTCGCGGCGCTTCGCCTCGGGCCAGGCGGCGACGATGAGCTTCGTGACGAGGTGCAGGTAGGCGCGCGGCGTGACGCCGTGCGCGACGCAGGTGCCCACGATGGTCAGGATGTGGACCGTGCGCTCGCCGCCGAGGTCCGAGCGGAGTGACCCGTCCAGGCGGCCCAGGTTGTCCGTTCCCGGCGTGCTCGCCCCTTGCGCCAGCGCGCCTCCTGCGAGACCCTAGGGACGATGGCAGATGAACCGTTCGAGCTAACCTTCTCGGGGTACTTCCCGGACACGCTGCGGGTCTTATGGTTTCGCGGTCGCGAGGCGGTGAGCGCGCTCTACGACTTCGAGGTCTGCGTCGCCTGCCGACCGGGCCCCGAAAGCTCGTTCGAGCAGGCCGTCCTCGAGCGCCCACTCTCGCTTCGCATCCGTGCCGCGGCGGCGCCTCGCGCCATCCACGGGATCGCCGCGGCCGCGAGCCTTGAGTCGGTGGCGGCCGAGGGCGAGCGCATCCATCTCGTGCGCCTCGTGCCGCGTTTCTGGCTCGCGAAGAAGCGACGCGCCTGTCGCATCTTCCAGGAGAAGAGCGCCGTCGAGATCGTCGAGAGCCTCCTCACCGAGCGCGGCGTCGCCTTCCGCTTGCGCCTGCAGCGGAGCTACGCACGCCGGCCCTACTGCGTGCAGTACCACGAATCGGACTACGAGTTCATCCGGCGGCTACTGCGCGAGGAAGGCATCTTCTTCGCCTTCGATCATCCCAGCGAGCTCGGAGGCGACACGAACCTCACGGGGCGCGGCGCGACCGAGGTCATGGTGCTCGGCGACTCGGCGGACTGGTGCGCGCCGATCGCCGGCGGCGAGGAGCTCGCGCTCAGGCCGGCACACGCGGCGGGCGGGCTCGTCACCGACGAGGAGGCCGTCGAGCGCTTCGGCGTGCGGCGCACGCTGCGCTCGCGGGCGGTCCATGTCCGGCGCTACGACTTCCGGCGCCCCGGCATTCCCGTTGCCGACGCGGCGCTCGCCGGCGGGCGCACCGACGCCGGCGCGACCGGCGCCCCGAGCGCAGGCTCCGCCTCGAACGACTTCGCGCTCCGAACGCAGGCCAGCTACGACGACGAGCGCGATCCGGAGGAATCGCGTACGGCGCCGGTTCCGGCTTCAGTGATGCTCGAGCAACTGCGGGCGCGCCTCGCCGTCGGCAAGGGCGAGAGCTCGTGCCCGCGCCTCATGCCCGCGCGGCGGTTCGTCCTGCGGGACGCCGACCCTGCAGACCTGAGTGCCGCCTACATCGCCGTGCGCATCGAGCACGACGGAGTCGCCCCTGCGGCTCAACAGCCGGGGCGCCCCGTCTACCACAACCGCTTCGAGTGCCTGCCGGCGAGCGTGAGCCCGCGCCCGCCGCGCCTGCCGCGGCGCATCCAGCAGGTCAGCGAAACGGCCACCGTCGTCGGACCGCCGGGCGAAGAGATCCACACCGACGCGCTTGGCCGCATCAAGGTGCAATTCCATTGGGACCGGGAGGGCGCCATGACCGACCGCAGCTCCTCTTGGCTTCGCGTCGTGCAGACGTTGGCGGGCGCGGGCTGGGGCGCGCAGTTCATCCCGCGCGTCGGGATGGAAGTCGTCGTCACGTTCCTCGGCGGCGACGCCGATCGGCCTCTCGTCACGGGCGTCGTCTACAACGGCACGCACCCGGTCCCCTTCTCGCTGCCGGAGCACAAGACGCGGAGCGGGCTTCGCACCCAATCGACGCCGGGGGGCGACGGCTCGAACGAGCTCTACTTCGAGGACGCCAAGGGTCGCGAGGTCGTCTACCTGCACGCCGAGCGGGACCTTCAGGAGGCCGTCGATCACGATCATGTCACGAGCGTCGGCAACGACGCGGTGCAGACGGTGGGCGGCAACTTTCGGAGCGAGGTCGCGGGCGATGCAGTCGACTGTACGGTCCGCACCCGCACGGTGCTTGTCGGCGATGATGCGACCGAGCGCATCGGGGGCGACCGTCACGTCGCCGTCTACGGCGTCGATCGCGACTCAGCCGCGCAGAACCGCACAAGCTCCGTCGGCGGGCGCTACACGCTCGAGGCGCACGGCGGGCTCCGCACGGTGGCCGGGACGAAAGACAAGCCCCAGTCGGCCGAGCTCTTCGCGTGGCAACACTGGGTCATCGGCGCACAGAAGCGGATCCGCCTGCAGGCCGAAGACGGCCTGACGCTCGTCTGCGGCGGCACGTACATCGACATCGGTCCCGAGCACGTTGCGATCCGAAGCAAGAAAGTCAGCATCGAAGGCACCGCCGAGGCGGCCCTCAAAGGCAACGGGCCGGCGCTTGCTCTCGGCAAGGACGCCGAGATCAGCGCCAAGAAGATCCGCATCATCGCGGAGAAATCGAGCCTCGAGCTTGACAAGGACGCGGCGCTCGACGGCACGAAGGTCAAGCTCAACTGCAAAGGCATCGACGCCTCGGCCTCGTCGGACGACGGCGGGCCCAAGACCAAGAGGGTGCTCCTCAAGCTCACCGATGCCGAGTTCGAGCCGCTTGCCGCGAAGGATTGGGTCCTCGTCGCTGGCAGCGCCAAGTTCGAGGGCACCACGAGCGGCGAAGGCAAGCTCGAGGTCGACGTTCCTGACGACGCCGAGACCGCAAGCCTCACGGTATGGCTCGCCGAGCGGCCCGAGGGCAGACGCCTGAAGTACGACATCCAGATCACTCAGCCGCCCGACGTCAGCACCGTGAAGGGCGCGCAGGCTCGCCTCCGTAACCTCGGCTACTACTGGGGCGGCGACGCGGAGGGGGACGAGATCGATCGCGAGACCGAAGCCGCGCTCCGCGACTTCCAGGAAGACCACCAACTCGAACGGACCGGGAAGCTCGACGATGCCACGAAGGGCAAGCTCGTCGAGCGCGCGGGACATTGATCGCGAGGCGCCATGGCCACCCGTAGCGTCAAGTGCAACCTGAAGAACGCGAGCGGTTACGCGCTTGCGCTCATGGACTCGACTGTCATCGATGGAATCATCCTGCCACCCGGCCCGCCCGCCACAATTGCGGACGGTGCGACGGGGACCTGGCTCGCGGAGTCCGATGGAATCACGTCCGGCACCCAAGGCTCGGTGCGCTACCGGGTCAAGGACCCGCACGGCTCGACCTTCACCGTGACCTGGGACAACCCGTTCATTGGGAAGAACGCGTTCCAGCAATTCCGCACGGACGACCAAGAGCCCATGCCGGCAACCGGACCGGTCGTCCCCGGAAATGCGATCTGGGCCGGCACGTACCACGACGACGACCCCGACGACGACGAGGACTGCACCATCACGTATACGTGCTGGCCTATCGGCGGTGCGCCCTTGCCCGAAGGGGAATCTGCGGTGAGCGTACCTTCAGCACCGGTGCCGCCCGAGGTGGCTCCGGCAGCGACGCCACCCGATGGCGATACCCACATCTGCCTGAGCCCTCCGGCCGGACCGGGAACCACCCTCTTCATCTACGCGCAGTTCGGTGACCCGCAGGGCCGAGACCCCTGGAGTAGCGAGGCCGACGAAGTCGCCGCGATGCGCAACGGCCGCTGGCGACCTTGGACGCGCGCCTTTGAAGAGATGGCGAATTGGGATGTGCAACAGGGTAGTATAGAAGGACGTTTCGATGGCACTCCGGAAGTCTGGAATTGCACCAACTTCGGAGAATTTGCCAACGCGATTGCGCACGACGAGCACGACACCGCACGAAAGGCTGGTTCAGTGGGTCGCGTCTATCTCATCACGCATGCAAACCCTGGACTCATCGGCCTTTCCGGCTACCTTGACCTCGCGAAGACCGAGCCGGTCTGTCTACGGATTCGAGGGTGCCGTGCGGTATGTTACGGATTTTTTCCGGAGTTTCCAAGTTCCGGTGAAGTCGATAGGGTCGTTTCGCGCAGCAAGACATTCTATGTTCCATGTTCACCAGCAGCTCTGCCGGGCTGCATGCATCTCAAGCCTGACAGGTTTGAACCGAGACCAACATGACCAGCCTCACGTTCCGACGGTTGAGCGGTTTGATCGCATCGAAGTCGGGGCACTCCACGCCCGCACTGACCACGGTTCTCGTGGTGTGCCTACCGTCGTGTTGCCCAGCGTACGGGATTGCGGGCCCAGGACAGGGTGGCGCAGCCGCCGCACCGGCCGGCGAGATCGCGGCCCCAAACGTCGCGAGCGATTGCGTCATCCGCGACGAAGTCGGACCCCACGATGTCCGGTGGGAGCTCCGTACGCGCGGAGACGCAGTCCCCTCCATGCGTGTGATTTCCGGGCGGGTCACCGCGTGGCTCTACGGTGACCGCGAGCCGGAGGCCGTCGCCCGCGTCGAGCGCGGCGCGGTCGTGGTGCAGGCGCTCGTGGCGGGCGTTCCGACGGTTGTGCTCACGCAGCCGCGGCGCGTAGGGTGCTGCTATATCCCCGACGGGCGGACCGAACGGCCAGTGCGCAGCGTCGACGGGCCGCGCGCGAGCCTCGCGTTCAGTTTTGGAGGTTTCGAAGGTGTTGTCGAGACGGCGCCGTGCGACGAGCTTGGGCTTCGGCGTCGCGCGCTTCCGTTGCGGGAGGTGGTTTCGCCGCCCTCCGGGTCGCTGTTTCTCGGCCTGGGGTGGGAGGTCCTCGTGGAGGCCGGCTCGCGCGATACGAGCGCGCGCGCAGCAGGGCTCGTGTCGCTCTACGCCGCCGCTCATGACGACCCCGTCTTGGCGGCGGATGCAGAACGGGCCAAGGTCGTTATCGAGACATGCACTGGCCTCGTCGAGGCGCCGCTCGCGCCGGGCGATATCCTGGGTCATGGCGATGCCGGCGCCGGTCGGCGGGAGTTGTGCCCCGATGCGGATGCGCCCGACGAAGATGTGTTGCGTGAAGCGGACCTTCGGACCTGCCGCCGGCCCATGAAGCTGCTGCTGCGCACGAGCACGTTCGAGGACGAGGTGGGCGTCCTACGCGCGGGGGCGCGAATCGAGTTCGGCGGGTTCGAGAAGAACGGCACCGCGCTCGTGCGCGTGGCGCAAGCGCCTGCTGCTCCGATCGCGCCGGCGCACTTCGCTTTACGCATCGACGACCTGGTCGAGTGCGACGACCCGAAGAAAGGAGTGCGCTGAGCCGATGGGCGGATGGCGTCGAGGGCTTTTCGGGGTCCTCAGCGTAGCGGCGGGCTGCCACGCCTGCCCGGAGCCGGCCACTCAACAACTCGCGGACCCCACCTTCGTTTCACGAGGGCTCGACGACTTGTCGAGCGCCGGCAACTGCACGATCGCCGAAAGCGTGGCCGGCGAGGCGCTTCGCTGGAAGCTCCGCACGCGGGTCGACGCGGTTCCGGTGCTTCAAGTTCTCGAAGGGCACCTGACGGCACGACTCTTTGGCGGCGCACAACCGTCCGGCCTCGTGCTCGTCGAACGTGCGGGCGTGAGGGTACAGGCCTTCGTCGGGGCGCCCGACCTCGAGGTCTTGCTCGCGAAACCGCGCCTCGTCAGCGGTTTCGTCGTCCCCGAAGGGCCGCTGGGGCGCCGCGTGCTGGCCGTCGAAGACGGTCGGGCGACGCTCGACATCGCGCTCGGCTCCGACATGCGTATGACGGTCGACGTGCCCTGCGCTATGCTCGGTGTGGCGAACCACCGATGGGCCGAGCAGGGTGGGGACGCGGTCTACGTCGACGAAGCGGCCGTCGCCAACGTCGGGCTTGGCTTCCGCCTCGCGATTCACGACCTCCCTTTGCGATCTCATGGTGCTGACCATCGCGTATTCCGCGGGGTCATGTTCGGCCCCGACGTCGATGCCTCGCACGTAGTCGTGGCCTTCCCGACCTGCGGCGCGACCATTCTGGCATCGGTGTCGGTCGACGACATTCGGCCGGCCCCATCGCAGATCGAGGAGCGGCACGCATCCATGCCCTGCGGACAAGCGCCTCCTCCGGCCGGGGCGGTACAACCGAACGAGTTCGTGAGCTGCCCGACGTCTGTTCGGCTTCTCGTACGCAGTGCGACCTTCGAAGACGAGGTCGGCGTCATCACGGCAGGCGCGCCGCTGCGCATCGACGGAGGAGCGCAGGGCACGACGACGCTCGTATCGCTCGCCGAGCCACCAGCCGTGCCAATCGAGCCCGCACACTTCTCGGTCCGTACGTCCGATCTCGCCGGTTGTAGACGCTGAGCTCACTTCGGCGCCGGCCTTGAAGGCACGCGGCAAGCGGGCTGACGTCGATCGCGTTCGCGGCGGGGCGAGAGTTCTCGGCGGGAGGTCCGCGGCACTGGGCGTACCGGTCGCGGCGCACGCGAGCTGAGGGGACCCGCAGCATGGTAATCGGCTAACGGTCGCGGCGAGCCCGTTCGGTCGCGAGCCACGCCCGGTATTCGACGAGGCGCGTGCGCCACTCGGCTCGCACGTTTAGCTCGGCCTCGAAGCGACGCTGCCAGTGGACATCGAGTGCGTCTCGCGCTCCGTCCGGAACACCGAAGCGCGCCTCAAGCGACGCCACCGTCCGCGACTCCGGGTACTCCGCGCAGAGGGCGCAGAGCGACGCGTACTGCTCCAGCGTCAAGGAAACGGGGGCAGGCACCTCGGTCGCCTCTGTCGCGCCCGTCGCAGGGCGTGCGCGGGCATGCTCGAACGGGAGCGCGTCGCCCGCGCCCCAGATGGCCTGCCAATCGACCGCTTGCGTTTCGTCGATCGAAGGAGGGGCCTTGGCTGTCGGCCCGGGCCTGGGCGGACGGGAGACGCTGCGGCTCCGGGGTCGCCGGGGGACGGGCCGGCTCCACACCGCGGAAGGGCAGCGCATCGAGTCCAAGCAGGTGTCTGTCGACGATGGCCGTCTGATTGACCCCGAGGGCCAGAGGTGGCGAGAGCTCGTGCGCGCCGGCGGCCGGTCGGGCGGCCGAAGGTGCTGCTGGCGTCGCCGCAACCACGGAAGCGGGACTCGGCTGCGTGCGAGTCGAAGCGTCGATGGCGACCGCCGACTCGGCTGCGAGCCGCAGCAGGCGCTCGTGGTGCGCCGAGCGCATGCGGCAGTCCGCGCCGAGCAGCGCGTCACCGCGCAAGCGCTCGCGCCACTCGCGCTCTACCGCCTCTCCCCGTGCGAGGCAGAGGCCGTGGCGAGCGAAGGCGACGGCACGCGCGGCCGGGCGCGTGCGGAGCTCCGCATCGAGCCGCGCGAATGCGTCGAGATCCAGCTCCGGGCCGGGCGTCTGCGCCCGAGGAGCGGACTCGGCAGCAGGCCTCGTCGCGCTGTGGGCTCGCTGTCGCGCAGCAGGTGAGGGCACGAGCCGAGCGGCTTCCAGCCGCAGCACCGGGAGCGCGTCCTGCGAGCCAGCAGGCTGGGCGACCCGTTGAGCCGCACGCTCGGCGAGCGCCGGGTCGTCGGCGAACCGGCGCCCCCAGAGGCGTCCGAGGCGAGCGAGGTCGTTCGGGTGGAGGCCGTGCTCATGCAGCAGCGCGCTCATGTCCTTGCGCTTGGCCGCCACCGCCAGGAACCTCGCCCACACGTCGACATCCTCGTCGAGCGGCGTCGCGCGCCGCGCCAGCCGCTCCTCGGCCTCGACGAGCCGGTCCTGGTAGCGGATCAGGGGTTCGCCCCCGCGGGCGAGCAGGGGCCGAAACCCTAGCTCAGCCCGACGCCAGGCTGTCGTGTCGAGCCCTTCCACGGCGAGGACATCCTCTCGCGAGAAGCCGTCACCCTGGGCCGCGACGACGGCCGCGTACTGGAGGAGCGGGACCCCGCCAAATGCGGGCTCGCCTGCGCTCGACTGGGGTTCTCGGGTGGTCATGAAGGTGACGGGCACGCGCCGCACGAGGCACGAGCTCCTGCCGGCTGCAGCGTGTGGTGGTATTGCACCACGCCACGGTTGCGGCCCGCAAGGTCGGAGCCCGCATGTGACGCACTCACGCCGGGTCACGCTTCGCGGCGCTGGGCAGGATGCCACAGGTCCACTATCATGGGGCCATGGGCAAGCCCGCGGCGAAGCGCGACGACGAGGTCGTAGCGGTCGACACCCACATCGTCATGATCCCGTCACCCGCAGGACCGGTTCCCACCCCCCTGCCCGCGCCCTTCGCGGGCAAGCTCGGCGCCGAGCTCAGCGAGGACGTGCTCATCGAGCACAAGGCTGCGGCAACCGTGGGGAGTGGCGCCACGAACGACCCCCAGCACGTGCCGTCAGGAGGTTCGTTTCAGCAGCCCCCGACGAACCGCGGCACGGTCGAGACCGGCAGCGGCACCGTCCTCATCAACCACAAGAAGGCCGCGCGCTCCGGGGACGCGGCGACCACCTGCGACGATCTCGGAGCCTCGCGCGCCGGCGTCGTCATCGCCAGCGGGAGCGTGCTCGTGGGGGACTGAGGGCCGCGACCCTCCGCCTCCCCCTAGAGCTCCCGCAGATACCTGCGCACCTCGTCGTGGTCACCGACCCGCACGAGCGTGAGCGTGTCCGCCGCGAACGCGAAGACCAGGCGCAGGCCGAGGCCCACGCGCGCCTCCCAGATGCCACTCGCGTGCAGCTTGCGCAGGCCGAGGCCGGCGTGAAGGTGCGGCGCGCCGAAGGCCTTCGGGAGCGAGAGCAGCACCTCGAAGACGACGGCCCGCGCCTCCGTGGACAGCGCGCGCACGTCGGCCTGGCGCTCCGTCAGCGCGACCTTCATCGGGCCCGGGCGCGCCTCGGCAGTGCCCGGGTGGCGCTCGCTTTCTTGCGCGCGGTCGGACGCCCCGCCCGTAGCGCAGCCACGGCGCGATCCATCGAGTCGAAGTCCTCGGTCGTCGCCGCGCGATCGTCCTCGAGCGCCTGCCAGAAGCGGCGCGCCTGCTCGTCCGAGATCCGCGGCGCGACCTCGAGGTCGTCGGCGGTGAGCGGGACGATGGCGGCGACGTGCTTGGAGCCGCGCATCAGCACCACGTCTTCGCCCGCGATCGCCGCCTCGACGAGCTCGTTCAGGTGCGCCTTGGCTGCCTTGATGGTGAGGGCCCGCATGGGTCCATGGGTGACTCTCGAGAGGGACCTCGTCAACAGACCCGCTCGTGCACTGACGGCGAGCTCTCGCCCCGGCAGCGCGCCGCGTCTCTCTTCAGCTTGAACGCGAAGCCGTCGAGGCGCCGCTCGTCGAGGGGCGCGCCGTCGGCGTAGACGAACAGGAGCGGGATCTCGCGCTCGTGCTTCAGGAGGCTCTCGGCGACGAGCGCCGGGCCGCAGCCCCACGGCCCGACGACGACGATGCCGTCGCAGGCGCGCTCGCGCCAGGCCGAGAGCGCGCTCCCGATGGTGATGGGCGCCTCGCCGACGGGGCTCCGCGCGAGGTGCTCGCGCGCGTGCGCGAGCAGGGCCGCGACGTCGGGCACGCGCAGCCACGGGTGGCGCGGCCGGACGCGGCCGTAGAGCGAGCGCGTCATCGTCTGCATGGCGACGCGCCAGCCGGCGTTGGCGAGCGGGCCCTGCGGGAGCTGGAACAGATCGGCCGAGCCCTCGGCGGCGAGGTACTCGAACATCGTGCCGAGCGGCTCGACGAGCACGCGGAGGCCGCGCGCCGCGAGCTCCCGGACGATCTCGCCCGAGCCGTGCTCGTCGAAGCGGAGGTACACGTCCCCGGTGAGGAGCACCGTGCGCAGCTCGTGCTCGGGCGCGTCGGGCAGCCAGGCGAAGTGTGCGCTCGCGCGCTCGAGCAGCGCGCCGAGCTCGGGCCAGTCGCGCGCGGCCGCCCGGAGGCCGGCGCTGCCCGGTCCGCTCGGGCGCCCGACGAGCGCCGCGAGCTCGTCGCAGTAGCCGTCGAGGAGCTCCTTCACGGCGCCCGCGCGCGGCTCGCTCGCGGCGTGGTAGGCGGCGAGCTGGTTCAAGACGTCCCACGCCGCGATGGCGGCGAAGAGCCGGAGCGAGAAGGTGAGCGAGAGCTCGGGCTCGGGCTTGACGTGGCGCACGCCGACCCGGTCCCCGGCACCGAGCGCCGCGAGCGCGAGCTCGTCCTTCACGCTGAACATGCAGTTGCGGCACGCGCCGTCGCCCGAGACCTCGAGGAGCACGAGGCGGCGCGACCCGCTGCCGTTCGGCCGGGCGCGCTCGCGCTCGATCTCGGTGCGAAAGGCCCCCCACAGGAACTGGTAGGGCAGGCACTCCTTGCCCGAGCAGTCCCGGCGGCCGACGGCGAGCGTGTCGGCGGTGTTGGGGCCGGCCGCCACGGCGTCGAAGCCGAACGAGCGGTAGCAGGCCGCGTACACGGGCGTGAAGCGCGCGCCCATCGACGGCACGACGAGGCGCGAGGCGCGCTCGCTCTCGATGGGCGGCTCGACGAGGGGCTCGAGCGCGCCGAGGGCCGCGGCCGGCGCGGGCGAGGGCTGCCGATCGTGGCGCCGCACGGTGTGGAGGAAGGCCTCGACGCGGGTCACGTAGCCCGCCGCGCCCCCGTGCCCGTCGCTCTCGAGCGCCGTGTGAGGGTGGCCCGCCGAGAGCGCCGCGAAGGCGTGCTCGACGAAGGACGACGGACCGCAGCCGAAGGACGAGAGCCAGAGCGGGTACACGTCGCCGCGAGCGCGCGCGCCGATGGCGACGCGGAGCGCGCGGTTCGCGTCGGCCCAGGGCACGCGCGGCAGCGGGTGCGCCGCCGCGTCGAGCGGAAAGGCGTCCATCGGGAGCGGCAGCACCCCCGACTGGCGCAGGATGGAAGGGATGCCCGCGTTGAGTGTCGCGTCGAAGAGCACGTGCAGGGCGCCGCACACGACGACGACCGGCAGAGCGTGGCGGCGCGCGTAGGCGAGCGTCGTGTCTCCCACCACGCGGAGCGCGCGCTCGAAGCCCCGCTGCGCCTCGAAGGCCGCGCGCGCGGCCGCGGGCACGCGCGTCACGTCCGCGCCGAGCGCCGCGGCGGCCACGCCGAGCGCCGCGAGGAGCTCCGGGCTCGTCGGGCCGAGGCGCAGATCGAGACACGGGGCGACGAGGCGCGGCGCCCAACCGCGCGCGCGGGCCGCCGCCGCCGCCACCTCGGGCAGGGCCTGCTCCATGGCGCAGGTCGCGCCGCCGGGTCCCTCGCGGTCCGGGTAACCGAGGATCTTCGGGAAGAAGAGCGCCGCGGCGGCGCCGTCGACGCCGCCGTCGACGACCGCGTGCGCGAGCTTCACGGGCGCGCAGGCGTCGAAGGAGTAGCAGCGCTCCTCGCCCTCTCGGAGCGAGCGGGGCCCCGCGCGCCGCACCCGCACCCCGACGCCGAGCGTGGCGAGGAAGGTCGTCAGCCCGGGCAGGAGCCCGACGAGCGCTCCGACCTCGGGGACCTCGACCCCGGTCCTGCCGGGACGCTCCTGCCGGTACGGGGCCAGCAGGGCCTCGCGCGCGTCGAAGGCGCTCGGCGCGTCGATCGGGAGCTTCGGCCGGCTGCCCGAGGCGACCTCGAACTTCGGGCACGCCCCGCCCGTGTAGACCGTGCGGCGCTCGGCGCCGACCGCCACCACGGTGCGATCGATGGGGCAGAGCGTGTCGCAACGCTTGTCCTGGCAGCGGATGGCGCCGCGCTCGACGACGCTCGCCGCGAGCACGCGCTCGAGCGCGAGCGGGGCGGCGCAGGCGAGCGCGTCGGCCCCGAGATCGGCGCGCGCGCACAGGCCGATGCCCCAGGCCCCCATCGCGCCCGGGTTCGGCGGCACGATGACCTCGCGCCCGGTCACGGCCGCGAGCGTCCACGCGAGCGCGCGACCGCTCGCGGGCTTGCCCTGGAAGAACACGCGCTCGCCGAAGGTGCGCGCGCCCATCACGCGGTTCTTGTAGTTGTGGATGACCGCGTACTCGAAGCCGGCGCAGACGTCGGCGAGCGCGAAGCCCTCGGCCTCGGCCTCGGCCGCCGCGTCGGCCACGAACACGGTGCACATCTGGCCGAGCTCGGGCGGCCGCGTCGCCTCCTCGCACAGCCGCCCGAACGCGACGACGTCGGGGATGCCGTAGAGCAGCGCCTGCTCCTCGAGGAAGGAGCCCGTGCCCGCGCTGCACGCCTTGTTCATGTCGGAGGCGACGATCTGGCCGTCGACGATCTGCACGAACTTCGCGTCCTGGCCGCCGATTTCCACGAAGGAGAGGCTGCGGCCGTGCGCCTCGTCGCAGCGGACGGCCGCGGTCGCGTGCGCCACGATCTCGTTGACGACGACGACGCGCGCCTCGGCCTCGGGCAGCGCGGCGCGGAGCAGCGTCGCCACGGCCTCGCGGCCCGAGCCCGTGACGCCGACGGCGCGCACGTCCGGCGCGTGCGCGAGGATCGCGCGGAGGAGCCTGCCGGCGGCGTCGATCGGGTTGCCGCGCGTGCGGTCGTAGACGTCGAGCACCGCCTCGCCCGTCGCGAGCGAGGTGAGGACGGCCTTGCTGCCGGTCGAGCCGATGTCGAGCCCGAGGATCGAAGGCGCGCGCTCGGCCCCCGGCGGGACGGGCGGCGCCGCGAGCTCGGTCACGCGCCCGGCGGACGCCCGCGCGGGCGGGAGCTCGCGAAAGCGCTTCGGCCGCGGCCGGTGGAGCGCCTCGGGGTCCTGCGGCAGGGCCACGCGCGCGCCGCGCACGAGCCCGAGCGCGGCGAGGCGCGCGGCGCCGGTCGCCTCGAAGAAGAGCGCCGCCTCGGGCACCCGGAGCTCGCCCGGCACGAGCGCCCGGAGCGCGCGTGCGAAGGAGCCGACGCGACTGCAGCCCCCGACGAGGTAGAGCGGCCCGTCGACTCCGGCCCGCTGCACCAGGGCCGCGACGTGGCGCGCGACCGACTCGAAGTAGCCGCGCAAGAGCTCGTCCGCCGGCCGGCCCTGGTTCGCGAAGTGGGTGAGCTCGCTCTTGGCGAACACCGAGCAGCGCGCGCTCACCGACAGGGCGCGCGCGGCGCCCGACGCCAGCCGATCGGCCTCCGCGAGATCGACGCCGAAGCGCCCCGCGATGCGCTGCATCGTCTCGCCTGTGCCCGACGAGCACTTGTCGTTCTCGAGGTAGGTGACGCGCCCGTCCGCTGCGCGCGCCAGGACCGCGTAGCCGCGCGCGCCGACGCTCACGAGCCCGAGCGGCCCGGCGAGCTCGGGGTGGAGGGCGAGCGCCGCTTCGAGGCAGGCGTCCTCGGGCAGCGTCGCCCGGCCCGGCAGGACGAGCTCGTCGGCAAAGACGCCGGTCGCGCCGAGCGCGGCGCACGCGGCGACGTCGAGCTCGCGGTACCAGCGGGCGAAGGCCGCGAAGGGCCGGCCCTCGTGCGCGACGACGCGCGCGTCCTCGACGCGTAGCGCGCCGCCGTCGAAGGTCGCGACGACGAGCTTCGCGGCCGCCTTGCCGAGATCGCAGCCCGCGACCCGCACCGGGCGCGCGCCGCCGCCGTTCGAGCCCGAAGGAGGTCCGTCAGACATGTCGCAACACCTCTCGCAAGCGCTGGTCGTCGAGCTCCGCGAGCGCGTGGACCTTGAGCGTGGGCGCACCGAGCGCCTCGGCGAGCCGCACCGCGGCCGCGTCGTTCTTGCCGTCCTCGGTCGCGTCGAAGAGCACCGTGCGCAGGCCCGGCAGGGCACGAAGGGCCGCCGCGACGCGCGCCGACTCGGAAAGGACCGCGGCGTGCCCGGGGCGGCTCGCGACGTTGCCCTGTCCGTCGCTGATGACGACCAGGACCGGGCGTGCCCGGCGCGCGCGCCGCCGCGCGTTCCGGAGCATCTGCCAGCCGGCCGCGAGCCCCGCCGCGAGCGGGGTCTTGCCCCCGGTCGGGAGCGCGCCGAGCCGCGCGCGCGCGAGCTCGACGCTCGAGGTCGGCGCGAAGACGACCGTGGCCGCGACGTCGCGGAAGGCGACGAGCCCGACCTCGTCGCGCTCGAGGTAGGCCTCGGCGAGCAGGCAACCGGCCGCGCGCCGCGCGAGGCGAAAGAGCTCGGGGCCGATCGTGCCCGAGAGATCCACGACGAGCACGAGCATGC
>JACRDA010000466.1 GCA_016212965.1 Myxococcales bacterium
AGCGGGCCGGCGTGGGAGCGGACCGGCGCGGGAGCGGGCCGGCGCGGGAGCGGGCGGGCGCGGGGCGGGCGGAGGTCAGCGGCCGACTTCGGTGCAGCCGCAGCCGCGCACGGGCGGCGCGGGCTCGGGGGGCAGAGGTGGTCCGAGGCACGGCATGGGCGGCGGCGACACCGGGCCGCGGCCCTCGAACGTCACCGTGCGCTGCTCGCCGCTCGCGAGCTCCACGAGGGCGTGTTGCTCGTCGTCGCCGTACTTCGCGACGAGCTCGTGGCGCCCGGGATTCACGCCGAGCGGCTCCGCGAGCGTGCGCACGTCGACGGCAGCGCCGTCGAGGGTCAACGCGTCGGGGGCGGGCACCGCCGACACCACGATGCGACCGACGTGCGCCTCGGCCTCCGCGAGCCCGGCCTCGGCGCGGCGGCGCAGCTCGGCCTTCGAGGCGTCGTCCCCGGCGTCGTGCAGGTAGCGCCGGAAGGCGTCGCGCGCACACGCGTGGTCCGCCATCTTCGCGCAGAGATCGCCGAGCATGAGAAAGACGCGAGGCACCGGGTTGAGGACCAGGATCTTCTGCAACGCCTCGCGCGCGCGCCCCCAATCCTGGGCGGCCAAGGCGTCGCGGAGCTCGCGATAGTACGGCGGCTCGACGCTGAGGCACAGCCCAGGCTGTTGGGCCTCGGCCGTCTGGATCGGCGCAGCGCCCGGGGAGCGCAGCACGGTCGCGAGGCCGGCAGCCGCAAGCGCCGCGCCGATGAAGCGCTGGCGGCGCTGCAGGATGGCGTCGCGATCGCGGCTCACGGACACGAGCGTAGCGTCATCCGGGTCGCAGCGGCCACCGCTCGCTGGGCGTGCCCGCTAGCATCGGGCCCATGCGAGCTGCCGAGACCCTGGGCGCGACCTTCGCGCTCACGATGGCCTGGGGACTTCTGTGCGCGTGCGCCTTCGCTCCACATCCGCCACCGCCCCCACCCGCCGACGGGCAAGTGGGCGCCGTCGCCGCCTCGGCAGCGAACACCCTGCCAGCGCCCTCTCCGCCCGCCCCGGCGGCGCCGGCCGAAGCGCCGCGGGATCGCCGGAGCTGCGCGCTCGGCCCCGAGTGCGCGCGCCTCGGGCTCTGCGAGGCGTCCGACGACGGCCGTCGTTGCGTGGCGGAGCCACGCGCCTGCGCAGGGAGCGATGCGTGCCGCGACGAGGCGCGCTGCTTCGCCGAGGGCGAGGTCTGCGTCGCCCACCCCGAGGATCGCTGCCCGGTCGCCGCGCCGGCGTGTGCGCTGCACGGGCGCTGCGAGCTCGTCCGAGGCGGCTGCCGTCCAGCCAGGCGCGAGCACTGCACCAAGGCACAAGACTGCCGCTTCGCCGGCCTCTGCGGCGAGCGCGAGGGTGCGTGCGTTGCAGAGCGGCCGAGCGACTGCGAGCGCAGCGAAGCCTGTCGCACGCGCGCGGACTGCACGCCGCGGGGCGGGGCGTGTGCGCTCACGAGCGAGGCCGACTGCGCGAAGTCGTGGCTCTGCACGATGGACGCGCAGTGCACCTTCCGGGACGGCGCCTGCCTCGCCACGAGCGAGGAGGCCTGCCGCAAGTCCTACGCCTGCAGCCAGGGCGGTCAGTGCTACCTCGAGGCCGGGCGCTGCGTGTGCAAGACGACCCCGGAGGGCTTCTGCCAGGATCCACCGTAGCGGCGCCCGGCGAGCCACGACGCCCGCGGCTCCGGCCGAGGCAGCCTCCGTCTGGGCCGTCGAGGTCTCGTGCCACGACGACGGGACGAGGGCCCCGGCGCACGAGATCCTCGCACTTGGCGGCCGCGCCGAGGTGCTCGGGGCTTCGTGCTCACGGCTCCGCGGCCTGCGGATCGAAGCGCGACACCCGCACGTTGCCCGAGTCCGTGATGGCGAGCATCCCATCCGGAGCGAGCTCGACGTCGAGCGGGAGGTAGATCTCGCCGTCCCCACTGCCCTGGGCACCCAGGTGGCCGAGGTAGGCGCCGTCCGCAGCGTCGAGGACCTGCACGACGCACAGCCGGCTGTCGAGGGCGAAGACGTGACCGGCTCCATCGGTGGCCAGGCTCTGGAGCCGCACGAAGCGGCCATGCCAGTCGCTCTGGAACGCCTCGATCCGCTCGCCGATCTCGCGCCGGAAGTTGCCGCCGAGGTCGAACACGACGATCCGCCCGGTGCCTTGGTCCGCGACGAAGAGCTCGCCGTCGCCGATCGCAACGGCGCTCGGGAAGACGAAGGGGTTGGCCGCGTCGGACCCAGCGAGAACGTCGAGCAGCACGCCGGAGCCCGTGTCGTAGACGCGCACCTCGTTCGCCGAGCTCTCGGCCACGTAGAGGCGCCCCGAGGCGTCGATGGCGAGGTCGTTCGGCATGCTCAGGTTCCCGGCGTCGATCGACATGAGCTCGTCGCCCGATGTGCTGTACACGTCGACGGCGCGGCTCGCGCGCGACCCCACGTAGATGCGGCCACCGGCGACGGCGACGCCGAGAGGCTCGCCAACGTTCTTGAGCTCGCCGAGGAGCGCACCGGCAGCGTCGCTGATGAAGATCGAGCCGACCTCGAAATCGCTCACGAACAGCGTGGCGCCAGGGCCGCGCGCGATGCGGGTCGGGTACTGCGGAACGTGCTCGACCTGCAGGCCCTCGGGGACCCCGTCGCCGAAGAGCGCTGGCTCCGCACCGCCAGCGCCGCCCTGAGGTGCTCCCCCAGCGCCCGCCGGCTCGGGCTCGGTCGCGCCGCCCGCGCCACCCAGACCTCCGTCACCAACGCCGCCCGAGGCCGACTGCCCGCCCGAGTGGGCCCCTGCTGCGCCCGAGTCGCTGCCGCCGTTCGCGGCTCCACGGCCCGTGGCGCCGTGGGGTCGCGAGACAGCCTTCGTCGGGGACATGGTCGAGGGGTGCCCAGCCGACGTCTCGGGCGCCGCGGTGAGCGGCTCGCATCCGATGGCAAGGAGGGCGACGCCAGCGAGTGCGAGCAGCGACATTGCATGGGTTGTTCTAGACATGGAAGCACCTCGTGGTCTCGGCACACGGGAAGACGCCGCCGAGCTTGCGCCGGCACGCGTCCGCGACGGTCACCGAGGCGAACGGCTCGGAAGCGAGAACCTTGAGGCGCAGAGCGCGCCCACATCGCCGGTGCGCCCCGCACCAGCGCTCAGCGCGAGCGCCGTCGGCGGCTTCGCCGTCACACGCCGCCGGAAATCCCGACGGGACCCTTCAGGCGACGACGACCGCGGCGTTCGCGCGGTACGCCGCCCTCCCGCTCGGCACCCTCGAGGTGGGCCTCTTGCCCGACACCCTCGCCTGCCAGCCGAACTTCGGCGGCTGGGTGTCGCCGAACCTCAACGCCGTCCGGGCGCCCGTCGCCGAGGGGTTCGAGACGCACCTTGGGTTCTACTGCCAGTAGCTCGCGCGCACGCCGCCACACCGCCGCCACACCGTGCCGCCCCCGCGCGCCACGCGCGCACCCACGCGCCAAGGTTGCGCGACCGGCGGCACCCGGCTACTAGCTCCGCCATGGCGAACGACGTGACGTTGCGGCATGACTGGACCGTCGACGAGGTGCTGGCCCTCCACGAGACGCCGCTCTTCGCCCTCGTCGACCGCGCGCGCGACGTCCACCGACGCGCCCAGCGCCCGGACGAGGTGCAGCTCTGCACGCTGCTCAGCGTCAAGACCGGCGGCTGCCCCGAGGACTGCGGCTACTGCTCGCAGTCGGCCCACCACGCGAGCGGCCTCGTCGCCGAGAAGCTGCTCGACCCCGAGGAGGTCATCGGCGCCGCGCGCCGCGCGAAGGACGCGGGCGCGAGCCGCTTCTGCATGGGCGCGGCGTGGCGCGACGCGAAGCAAGGGCAGGCCTTCGAGCGCGTGCTCACCATGGTGCGCGGCGTGAAGGAGCTCGGGCTCGAGACCTGCTGCACGCTCGGGATGCTCGACGACGCGCAGGCGGCCCGCCTCAGGGAGGCCGGCCTCGACGCCTACAACCACAACCTCGACACCTCGCGCGCGCACTACCGCTCGATCATCACCACGCGCACCTACGACGACCGCCTGCGCACCCTGCACGCGGTGCGGCGCGCCGGCATCTCGGTGTGCTCCGGCGGCATCATCGGCATGGGCGAGAGCACGCGCGATCGCTGCGCCATGCTGTGCGAGCTCGCGAGCTTCGACCCCCACCCCGAGAGCGTGCCGGTGAACGCGCTCGTACCGGTCGAGGGTACGCCGCTTTCGGCGCTGCCGCCCATCGACCCGCTCGAGCTCGTGCGCATGATCGCCATGGCGCGCATCATGATGCCGCGCTCGCGGGTACGCCTGTCGGCCGGGCGGAGCGCGCTGCCGCGCGAGGCGCAGCTCCTGTGCCTCTACGCGGGCGCGAACTCGATCTTCTACGGCGACCGCCTGCTGACCACGCCCAACGCCGACGCGGACGACGACCGCTCCCTGCTCGCGGCCGCCGGCCTCGTGGCGGAGCCCGGCCGCGGCCACGAGCACGAGCACCCGCACGGGCACGACGCCGACCACTGGTACGGCCCGTGCCACAAGCACGACCACGCAGAACCGGCCGCGCAGAGCGAGCCGGCGGAGTGACGCCGACGAGCGCGCCCGGCGCGCGGCCGGGGCGTGCTCAGGGCGCCTTCGCGCCCGCGACCATCTCCTCGAAGAAGGCGAGCGGCCGCGCCCCGCTCCAGAGCTGGCCCGCGAGGTAGAACGCCGGCACGCCGCGCACACCGGCCGCCTTCGCGGCGGCGAGGTCGGCCTCGATACGCGGCCGGTGCGTGCCGGCGTCGAGCGCCGCGCGCAGGCGCACCAGGCTCGCACCGACCTCGGCGGCGTAGCGCTCGAGGTCCGCGCGCTCGAGCTCGCTCTTGTGCGCGAAGAGGATGTCGTGGAAGCGCCAGAAGGCTGCGTTGCCGAGCTGCGCGAAGATCTCGGCCGAGGCCTCGTGAGCGAGCATGGCGTGCCGGTGCATGGGCAGCGGGTTGTGGCGCCAGACGATCTTGAGCTCACCGGCGTGTGCCGCCACGAGCTCGTCGAGGGTCGCCCCGACGCGCGCACAGTAGGGGCACTCGAAATCCGAGAACACCTCGAGGACGATGCGCGCGTTCTGCGCGCCGCGATAGGGCGCCTCGCCCGGCGGTGGCGTGAAGGTCGCGGGCTCGGGCGGCTTCGGGCCGCGCGAGCGCTCGGACCCAGCCACGGTCGCGGTCGGAGGCGGTGGCAGGACGATGGGCGCGGCCGTGCGCGCCCCATCGGGCCGGTAGCCGTCGCGACACGCAGCGACGTAGAGCTCCTCCGCCCCGAGCCCGCGCGCCTGGAGCGCGCGCGCCGCCTCGAGCTCGCGCTCGATCGCGCGGCCGAGCGCGGCGCCGAGCCCGCTCGACGACTCGCGCGCGAGCTCGACCCAGACGCCGTTCACGAACGCAGCCGGCAAGCGCCGCACGCCGAGGCGCCCGGCGAGCTCGCGGTCGCTCGCGACCTTGTCGCGGTCGAGCTGGCGCAGCCCCTCGTCGAGGAAGGCCGCGCGCTCGACGCCCGCCTCCACGGCACGGTCCACGTGGTCCTTCACCTCGTCGCGCGTGGCCGAGGCGCGCTCGACGAAGCGGAAGAACGCGGCGGAGCCGCCGAGGCGGAAGACCGCCTGGGCCGCCACGTGCGCCGCCTCGACCCGTGCCCGGCGGCGCTCGTCCGCGCCGCGTGCGGAGCTCTCCTCGCCCCGGCCGACACCCGCGGCGTGCTTCCACACGAAGCGCAGGGCGGCCTCGTCGTGGCGCTCGCCGAGCTCGGCGCGCACCTTGCCGGCCAGCGCCCGGCAGGCGGTGTCGTCGATCTCGCAGAAGACGACCACCGTGACGAGCGCGCTGCGCGCGCCGGCGCTCGGGTCCTTGCTCGAGACCGGCACGGGCGCCGCCTCGTCGCTCCAGCCGAAGCTCGTGGGTGCCGGCGGCACCTCCGCGCTCGGCGCGACCTCGGGTCGATCGCGGTCGCGACCGCAGCCGCCGAGCACGCCCGCCGCAAGTGCCGCAGCGACGCCGAGCCGCCGCAGGCCTGCGGCGAGGGACACGGGGAGGGTCATGGCGAGCCCATGATAGGCCAGGCGCGTTCAGGACGGCAGCGGCACGCCCATCACGAGGCGCGCCCGGCGCGCCTCGGCCTCGAGGCGGGCGGGCATGCCGAGCGCGAACGCCTCGTTGCGGCGCCCGTGCCCGAACGGCGCCGCGACCGCGAGCGGCACACCGAGCGACTCGAGGCGCTCGCGCAGCACGGCCTCGACCGCGACGCCGTCCACGCCGGCCGCGCACTCGGTGAAGTCGCCGAGCACGACCGCGCACACGCCGGCGAGGTGCCCCCCGGCGGCGAGCGTCGTCAGCATGCGGTCGATGCGGTAGGGCTTCTCGGTCACGTCCTCGAGCAAGAGCACGGCCCCGGCGGGGACGCGCAGGCGGCCGGCCGCCGCACACGCGTGCAACAGCGTCAGGTTGCCACCGAACAGCGGCCCCTCGGCGCGCCCCGACACCCACGTCACGAGGCCTTGCCAGCAACGCGGCCCCGCGGGCGCCTCGAGCGCGCCGACGAAGCGCGCGCGCGCATCGGCGTCGGCGCGGCCGAGCGCCGCCACGTTCGGCCCGTGCAGCGACGCGACCCCGACGCGGCTCGCCTCGACGTGCAGGGCCGTCGCGTCGGAGAAGCCCACGACCCAGCGCGGACCGTCCGCCAGCGCGCTCCAGTCGAGCGCGTGGACGAAGCGGCTGGCGCCGTAGCCGCCCCGCATCACGAGCAGCGCACGGACGTCCGGCTCGCGCAGTGCGGCCTCGAGCTCGCTGCTGCGGCGCCGGTCGGCGCCCGCGAGGTAGCCCGAGCGCTCGACGATGCCGCGCTCGAAGCGGACGCGGTAGCGCTCGCTCAGCCACCCGAGCGCTCGCCACACGAGCAGGGGCTCGGCCGGCCCCGAGGGCGCGACGACGCGCACCACGTCGCCGGGGCGAACCGCGGGTGGCAGAATCAAGACTGACGCGGCTCGGCGCCCGGCCCTTCCTCGATGAGCTCGACGCCGTCGTCGTCGTCGAGATCGAGCCCCTCGGGGGCGTCGGGCGCGAGATGGGGAAAGCCCGGCATCGCCGCGCCGGGCACGCCCGGGGCCGCCGGCGGCGCGCCCTGGGGAGCCACGGGCGGTGGCGCCATCGGCGGATACGGCGGCGACCCGAGCGGCGGCGGCGCGTACCCGGGCGCGGCGCCCGCACCCTCGGGGTAGGGGTACGCCGGCTGCTCGTAGCCCGGCGGGGCATAGGCCGGTGGCTCGGCGTGGCCCGGCGGGGCGTACGCCCCCGGCTGGCCACCCTCGGGTGGCGCGGCGGGATACGCCGGTGGTGCGTCGGCAGGCCCGTGACCCTCGGGAGCCGGCTGGCCCTCGTACGCGGTAGCAGGGTAGCCGGGCTGTGCGTAGCCGGGCTGCGGGTAGCCGGGCTGTGCGTAGCCGGGCTGCGGCGGGGATGCGGGTGGCTGCGGATACGCCTCGACCGCCCCGTAGGCCGGCTGCGGGTAGCCCGCCTGGCCCTCGTACGCCGGCGCTTGCGGCGCGTGCGGGTAGCCCGCCTGACCCTCCCAGGCCGGCGCCTGCGGCGCGCCCTCGTACGCCGGCGCTTGCGGCGCGTGCGGGTAGCCCGCCTGACCCTCGTACGCCGGCGCTTGCGGCGCGTGCGGGTAGCCCGCCTGACCCTCGTACGCCGGCGCTTGCGGCGCGCCCTCGTACGCGGGCAGCGCGGCAGGATAGCCCTGACCCTCGTACGCCGGCGCTTGCGGCGGCGGGTAACCCTGACCCTCGTACGTCGCGGCGGCCGGTGCGACAGGGTAGCCTTGGGCCTCGCCGTGGGGCGGGTCGCCCCAAGGCTCCGGAGCGGGCGCACCGGCCTCGGGCGCTGGCGTCGCGACGGCCGGAGTCTCCTCGCGCGGCGGCGAGCTGGCCTGTGCCGTCGCCCTGCCGAGCGGCGGCCGCGACCCCGCCACCGGCACCGACACCGGCGGCGGAGGCTGCGAGGGCAGCGGCGGGAGCGGCGGCGCTTGCTTCAGCTTGCCCGCCTTGGCGCGGTCGAGGCCCGCCTGGGCCTCCTTGTCGCCGGGCTTCATGCGCAGCACGCGACGCCACGCGTCGCCCGCCTCCCGTGCGTCCGCGAGGTACTCCTCCCAGATCCGCGCCACCTTGCGCGCGACCTCGGCGCGCTGCTGCGGATCGCGCCCGCGGAGGATCTGGTCCTCGTACAGCTCGATCATGCCGCGATGATCGCGCAGGTGCGTCAGGATCTCGCTGAGCTCGTGGATGAGATCTTGGTCGGCCGGCGCGAGGTCGTGCAGGCGCTTCAGGTCGCCCGCCGCGCCCTTGTAGTCGCGCAGGATGTCCTTGCGCAGCGTGGCCCGCTTGCGCAGGAGCTTGCGGACGAGCGGTCCGTCGTAGACCTCCTCGAGCGCGCGGCTCAGCGCGGCCTCGACGCGGCGCATGTCGCCCACCTGCGCGCCGAGGTCGTCGAGCGACGCGAGCGCGGCGTCGTCGACGTGCGCGACGATCGACTCGCCGAGCCAACCGAAGGCGCGGTCCAGATCGCCGAGGTCGCGCAGAGCGATGTGGCCCGCGCGGCGCAGGAGCGCGCTGCGCGTGCGACCGCCGTCGCGGCTCCCCTGCCCGCCGGCCGCGAGCGACTCGGCCAGCGTGCGCAGCAAGGCGCCGGTCCCGCCGGCGCTCTGGTCGGCGGTCCGCGCGGCCTCCTCGAGCGCGTTGAGCGCCTCGTCGGTCGCACCGCCCGTGAGCGCCGCATTGAAGAAGTCGCGCGCGCGCTCGGCCGACCCCTTCTCGGCGGCGATCTGCGCGGCCCGCGCCAGGGCCTGGATGCGGTCGGGCGGCTGCTTGCAGCGCATCACCTGCCGCTCGTAGACGTCGATCTGGTGGCCCGGCGCGTCGGACAGCGCCACGAGCCGCCGCAGGTGACCGTCGACCTCGTTGGGGTCGATGCCCGACAGGCCCTGCTCGCCGTGCTGGATGGCGTCGTTGGGGTCGGCCCCCGCCTGCAGCATCACCTCGGCCTGACGCACGAACTCGTCGGCGCGCGCCCGCTCGACGAGGCCCTTGACGAGGATGTCCTGCGCGACGGCGAGCGCCTCGAGGTCGCGCAGCCTGAGCGCGATGGTCTCGAGCTGGCCGGCGAGCTCGTAGTCGGCGCCGCCCGAGCGCGCCACCTCGAGCCCCACGGTGAGCGCGTCCGCGTCGCGCCCCACCTCGATGAACAGCATGAAGGCCTGGCGTAGTGCGTCGAGGCGCGAGCTGCCGGCCACCGACTCGTTCCACGCCACGAGCTTGGTCGCGACGATCCCCTTCCAGCCGAGCTTGAGCCCGAGATCCACGTAGGCCTGCTGGCAGGCCACATCGCCCTGATCGGCCGGCTTCTCGAGCACGGCGAGCGCCTCGTCGCCCTTGCCGAGCCGCTCGTGCACGACGCTGGCGAGCTGGCGCGTGAGGTTCGAAGCCTCCTCCTCGTCGCCCTCCACCTCGATGAGCAGGCCGAGCAGGTGCGCGACGCGCGGCCACTCGCCGAGTCGCTCGCACAGCCGCTGCAGGCGGCTCACGGCCTCGAAGTCCTCCGGGTCGGCGGCGTGCACGATGTCGAGCACCCGCACCGCGGCGCGCGCGTCGTCGAGCGGGCCCTCGTAAAGCTGCGCGAGCTTGGCCGCGATGGTCGCGCGCTCGGGCCCCTCGACGAGCTCGAGCTCGCGCTCGAGCGCCCCCGCCGCGCCGGCGAGGTTGCCGCGGCGCTCCTCGAGCTCGCTCATGGCGCGCAGCGCCGGGCGGCTGCGCGGGTCGATGGTCTTGAGCAGCGCCTCGTAGCGCGCGATCGCGCCCTCGAGGTCGCCGAGCCCGTCGGCGAGGATCTGCGCCTCGCGCATCGCGAAGCCGAGCTTCTCCTCGTTCGTGGTCGCCAGCGCCGTCAGGCGCTTCAGGAAGTCGACGCACTCCTCGAAGTCGCGCCGCTGCTCGGCCCAGCCGAGCAACGCCTCGAGGGCCCCGCGGTCCTCGCCGTCCTTGAGGATGAGGAGCATCGTCTCGCGCGCCCCGTCCTCGTCGCCGAGGCTGCGCTGGTAGGCCGCCGCGCGGTGGCGCACGGTCACGCGCTGCGCCTTGTCGGGCAGCTTCTCGCCGCGGCGCAGCAGGAACACGACCAGCTCGCCTTGCTGCCCCGCCGCGAGGTGGAGGCCCTCGACCTCCGCCGCGTAGCCGTCGTTGGGCGGGTCGAGATCGCTCGCCTGCTCGTAGCACGACAGGGCACCCGAGGCGTTGTCGGCCCGCCGCAGGAACTGCGCGGCCTCCGCCAGGAGCTCGGCCTTGCGCTTGCCGTCGAAGAGCGACGCGCGCTGCTCGCCGAGCTGGGCCGCGTCCGCGAAGCGCTCGGCGTCGGCGTAGAAGCGCACCGACAGCTCGTAGTGCTTGTCCTTCTTCGTGAGCTCCGCGGCCTGCGCGTAGGCGTCGCCCGCGCCGCCCTTGTCGCCGAGCTTGCCGCGCAGCTCGCCGAGCTTGTCGTAGAGCGCCGCCTTCTGGTCGCCGTCACCGACCTCGGTGAGGTTCTCCATGATGGCGTTGGCCGCCGCGTCGAGCTGGCCGCCCTGCTCGAACAGCCGCACCGCGGTGTGGATCGCCGACTCGTCGCCGGCCGCGAGACCGGCGATTCGCACCCAGGCCTCGGCCGCCGCGACCGCGTCGCCGCGCTGCTTCTCGTGCAGCTGCGCGACCTTCTTCTCGATGGCGATCTTCGTCTCGACATCGCTCTCGCTCATCGCCTGCTGCTCGAGCAGGGGCGCCAGGTCGTCCCAGCGCTTCTGGCGCTCGAGCAGGTTGCAGAGCTGCTCGCGGGCCTCGTGGTCGCCGCGGTCGATCTGGGTAATCTGCTTCAGCGCCAGGATGGCCGTGTCGAAGTCGCGCAGCTTGCTCTCGCAGATGCCGGCCACCTGCCGCAGCTGGTCCTTGCGCGTCTCGGGCAGCACCGTCGGCACGCGCGCGGCCGCGAGCAGCACGTCGCGCAGCTCGGTGAACTTGCGTCGCTGGTGCAGGAAGTCTTGCACCCAGCCGAGCGCCTCCGGATTGGCCGGGTCGAGCGCCAGGACCTCGCGGTACTTGTCGAAGGCCTGGGGCTTGCGGCCCTTGGCAGCCTCCTCGCTCGCCTGCATCAGCAGGGTCGGCAGGTCCGTCACGGGCGCCGCCGCCGGGGCCGCCGCGGGACGCGCCGCCTGCGGTGCCACCATCGCCGGCGCCTGGGCAGCGTGGTACCCCGCGCCCGGCTGCGGCTGGCCGTAGGCCGGCTGCGGCTGGCCGAGCGGCACCGGCGCGGAGGGCATCGCGGCCGGCGCGCCGTAGCCGCCACTCGG
>JACRDA010000467.1 GCA_016212965.1 Myxococcales bacterium
GACCGGCGGCACGGGCGGTGCGGGTGCGACCGGCGGCTCCGGCGCCACCGGCGGCGGCGGCTCCGGCGCGACCGGCGGCTCCGGCGCGACCGGCGGCTCCGGCACCGGTGGCTCGGGCGCGAGCGCCGTCAACCCGGTTCCCGAGGAAGAGGGCGGGTGCGGTTGCCGGGTCGCGTCGAGCGGATCGGGGCTCGGCGCGGTGAGCCTCGCGGGTCTGCTGGGCCTGCTCGCCCTCGGACGCCGGCGGCGGGGCGACACGCGGCGCTGACGTCTGCGGCTTGCGAGACGGCCGCGGGTCCGGGTCCGCGGCCGCCGTCCGTCTCGGGGCCGGTGCCTACGGCAGCAGCAAGGTTGGCAGCGCGTCGCCCATCTCGTTGGGGCCATCGCCGCGCTGCGTGACGTCGCCGAGACCGAGCTGGCCTGAAGCGTTGTTCCCCCAGCACTTCACCGTGGCGTCGTCCAAGAGGGCGCAGCTTCGGCCTGAGGCGGTTGCTGCCAGACCGACCGCGGTTCTTCCGGTCCCGAGCGCCACGAACGGCAGGTTGTCACCCGCTTCATTCGGGTCGTCCCCCCAGGTGGTGGTGTCGCCGAGCCCGAGCTCTCCGGAGGAGTTGTACCCCCAGCATTTCACCGCCCCGTTGTCGAGCCCCACGCAGGTATGGTACCAGCCAGCAGAGACGAACGCGGGCGTGCGTCCCGTGGCGAGGGGAACCGTAGGCAGGTTGTCCCCCATCTCTCCGGGCGCGTCGCCGCGAGGGCTCGAGTCGCCCTGGCCGAGGGCACCATAGGCGTTCCCCCCCCAGCACTTCAGGGTGGCGTCGTCCAAGATCGCACAGGTATGGTTGCGCCCGGCGCTCAACTGGACCGCCGTTCTCCCGGTCCCAAGCGACACCCCTGGTAGGTTCGCAGCCATTTCGCCGGCTCCGTCACCCCGGTTGGCGGTGTCCCCAAGGCCCAGTTGGCCGAACGCATTTCCTCCCCAACATCGGACGGTCGAGTCGTCAAGGATGGCGCATGCGTGGCCATGACCGACCGCAATGCTGGCGACCGTGTGCCCGCCCCCGAAGTTGGCGGCAGGCAGGCTGTCTCCCATCTCGCCCGGTGCGTCGCCGCGATCGTTTGCATCGCCGAGCCCGAGCTCTCCTGAGAAATTGCCGCCCCAGCACTTCACGGAGTGATTGTCGAGGAGCGCGCACGTGAACTCCAGTCCGGCATCTATGTCGATGGCAGTCCGGCCCGTGCCGAGGCTCACGGTCGCCAGGTTGTCGCCCATCTCACCGGGGTCGTCGCCGATGTCGGCGATGCCGCCGAGTCCCGTGGCTCCCGAGGCGCCGCCACCCCAGCACTTCACTCTGCCGTCGTCGAGGACGGCGCAGGTGTGGTAGTCGCCGGCTGCCACGGCGGTCGCGCGCTTGCCCGTGCCGAGGTCGACCACCGGAAGGCCGGCGCCCATCTCGTTCGCCGCATCGCCCCGCGACTGCGTGTCGCCGAGACCCAGCTGGCCAGACGAATTCCCGCCCCAACACTTCAGGTGGCCGTCGGATAGGAGCGCACAGGCATGGTCGCCACCCACATCGAGCCGCACGACGCGCCTGCAATCCCCGCACCCGTCGCCCGTGACGCCGTTCTGGTCGTCGCAGTCCTCGGTGCCGCCGTCCGTCGACCACACGAAGCCGTCGCCGCACGTGGCCGTCGCGCAGGTCGTCGGGCAGCTGTCCGTGTCGTCGGCGTCGCCGTCGTCGCAGCCTTCGGTTCCGCCGCCCTGCGTCCAGACGAAGCCGTCGCCACAGGTCGCGGCCTCGCACGTGCCATTCGCGCCGTCGGGGCAAGCGTCGGTGTTGTCCTGGTTCCCGTCGTCGCAGCCCTCGCCCGCCGCCGCGTTCGCGTTGCCGTCGCCGCACACGACGGCCGTGCAGTCGTCGTCGCACGCCGGCGTCTCACCGGCGACGCCTGCGCCGTCGCCGTCGCAGGGCTCGGTGCCGCCGTCCGTGCTCCACACCAGGCCGTCGCCGCACGTCGCGGGCTGGCACGTCCCGCCGTCACCGTCGGGACAGGCGTCCGTGTTGTCGTGGTTGCCGTCGTCGCAGGTCTCGCCGGCCGCGCTGTCGAGGACGCCGTCGCCGCAGAGGGGATTCGCCCCGATGGATGGGTCGGCCTCGGGTCGTGGGCCGGGACAGGCCGAGAGCCCGAGGCCCGGAGCGACGAGGAGGGCGATGCGAAGGAGAGCGCCGGAGCGCTGAAGCCAGCCGTTCATGGAAGATCTCCTGCAGGGCCGCGCCGAGCGCGGCTCACTCGAGCTCACCCGCGATCGAGACCACGGCGCCACCCGCGGTCGGCGCCAGCAGGACGACGGGGGCGGCAGCACCCGTAGCCTGTGCGTCGTCGCCGCTGCTCGACGCGCCGAGCGCGATGCCCGCGAGCCCCGTGGCGAGCAGGGCGACGCCGCCGATGCCAAACCCGACAAACAGGCCGAAATCGCGCGTCTCGCGCGCGTACATCGCATCGAAGTCGGAGGTGGGCGGGCAGTGCTTGCGGCCCTCGCCGCAGAGGTCGTCGATCGAGCTGCTCGTCGCGGACTGATCGACGCGCATGCCGACGGCGACGCCGAGCGACGCGAGCCCGAGGCCGCCGGTGACCCACGCCCACGCCGGGACCCCGCCGGCCGCCCGGGCGCCCTGAGCGTGCTCGGGGCCCGACGCCTGCGGTGCGGCCGGGACGTCGGGGGCCTTCTCGAGCTCCGGAATCGCAAGGGTCTTCGTCTCGGGCTCCTTGCCGACCGACACGGTGATCGACCGGTCCTTGCGGCCGGGCGCGGAGATCTTCAGCGTGTGGTCGCCCGGATCCACGGGGATGAGGGAGCCGAGGGAAACGGGCGCGCCGTCGAGCTCGAGTGCGAGCTCGACCCCGGGCTCGGCCTGCGGTGCGTCGAGCCTCAGCCTCGAGAGCTTGGGCTCGAGCGCCTGAGCGAGCGCAGTGGCCTTGTCCTCGTTGTCCTGTCGGCCCTCCCTCTTCGCGAGGCCGATGGCGTCCTTGTACTCGACCCAGGCGGTCGCGGACCTGCCGAGCTGCTCGTGGCAGCTCGCGAGAAGGAGCAGCGTGCCCGAGCGAGCCTCGCGCTTCTGACTGGTCTCGAGCTTCGGACAGGCCTCGGCCCACCGACCCTCCCCCATCAGCCCGGCCGCTTCCTGGAACATCGCCTCGGCCACGGGGTCCGCGGCGCGTGCGACCCTCGAGACGCCCAGCGACGCGGCAAGTGCCAGCGGGACCAGCGCGACACGAACTGACTGTCTCATCGACTCGAACCTCGTTTCCTGACGTCCGTCCACGGAGTGGTTAGCGCTGCGCCCCGTCGCCAGCAAGCCCGGCGTCACGCCGCAGCTCGTCCACGGGCACGACCCTGCTCACGGCGCGGCCGATGTCGGCTAAGATGTTCGTGTGCGTACCGTACCGGCTGGTTGGAATCAGAACGCGGTGACGGGCCTCGCAGGCGTGCTCGTGCTCGCGCTCGCCCTCGCGCTCGGCGCCTGCGGGGGCGGAGGCTCCGGGGACGGCGGCGCGGGCGGCGGGGGCGCCGCGCCGGGGCCCGTGTGCGAGGGACCGGTGGGACCGTGCGACACCGTCACGTGCAGCTACCCGGAGGCGCTGGGGGTGCACGTGGCGAGCTGCACGCCCATCGACTTCGCGACCAATCCACCGACCTCGGGGCCCCATTATCCGCAATGGGCGCGCTTCGAGTCCTACACCCAGGCCATTCCGCGCGGCTTCTGGGTGCACTCGATGGAGCACGGCGCCGTCACGCTCGCCTACGACTGCCCGGGCGGCTGCGCCGCCGACCTCGGCGCGCTCGAGGCGGTCGTCGCCGCCCAGCCGCAGGATCCCGCGTGCGCGGCGCCGGTCGTGACGCGCATCGTGCTCACGCCCGACCCGGATCTCGACGCGCCCATCGCCGCCGCCGCCTGGGGTTTCGCCCTCACGGCCCAGTGCGTCGACGCCCCGCTCGTCGAGGCCTTCGTCGCGGCGCACTACGCGCAGGCGCCCGAGGACGAGTGCGGCGGCGGCATCGACCCGACCGATCCCGCCAACGCTATCCCCGCCGATTGCGGCCAGCCGTGAGCGACGCCGCCCTCGGGTCGCGGACTCGGCAGCGGCAGCTCGCGGTGTCCGACGGCCGTGCGCCCCGGGCGCCCTCACGGCTGCAGCGTGAGCTCGTACGCCTGCCCGAGCGCGCCCGGCGCGGGCGGCGCGCACTGCCACACGCCGACGACGGCGCCGGGGCTCGGAGTGCACGGCAGGGTCGTGCCGTCGGCGACGGCGCGGAGCTCGACGTCCGCCGCGGCGCCCGTCCCGCGCCATAGCTCGAGCGGGGCGTCGTAGGTCCAGACGAAGCGCAGCCGGTAGCTGCCCGTCGCGAAGGAGAGGCTCTGCTCGCTCGCTGGGCCGGGCACGCGGCGCGCGTGGGGGTGTCCGAGCCGCTCGACCACGTGCGTCTTCAGGCTCCCGTCGTCGTGGCGGATCGCGAAGCCATCGGTCGCGCGGTCGTCGGCGTAGTACGAAAAGCCCCAGCGGCGCGCCGCGAGGCGCTCGAGCATGTCCTCGAGGTAGTGGTCGAAGCCCGCGACCTCCCCCGGCGCAGGGGATTGCCGCCGCGCGCGGCGCCTGCCATGCCGCGGCGGTGGAGCGCTACTTCGCCTTCGGCGCCAACCTGAGCCCATCCACCCTGCGGCGGCGCCGGGTGCACACCCTCGGCGCCCGCCCGGCGCGCCTGCCCGGTCACGAGCTCGTCTTCGCGGTCCGGGGCGTGCCGCTGCTCGAGCCTTCCTTCGCGACCGTGCGGCCGGCCGACGACGAGGTGTGGGGCGTGCTCTACGACCTCGACGAGGTGGAGCTCGCGCGCCTGCGGAGCTACGAGGGGCTCTCGTACCGGGAGGTCGGCGTCGAGGTCGAGACCGAGCGCGGGCGCGAGGCGGCGCGCACCTTCGTCGCGAAGCGGCCGTGCCCGCCCCGGCCGCCGTCGGCGCGCTACCTCGGCCTCCTCGTCGCGGGCGCCCGGCATCACGGGCTACCGGACGCCTGGCTCGCGCGCCTCGAGGTCGAGCCGAGCCGCCACGTGCCCGTCCTGCACGAGCTCGTCGGCGCCGGCTTCGCCTTCGTCGACCGCGTGCACCGCGCCTTCACACGCCCGAGCGAGCGGCGCTGAGCGCGGCCCCGGGCCGCACGAACGCCCGGCGCCGCCGCTCGATCTTGGCGCGCGCGACGCAACCGTCGAGGTGATCGTTCACGAGCCCCATCGCCTGCATGAAGGCGTAGACCGTGGTCGGCCCCACGAAGCGCCAGCCGCGGCACTTGAGGTCCTTGGCGAGCGCGACCGACTCGGGCGAAGTCGTGAGGGCGCGCAGGGCCTCGAGCGTCATGCGTGCGGGGCGCGCGGTCCGGGCGGGCTCGAAGCTCCAGAAGTGGGCGGCGAGCGAGCCCTTCTCGGCGACGAGCTCCGAGGCGCGAGCGGCGTTGTGGATCGCCGCCTCGATCTTGCCGCGGTGGCGCACGATGCCCGCGTCGCCGAGCAGGCGCGCGACATCCTTCGCCCCGAAGCGCGCGACGGCCGCGAGCTCGAACCCGGCGAAGGCGCGCCGGAAGGCCGCGCGCTTGCGCAGGATGGTGAGCCAGCTCAGCCCCGACTGGAAGCCCTCGAGGCAGAGCTTCTCGAAGAGCCGCACGTCGTCCGCGACCGGAACCCCCCACTCCTCGTCGTGGTAGCGGAGGTAGTCCTCCGAGCCGAGGCACCAGGCGCAGCGCGCACGCCCGTCGGGACCGGGACCGAGACCGTCTTGCATCGCGGCGGTTGTGCCACGAACGGTGCGCGCCCACCTGCCCTTTTCGACGTCTTCACCCGCTTCGACTTCCCCGACAGCGACACAAACCCCCTGTCTTCCAGGAAGACACGCCACTTTTGTCGCTCTGCACCCGCTTCGACACCCCCGACAGCGACACAAACCCCCTGTCTTCCAGGAAGACACGCCACTCTTGTCGCTCCCGAGGCGCTCCGGCGCCCCCTACAGCGACACAAACCCCCTGTCTTCCAGGAAGACACGCCACTTTTGTCGCTCCGACCCCGGGAGATGGGCCCGAGGCCCGAGGCGTTGCGCGGCGGCGCGATCGGGCGGGTCAGTACGGCGGTTTGCCCGAGGGCCAATCGGTCTCGACCTGCGCGGCGTAGAGATCGACCAGGATCTTCACGGCGTCCGCGTTCTTCATGAGAAAGCGCATGTCGCCACGCACGCGAATGGTCCCGCGCAGGCCCGCCGTGATGGGGTCGAGCAAGCCCGCCGCGATGCTCTCCCACACGGTGGCGGGCGCCGTGAACCGAAAGCCGAGGTCGCGACCGTCGTGGCGCGCCGGAAGGCGGTCGAGGGTCGTGACCTTCGCGCCGTCGAGCACGATGAGGTAGTGCCGCTCCTGCCCCGCGGGCACGTAGGGCGAGCTCGCGTCGCCGACCACCTCGAGCGCCATGGCGATGCGCTCCTTCGGCGCGCGCGCGGCGAACTCGGCCGAGCCCTCGATGAGGCGCTTGAGATCGTCGTACCAGGCTTGCGAGTAAATGGCGGACATCGGGGTGTTGTCGGGTGGCAGTTGTCAGTTATCAGTTATCAGTTATCAGCTGTCAGTTGTCGGCTGTCGGTCATCGGTTATCGGTTGTCAGCGCGACGAGGGCGACGGCCAGCACGGCCAGCGCGGCGAGCGCGAGGAGCCCGACGGCGAGGGCCCAGCGCCAGCGGGCGCGCGCGGGGGCGCCCTCGGGTGCGATGCGCAGCAGGCCGAGCACGCGCCAGAGGAAGAGCGCCTGCCCGAGCCGGAACCGCACGCGCATACGGCGGCGCACGAGCAAGCCGAGCGGGCGCTCCTCGCCGGTCGTGAGGTGCGCCGTCGTGAGGAAGTCCGCCGTCAGCATGGGCAGACTCGGGTCGGGCCCGGGCGCGTCGCCGACCTCGATGCCGGCGCCGGAGAACGCGATCGACACCGTGAGGAGCTCGTCCTCGGCCGCCCGGAACAGGAGCGCGCCGCGCAGGCGGCACGCGAGCCGCGCTTTGCCGGGCGAGCTCGCCACGGTCTGCGCCAGGAACTGGTGCAGCATGTCCGCGAGCCCGCTCGCGGTGGCCTCGTCGCGCAGGACGACGGCGCAGCTCGCGCGCGTCAGATCCGCCGCCACCACTTCTCCAGGCCGAGGTCGTCGGCGATGACGTCGAGGCAGTTGTACCCGGGCGCGAAGGTCACGTAGCCGTGGGGATGCTGGCTCGCGCCGCACATGTAGAGACCACGGATGGGGGTGCGGTACTGGGCGAGGTCGTCGGTCGGCCGGTGGTCGAGCAGGCTGTCGGGGTGGATGCGCCCCACCATCCAGTCGCCGAAGCGGTAGTTCACCATGCGGCGCTCGAGATCGAGCGGCGACTCGGCCGCCGTGCGGCGCACGAGCCCGTCGAGGTTGGTGCACGCGGCGCGCCAGCGCGCGACGCAGGCCTCCGCATAGCGCGCCTTGTCGGCGTCCCACGCCTCGGCCCCGCCGCCGGCGAGCGCGTAGGGCGCGAACACCCGCAAGAGGCCCGTCGCCTTGCCTTCGGGCGCGTCGGTCGGGTCGTAGAGCGAGTTCACCGCGGCGTTGAGGCGCGGCACCTCGGGCGCGCGACCCGCGCGGATCGCGTCGAAGTCCTCGGCGAAGTCGGCGAGCGACTCGTAGCCCACGTTGACGATCCAGGCCCTATCGATGGCCGGGTCGAAGGCCGCGGCCCGGTAGCGCGGCAGCCCGTCGAGCGCGAGGTGCACGTTGAAGAGGCTCGCGTCCTGGTACCGGACGCGCGCCACGGCCGCGCGTGTGGCCGGCTGCACGTGCTCGGGCCGGAGCAGCCGCTCGAAGGTCTGGCTCACGTCGACGCTCGAGGCGACGAGGCGGCGCGCGCGCACGAAGCCGTCCGGCACGCGCACGCCGACGGCGCGCCCGTCCTCGACCACGATCTCTTCGACGGGCACCTGCGGGAACACGCGCCCGCCGGCGCGCACGATGACCCGCAAGAGAGCGTGCGCGAGCTTGTGGCTGCCACCGCGGCACAGGTGCCAGTTGGCGATCTTGCCGAGCAGGAGCGGATAGCTCACGGCGAGCCCGCGCACGTGCGGCTGGTAGGCGCAGATCGCGGCGTGGAAGGCGAGCATGGCCTTCACGCGGTCGTGCTCGAAGTGCTTGTCGAGAAACTCCGCCACCGACATCTTGCGCAGGCGAATGGACAGGAACTCCGACCGCTCCTCGACGCCCCAGGCGACGAGCGCGCGCGTGATGTCGTCGACCGAGATGGGGGGCGCGAACATCATCGTCTGGACGAGCAAGTCGAGGTAGCCCCGCACCTCGTCCCAGAGCCGGAGCCAGGTGTCGGCGTCCTTCTTCGAGAAGCGCGCGAGGCTCGCGTGCGTCGCCGCCATGTCGGTGTGAATGGTGAGCGCCGTCCCGTCCGAGAACACGCTGCCCATCTGCACCTCGGGCAGGGCGTACTCGACGCCCTCGTCGTAGAGGCCGAGATCGTCGTAGACCGGCGAGAGACCGACGAGCGAGTGGTAGTTCGAGTGCAGGTTGTGGAGGAAATTCGGCTCGGTGAGCTCCTCGGTGCAGAGCCCGCCGCCCTCCTCCGTGCGCCGCTCGAGCACGGCCACCGTGAGCCCGCACTTCAAGAGGTAGGCGGCGAGGGCCATGCCGTTGTGCCCGGCACCGATCACGATGGCGTCGAAGCCCTCGCCGAACATGCTCACGCTTTCCGGCGCCACTTCGAGCTGACTCCTAGACCGGTCGTTGCGGCGGCAAGAAGAGCAACCGCCAAGGCGCCAAGGACGCCAGGATTGGAGGAGATCTTCATGGCGCTCTTTCGTTCTGCTCTTGGCGCTCTTGGCGCCTTGGCGGTTGCTCCTCGCAGCCCTCAGTACAAGCGGTCGTCCCGCGCCCACACGCGCCGGTAGCCGAGCTCCTCGCACATCACCTTGAAGCAGTTGTAGCCGCACGCCGCGGTGACCCCGCCACCCGGGTGGGTGGCGCTCCCGGCGAGGTAGAGCCGCTCGATCTCGGTCGCGTAGCGGCCCGCGCCCGCAAAGGGGCGCAGCGCGTAGAGCTGGTCGATGCCCATGGCGCCGTGACCGAAGTCGCCCTCGCGCATGCGCAGGCTGCGCTCCTGATCGAGCGGCGTGTGGAGGTGCATCGCGAGCACGTTGCCGGCCGTCATGTTGGGCGCGAAGCGCTCGAAGTGCGCGCGGAAGCGCTCGTTGTAGCTCCTGCGCACCTCGTTCCAGCCCGCCTCGGTGAGGGCGCTCGCGCGCGGGAAGAAGTACCAGCCGGTGAGGCTGTGCTTGCCCTCGGGTGCCTGCGTCCGGTCCCAGAGCGAGTTCACCCACACGCCCGCGGCCGGCGGCTCGGGCAGCCGGTCGTTGTGTGGCGCGCGGCAGTAGTCGAGCATCTCTTCGGGCGTGTCGTAGCCGACGACCTGGTACCAGGCGCGGTCGATGCCCGGATCGCGCTCGGCCGAGCGGTAGTGGGGCGCCTCGCACAGGGCCATGGCGAGCGTGCCGAGCACCTGGTCGGGCCCGTCCTTGAAGTTCTTGGCGCGCCGCCGGTAGTAGTCCGACAGGTGCTCCTCGCCGACGAGGTCGAGGAAGGTGTCCTTCACGCCGATGGCCGAGACGACGGCGTCGCGCGCGCGGAGCTCGCGGCCGTCCTGCAGGCGCACGCCGACCGCGCGCTTGCCTTCGACGAGGATGCGGCGCACGCGGCAGGACTCGCGCATCGTCACGCCCTCGCGGAGGCACGCCCCGACCATGGCGCCCGAGAGCCGGTGCGTGCCGCCGACCATCATGCGCCAGCAGCCGGGCATGAAGAGGCAGGCGAAGAGGAACGCCCAGCCCTGCCCCGGCCACTCGAGCGGCGGCCCGCAGAACTCGATCGCGAGCCGGTAGAGGAGCATGCGCACCTCGGGCGCCTCGAAGAGCTCGTCGATGCAGTCGCGGATCGATTTGTGCGCGAGCTCGGCGTCGAGCCCGAAGGAGACCATCATGCGCTCGGTGATCTCGGTCGAGCTCGGGAAGGGCCGGCCCGGCTCCGAGCGCGGCGGCGGCGTGTAGAGGCCGAAGGCGAGCGCCGGCTCGAAGAGGTTGGCGCGCGTCTTCAGATCCTGCCAGGTGCGGGCGTCGCGCGCCGAGTAGCGCGCGAAGGTCGCCGCCGTCTCGTCGACGAGCGCGTTGCGGTAGATGAGCACGGGCGGGCGGTCGTCGGCGAACGCGATGCCGGCCTGGATGTCGGGGTAGAGCGTCCGGGCGCCGAGCTTGCCGAGCTCGAAGTCGGCGAAGAACGGCATGATGTGCAGGAACTCCATGAAGTTCGCGTGCAGGTTGTGGCAGAAGCCCGGGCCCGTCGGCTCGCTCGTGTGCAGGGCCCCGCCCCACTCGTGCCGCCCCTCGAGCACGCACACGTCGACGCCGGCGCGCGCGAGGTAGGCCGAGCACGTGAGCCCGTGGTGCCCCCCGCCGATGACGAGGACGTCGTGCTCGCCGCGCTGGCCCGACGCAGGGGCGCTCATGCGGTGGCCTCGGCGGCCATGGCGAAGCGCCCGGCCGAGCGCACGACTCGGCGCCCGGCGTTCCTCGCGACGCGCACACCCACTCCGATCCGGGTATCACCCCGTGCGAAGTCGCACGTTGACGGCCGTCAAGTGGGGCGCTGGCGCAGCTTGGCGCGCGAGGGCCCGCCGCTCGAGCGACACAAGTGGCGTTGTCTTCGCGGACGACCCGACAGCGACACAATCCCCCTGTCCGCGCCGCCCCGCGCCGCGTGGTTGCGCGTCCTGCAAGTCCCGCGCTTTACAACCACGGCGGCCGCTCGTAGCCTGATGTTCATGCATCACGCGACGAGTAGGGTGGGCGAGTCGCACGCACGCACGCACGCACGCACGCACGCACGCACGCACGCACGCGCAACGGATGTGCCAGCCTCCCGCGCAGGGCTCCTCGTTGGCTGGTGCCGGTAGCAACGCTCGGGCTCGCTGCGGCCGCCACCGCCTGCGCCGACCCGCGGGCTGAAGAGCGGCTCGGCGAGATGTCGGCGCCGATCTATAGCTGCCCCGGCTGCGACAACACGATCGACACCAACCTGTGGAACATGGGCTTCGACGCCGCCGTGGGCGCGGTAGGGAGCGACGACCCGAACGTTCCAGGCACTTGCAGCGCCGTTGCCATGAGCCGCACCGCCGTCCTGACGGCGCGCCACTGCACGTGCGCCCCCGTGCCCTACACGTTCACGCTTCCGCAGGGCTTCAGCACGCAGGTTACCGCGATCCACCATCACGAGCCGGAGTTCGACGTTTGCGCAGTCTGCGGTGGCGGCGGCATCGACACCGCGCTCGCTGACGTCGCAGTGCTGATCCTCGCCGACCCAATCCCTAGCTCGGTCATGCTGGACGTGCCGACCGTGTTCACGGGGCTGGATGTCTTTGCGTTTGCGGATCTCCACTTCCCCGGCGGCGTCGAGTACTACCAGACTGGCAGCGGTGCCACGGTGTGGTGGGAGGGCACGGGGCAGGGCGTGCGCCGCACCGGCCCCGTGGATCCCGCCCTGCACTATCGAAGCGGCAACTGCCTCTCCGGCGACGCGCTCGAGACGGGTGGAGACGACGAGACCCATGGAAGCACGCACGGGCACGGCGACTCGGGCGGGGGCCTGTTCCTCGTCCCGTTGGTCGACGGACACCCGGACCGGTCCCACGCGTACCTCTTCGGCGCGATCTCCGGAATCTCCGAGGAAGCGGGTGGCAAGTTCCAGCAATGGACGTTTTCCACCGCGGTGCTGAGCGAGCTCGACGAGCCGTGGTGCAGCATCTCCAACGCCGTGGTCGAGGGAAGCTGCCGCACGACGAGCAACCTCAGCGTCGTCGTGAAGGGACTCGGCGTCGACGCGGACGACGACGACATCCCCGACAGCATCGACAACTGTCCGCCGGAGGAGTGCCAGAACCAGAGCCTGCCGTTCGAGGCCTGCTACAACCCGGACCAGCCCGACTCGGACGGCGACGGTTTCGGCGACGCGTGCGATCTCTGTGAGCTGTCGCCCCTGAACTTCGACAGCGACCACGATCACATGGGCGACGCCTGTGATCTCTGCCCGGCCACGCCCGGCCTACCGGGTGCGCTCGATTCGGATGGCGACGGTGTCGGCGACGCCTGCGACAACTGCGTCGCGACTCCGAATCCGTATGTCCCTTGTGCCAACAACTTCGATTGCGACGGCGCGTTCTGCCTGTTCTCGTTCGCCGGCAGCCACTGCACCGAGCAGTTCGACGACTCCGACGGCGACGGGGCCGGCGACGCGTGCGACGGCTGCCCAGGCAACGCAGCCGACGGCCTCTACGGCCTGTTCGACGACTCGAACAGCGATGCCCAGGACTACTGGGCCAACGGTTTACCCGCGCAGCTCGACGTATGTGAGGAGGTGCCGCAGTACGTCGCGCGCCCCAATGTGCTCCCGTGGGAGGATCAGAACGCGCAGTGCACCGTTGCCGGCGAGCCCGCGGAGCCTTGCGGCGACAGCGTGCGGTTCTTCGCGACCGCCACCATCGGGCACGAGAGCCCGGCACCCAATTCGTTTGCCGCGCCCGTCGGGTTCCGGCAGTGCGACTGTTACTCGAACGGCACGGCCCTCTCGCGCGCGGCATGCAGGTCGCTGCGATGCACTCTGTCCGAAGCTGATTACACGAATCCCGGGAGCGCATTCAAACCTGTCACGGTCGCAACGGCGCTCACGGCCAACGGTGCGGATCTCTACCCAGCAGCGGTGACCCACGCCTACCTGCCGTCGCGCACGTTCACAAGCCAGATCGCCGAGATCGATTTCGAGACGCACCCCAATGACGAGCTCTCGGGAGACGCGGAGTACCAGACCCTGCGCATCGGAAGCCCCGAGACGCTCGTCTGGCGGGTGAAGAGGGACATCGACGCGGGGCACATCGCGGGGCACGGCCCGAACGGCCATGATACCGCCGGCCTCTTCTGGAGCGTCGCCTTGCCAACGGCGGCGAACGCGTCACCGCGCGACGCGGCCACCGGGCAGCTCCTGCGCTCGACCTACAGCTACCTCAAGACCCCCCTTCTGGCGCAGCCCAAGCCCCTCCACCCGCCGCCGCTCTACTCCGCGCCGTGCCAGCCCCCGGGCGGGTGCTCGCTGCAGCTCCGCGCGGATCAGCCCGTCATCAACCCACCCGACTTGAGCGTCGAGTGGACGAACCGCACGCCCACCCGCATCCTCGCGGCGGAGGGCACGCTGTTGCTCACCGGCGGGCCCTCGGTGAAGGTGGAGGACGCGTCGCGCTTGCTCTCGCCCATCGTGCAGCGCCTTCTGCTCGACGGCAGGACGCAGTGGCTCCGGCCCGTCGAGACCGGCGTTCGCACGCGCGCCCTCGGCAGCGCCACCATGTTCGTGGCGTTGCCCGAGCCCTGGGACGGCGCGACGCCGGTGCTCGACGTCGTCAGTCTGGCCGGAGTCTTGTCGGTGCGCGACGAGCGGCCGACCGAGCCTCCGCGGGAGCCGGCGCCGCTGCCGCTCGACGGCCCGGCGATCGACGCGGCGCAGCCCGTGCCGGTCCCCATCGGCGGACCCTTACCGGGCGCACGCACAGGCGCGCGAGGGGCGCTCTCCTTGACCGACGGGGTGCTGTTCCTCGTCGGCGGGCGCGACGCGGACGAGCGACCGATCGGGGAGATCTGGCGCTACGATCTTGGTCCGCATACCTGGCAGCGCGAGATGTTCTCCTCGCTCCAGGTCGGCCTACCGCTCGCCGTCACCTACGACGTCGAGCGCCACACGATCGTGGTGCTCGACGAGTGGGAGGAGCGCGCCGACGTGGCGCCGCTTGTCTTGCACGAGGCGCCCGACGGCGGATCGGACGATCCGGACGACGTCGCCGAGAAGGCCTTCGTCTGCCACCGGACGAAGAAGAAGGGCGGCGGTGACACGACGCTTTCGGTCGCGCCGGCCGCTCTTGCAGCGCACGTCGCTCACGGCGACAGCCGCGGCCCGTGCGCCGCCGATCAGCTCCGCACCGAGACACGCCTCCTCGTCTTCGAGCGCGTCAGCCACAAGGGGCTCTTCGTCGCGGCGTGGCGCCCGGGGCCGCCCGAGGCGCAGAAGCCGAAGCGCTATCAGCGCGTTTCCCTCGTTCCGCTCGGGGACGGCTCGTTCGTGCTCTTCGGTGCGCGCGCCGAGAAGCAGCGCGTCGATCTCTTCCGCATGATCATGGCAGAGGACGGCACGGTCCGGTGGACGGGACGCGCCAAGGTCACGGGGACGCTGCTCGACGAGCCCATCACGAGCGCATCCGGCATCGTCGCCGCCGTGTTGCAGAACGGGACGCAGCACATGGTCACGGTGTCCGCCGGCGCCTTCGAGGCCTCCAGCGCGGGCCCGTCGCGCTTCTGAGGGCGGCATGGGATCACGACCGCGCCTGCTCTACGTGGCGGCCTGCGCCGCACTGTGGCTCCTCCACGCTTCGTGCGGTTGCTCCGCGCAAGAGAACCCGCACTTGGTCGGTGCCGGTGGAGCCGGCGGCGGCTCCGGCTCTGGAGGCCAGAGCGGCACCACCACCACCACCACCACGACCACGACGAGCTCGTCAAGCTCGTCGACCTCGACGTCGACGGGCGGGCAGGGCGGGGCGCCGCCCGAGGGCCCATGGCTGCCCGTAGCCGGGGCCGAGCCGTGCGACGCGCGGCTCTTCGATTTCACCCAGGCTGCGTGGCCGGCTCGGACGTGGACCGCCTGCGGCCCAGGGTGCCAAGCGTCCGACGCGCTCACCATTGCCGGCCAGACGGAGGCGTATCACGCGGCCTCTGCCGGCCGTTCGGCCGGCGGGGAACTTTACCTGCGCACGTACACGGCGGGCGCGTTCGGGTACCAAGTCCTCGAGCGTCTTTCGGACAGCGCCGTGCTCCTCGTGCTCCGCACGACCTACGGTAGTGAGTGCGTTTCCTTTGCCGGGAAGGAGGACGCGGCGTTCGTCGTCGATGCGGTGTGGTTCCCCGGCAATGGCGTGCGGGACTACGCGGCACGCTACGACGTCGCGGCTGGCACCCTCGTGGGCGGCTTCGCCTACGACACGTCGGACAATCACCCGTCTTGGTTCTCGTGGGACGACGGCTGGGGCACGAACGACGGCGGTGGCGTCATCCGCCTGACCGCCGAGCCGGGTGCGCCCGCTCTGACGACGGTGTACGCCTCAGGGTCCTGGCAGACGAGCGCCAAGGCGCGGCGGAACCTCGTGCTCTGGGTCGACTGGGGCCTCGTGCCGTCGCCCATTCGAAGCTGGACGAAGGCGAACGGTCAGCGCGTGCTCATCAGCGGCCCGTGGGATGTCGGCGGACTCGGCCTCGATGACGCGACCATCGCATGGGTGGGAGTGCACGGGCCCATGACGGCCATCGGGAGCTACGAGACGGCCGAGCTCTACTGGTCGCCCTACGCCGTCGATCCCGCCGCCGTCGCCGTCACGCAGGGGCCGGATCTCACGAACATGCTTGCTGGCCACGTTCCGGTCGGCGTGGGCGGGGACTACGTGGCGCTGTCGACGGCAGGCGACCCCGGACACAACGCCGGCTCTGCCGTCATCGTCGTCCACATGCCGACGCAGAAGCTCTGGCGCATCGAGGCGCGCCCGGGCACGTTCCTCAGGCTCGCAGCCGTCTCCACCCAGGAGGTCGTGGCGATGGAGACCGACAAGTCGCTCGACTACGCGCTCTTCCAGCGCTACCTCCGCTTCGATCTGAGCGCGCTCGACACGCTGGCGCAGGGGTGGGGACCGTGATGCGCCGGCGCGCATGGGGGAGGGTAGCGCTTGGCATCACGGTCGTGCTCGCGGCCGCGGCGAGCGCGGTGGTGTCCGGGTGCGACAAGACCTGCACATCCATGTCGGTCGTGGCGTTCGGCGTTCGAATATCGGGGCCGATCCCCGCCGATCTCTCGGTGACCCTCATCCACTGGGACGACATGTGGAGCGAGAGCTACTGGGCGCTCCAGCACGGTCACTGGGATCCTCCGGGCTGTGCCCTCTACGAGGACGAAGTCCATTGCGCATGGGGGTGGCACGAGGGTGATGGCTCGCTCCTGGCGCACGGCACCGGGGTGCGGCCCGTGCGGCTCGACCTCTACAACGACACCGAGGACGATGGGTGCCTGCGGGGGACGACCGGTGCCGACGTGATCCTCCAGGCCACTTCGTGGTGACGGTGAGCGCCGCCAAGTCGCCGACGACCTAGAGCCTCTGCCGACGAACGTGATCCTCGCGCCCGAGGCGCTACTCTGCGATACCCAGCCTGAGCCGGTACTCGGCGAGTGACCGTTCGCGCCGCCGCGCGAGCTCGTCGAGCCGCGGATAGCGCAGGGCCCGCAGTTGGTCGGTCGCGAACTGCCAGGCGCGCGCCTCTTCCTCGTAGATGAGCGTCGCCTGCGCGGCGCCGAGCGCGACGCGCTTCGCTCCCGGGTCGGCGTCGATCGGGGCACGCGCGGCGGGGTCGTGGTTGAGGGCGTCGAGCGCGTCGAGATACGCCTCGGTGTGCCAGCCCTCCTGCCACGAGCGGAAGTGCCCGGCCTCGTGCGCCAGCGTGAAGAGCTCGTCCCGCACCGAGTCGATGTCCCACGAGCGAAGCGGGCGCACGAGCGTGATCCGGGTCGCCCGCTCGTCGCGCTCGAACATGCCCCCGAGGGGTTGGGGCAGGCCGCCGGCCGCGCGCGCGACGACGGCGACGCCGTCCGTCGCCAGGGCCTCGAGCAACGCACGGTACGCGGCGACGTCGGCGGCCGACCCGTTCGCCGCGTCGAGCTCCCGTTCGCGCTCGCTGCGACACGCCTCCGCTGTGGCGCGCGCGGTCGAGTCAGGAGCGACGGGCCCCGGCACCGCGATCACCTCACGACGGCGTCTGGTCGCTTCGCGGTCGGCATGTCATGAAGCGCCCTGGCAGATCGGTCCGTCGGCCCGTGTGCCGAAGTCTACGGCGCCGCGCGCGCGCGACGCAACCTCGCGTGGCTCGCGCCGGCAGGGCATCCGAGGCCCGCACGGCGCGGCGGCGACACGACCGCGCAGAAAAGAAGGGGCCCGGCGCGCGTTCCATGCTCGAGACACGGAAGGGAGCTCAACGTGCCAAGAGGATTGTCGCTGCGCGCCCGGCTAGCCGGTCTCTGCGCGCTCACCGGAGTGGTGACGCTCGGTTGCACCCACGCCGCGCCGATGCGCGTGCGCTTCGCCGAGATCGGTGAGGGCGCGCTCGCAGGGTTCACCGGGGCCGAGCCGCTCATCGTCGAGTTCGAGCCCGGTGACACGCTGCCGGTGAACCTCGACATCAGCGGGGATGGCTTCGAGCTGCGGCCCCTGCACCCGGCGCTCGAGCTCGTCGCCACGAAGCGCTGCTATCTGCGCATCAGCGCCGACGGTATGCAGCTCGTCCTCGATCCGGAGGACTTCGACAGCGCGCCGAGTCAGCCAGGCACCTTCCGCGTCGGCTTCGGCGCCGCGCGGGGCCAGCCCGCCAAGGTCGACGTCGTGATCACGGCGCCGCGCCGCTGACGCTCGCCGAGCCGCGCGCGCCCGATCAGGGCTCGGACATCTCCCGCTGGTAGCAGGCGTCGCACACGACCCCGTTCTCCGTCACCTGGGTCTTGCTGCGGTCGACCTGCTTCCTGCAGCGCGGGCAGGCGAAGAGCTGCGCCTGGGCCTGCGCCTGGGCCATGGCTTGCTCGAAGCGCGCCTTCAGGACGGCGGAGTCGAACCCCTGCTCGACGAGCGCCTGGGTGAGCACACCCAGCGCGACCCCCTGCCGCAGGACCTCCTGCCGCAGGGCCGCGATCTGGGCCCCGAGGGAGCTGACCGCACCGATCGTCGCGTCGTCGGCCGCGCGCGCCTCCTCGGCGAGCTGGTCGAGCCTGGAATCCTGCAACGCATCGCGTATCGCCATGACGACTCCTGCCTGTCGGCCCGCGCCGGCACGCTGCTTCGAGCTAGTGGTGATGATGTCCGCCCGGCTCGTGCGGGTGGCCGTGCTCCTTCTCCTCGTCCGTCGCGTCGCGCACGGCCTGCACCTCCACCGCGAAGTGCAGGCGCACGCCGGCGAGGGGGTGGTTGCCGTCGATGGTCACGGTGTCGCCCGCGACGCCGGTGATCCACATGGGGACGGTCTCGCCGTCGGAGGACTCGATGAGGAAGGACACGCCCGCCTCGAGCGGCGCATCCTCGGGAAACGCCGAGCGCGGCACCTCGTGCGTGGCGCCGGGCTCACGCTCGCCGTAGCCGTCCGCCGGGTCCACGACGACCTCGAGCTTGTCGCCGACCTTGCGCCCGCCGAGCTTGCGCTCGAGGCCGGGCACGATGTTGCCCGCGCCGTGAAGGTAGAGCAGCGGTTCGTCGTCCGAGCGGTCGAGCACGTCGCCCGCGTCGTTCTTCAACAGGTAGCTCAGGCTGACGACTTTTCCATCCGCGATCAGAGACACGGTCACCTCCAGCGACAGGCGCACCTCGTAGCACCCTCGGGGGCGAGGGGCGAGGGGCGAGCGCGGCGCGCCGCACATGCGCCTGCCCACGGGGCGCCCCCTTCGGTACACTGGGCCCATGCGTCTCTTGTCGCGCCTCGCCTTCGTGGTGCCGCTCCTCGCCGGCGGTCTCGCTCCCTTCTTCGCGTGCTCGGCCTCGAGCAACAACGACGGCTCGGGAGGGAGCGCCGCGAGCGGCGCCGGCGGCGGCGTGGCGATGTGCGACCTGTGCGTCGGCACGGTCTACACGCCGTGCGAGCCCGACAACACGCCCGGCACGCCCGTCGAGTGCCTGCATTCGTGCCTCGTCGGCCTCGGCTGCGTGGAGTGCGACCCGGGCGGCACGGTGTGCGTCGGCAACGACGTCCACGACTGCGGGCCCGACGGCCAGCCCGAGCCGGGCGTCGTGTCGACCTGCGACCCGAACGCCGGACAGGTGTGCTCGAACGGCGCCTGCGCCGACGCCTGCACGGTCGCGTCCGACCAGCCCTCGAACGTCGGCTGCGAGTTCTGGGCGGTCGATCTCGACCAGCAGGACGGCTTCAACGACCCGGCGAGCGCGCCCTGGGGCGTCGTGCTCTCGAACGCGGGCGACAGCGCCGCCGACGTCACCATCGAGCTCAACACGGCGCCGCAGGGGCAGCCGGTCGTCACGCAGGTCGTGGCGCAGGTCAACGTCCCGGCCGGCGACCTCGTGCAGCAGATCCTGCCGACGCGCGAGCTCGACTGCGGCGTGCAGCCGAACGACTACGCCTCGCCCGGCACGTGCCTCTCGTCGCGCGCCTTCCGCATCAAGTCGACGCGCCCCATCGTCGTCTACCAGTTCAACGTCTTCACCAACACGTACTCGAACGACGCTTCGCTCCTCTTGCCGACGAACGCGCTCGGCACGCAGTACCGCGTCATCGGCTGGCCGGCAGGGCACCCGATCCTGATCCAGTTCCCGGGCCTGCCCCTCATCCTCGACCGCTCCTACGTGACGATCGTCGGCGTGACGCCGAACACGACGGTGCACGTGAAGCCGAGCTGGCGGATCAAGGGCAACCCGCCCATTGCCGCGACACCCGCGGGCGGCGGCATCGACGTCGTGCTCGGGCCCTTCGACGTGCTCAACCTCGAGACCGACGACGGCACGATGCAGGACGACATCAAGACCATCACCGACCTCTCCGGCACGCTGGTGCAGGCGAACGCGCCGGTGGCGGTGTTCTCCGGCGTCGAGAGCACGGGCGCCCCGGGCGGAGTCGTCGACATCCCGACCGCGCCGGGCTGGACGAGCGACAGCACCTGCTGCCTCGACCACCTCGAGGACCAGATGTTCCCGATCGAGGCGGTCGGCACCCACTACGTCATCACGCGGAGCCCGATCCGCTCGACGGGCAGCTACCACGAGCCCGACGTGCTGCGCTTCCTCGGCGTCGCCGAGACCGCGACCGTGGACACGAACCTCCCGGCCCCCTTCGACCACTTCACGATCCTGCCGGGCGAGGTGAAGACGACCTGGGCCCAACAGGACATCGTCGTCACCTCGACGAAGCCCGTGATGGTCGGGCAGATCCTCATCTCGAACCAGTACGTCGACGGCCCCTACATCGGCGACCCCTCGCTCACGGTGTACCCGCCGGTCGAGCAGTTCCGCACCGAGTACGTCATCCTGACCCCGAACTCCTGGGACCAGAACTGGGTCGTCATCGCGGCCGAGGTCGGCACGAGCGTGCTGCTCGACGGCTCGGGCACCGACAATTGCATCAAGGCGAGCGCCGGCACGCTCGACACCGTCGACTACGAGGCGCGCCGCTGCGCCGTGACCGAGGGCGTGCACCGGCTCTCGGGCGACAAGCCCTTCGGCATCATCGCCTACGGCTACGGCTCCGCGGGCTCCTACGCCTTCGCGGGCGGCGCCGACGTGAAGCACGTCTACAGCCCGCCGCCCATCAACTGAATGAGTGGAGACGGGCCCGAGCCGGCCCTGGATCCTTGGCCTCTCAGCCGGCGGCATCCGGACCGAGGATTGTACCTCACCCCCTGCCCCCCTCTCCCGAGGGGAGAGGGGGGATGCGAGCCGACAATCCGCGGAGGATTTCGAGGAGTCCCCGACTTGGACCACCCCCTCTCCTCCGGGAGAGGGGGCCGGGGGGTGAGGGCAACAGTCTCGGTCCGGATGCCGCCTGCCGCTTCGGCAAGGTCGCTCCCCAGAGGTTATCAGTCCACAGCAACTGATAACTCTCTCGCTCTTCACCCGCCGCCGACGACGACGACGTCCCAGCGCATGCGCTGCGCGGTCACCCCGTGGCGGCGCACGACGAGACCGCCCGCGGTGAGCGTTTCCTCGGTCGCGAGGGCACCGGTGAGCCGCACGCGCTCGGCGCCGCCCGGCAGGGCGTCGATGCGACCGCAGCTCGTGCAGCTCGCGAGCTCCGCGTCGTCCGCCGCGAGCGTGAAGCCGGTCGGCAGGGCGACCGCGCCCGCCGAGAGCACCACGTCGAGCACGCTCCCGTCGACGAGCGCCGCGTGCCCCGAGCCCACGGCGGGATCGACCGCCGCGCGCACGTCGAGCACGTCGAGCACGTCGTAGAGCGACACGACGCCCGGCGCCGTCCGCGGCGCGAGGGTCTCGACCGACGGATCGAGCAGGGCGACGATCCCGCCCGAGCGGAGCAGCATCGGGAGCGTGTCGAGCGGAGCGGGCCGCGTGACGACCGAGCCGCCGTTCACCACCTCGTTCGTCCACCAGTCGACCCACAGGCCCGGCGGGAGCCATAGCTCGCGCGTCACGGCGTCGCGGCGCACGACCGGCGCGACGTAGAGCGACGGGCCGAAGAAGTACTCGAGCTCGACCGCGCGCGCGCCCGCCTCGCCGGGATAGTAGAGCACCGGGTGGCGCATGACCGGGATGCCGGTGAGGGTGGCCTCCCGCGCGGCCGCGTAGAGGTAGGGGAAGAGCCGCGTGTGGAGGCGCGCGTAGCGGCCGTACACGTCGATGGTCTCCTGGTCGCTCCACAGCGTCCACTTGGGCGGCGAGCCCGCCGGGGCGTTCGAGCACGCGTTCTCGTCGTGCATGTCGCTCGAGAGCGCGCCGAGCTCCGCCCAGCGGAGATAGACCTCTTTGTCGGCCACGTCCTGGTTGCAGGTGTAGCCGCTGATGTCGCTGCCCCAGAACGGAAAGCCCGTGAGGCCGGCGTTGATCCCGGCCCGCAGGTTGGCCGGCAGCCCCTTGGCGTCGTCGAAGCTCGCGGCCGGATCGCCCGACCAGGTGACGGGCGCGTACTGCTGCGCGCCGGTGTAGCCGGCGCGCGCGAAGTACATCCAGTCGTCGCCGCGCACGGCGCGCAGGTGCTCGGCCGTGGCCTTCTGGTAGAGCACCGGGAACTCGTTGTGCACCTCCCAGCCGGTGCGCCCGTCGTGCATGCGCGCGCCGGCGGGCAGGTACTCGCCGAAATCGAGCATCCAGCCGTCGTAACCGAGGCCGAGGGCCGTATCGAGCAGGCTCTGGTACCAGCCGACCGCCCCGGGATTGGTCATGTCGATGGTCGCGACCGTCTGCGCGCCCGCCGAGAACATGAGCGTCTGGAACTCGCTGCCGTCGGCGAGCTTCACGAAGTAATCGTGCGCGCGGCCGTACGCGACGAGGTCGGCGGCGCGCTCGTCCGAGACCGACACGTAGGCGTTGTAGTAGGCGATGGGCTTGTAGCCCTCGGCGTGCATGTCGGCCGTCCAGGCGGCGAGCTCCGCCTCCTGACCGCTCTGGGACGCAATGGGCAGGAAGTGCTTCGTGTCGTCGACCATCGTGGTCGGGACGCCGTGGTCGCGCAGGGCCTGGGTCTCGGGCACGCCGAGCGCCATCGCGCCGAGGCCCGTGCGACGCCGCGGCCCGAACACCCACGGGGCCGGCAGGCGCGCGCGCCCGGTGAGCGCCGTGTAGTGCGCGAGCGTCGCCTGGGGATCGTCGTGCACGAGCACGCGGTAGCGGAGCGCGGGCTCGGCCGCGTAGATGCGAAAGGCGCGCTCGTCGTCGGCGCCGAGCGAGAAGCCGGTGCGGTAGGAGGTCTCCATCCACAGGCCGTACCCCTCGGTCGACAGGTAGAACGGCACGGCGAGGTGCGTCATGCCGGGGCCGTTCGGGCTCGGGTTCTGCGGGCCGGGCGGCGCGTCCTCGCCCAGCCCGACCCCGCCCTCCTCGATCCAGCTCTGGTAGTGGCGCCCGCGGTGATCGACCGTCACGAAGCGCTCGCCGAGCCCGTAGAAATGCTCGTCCGCCGGCAGCACGAAGGACTGCCCCATCAGGTTGAGCGCGCCCGGCACCTCCTGCGGAGGCGCCTCGCCCGCGTCGACGCCGCCGGAGCCGACGCGCGCGGCGAAGCGCACCTCCGGCCCCTCGAGCTCGAGCTCGACGTGGAGCGTGACGGATTCGTCGTCCGGGTCGAAGAGCTCGAGCTCCGCGCTCGACGCGCCGACCTGCGCCCGCTCGACCGCCGTGGCGTGGTGCCAGGGAGCATCGATGCCGACCGCGTGATCCCAGCCCTCGATGACGGCGATCTGGAACTGGGTCTCGCGATGCGTGGCCCCGAGCGCTCCGTACGCGTGGACGTCGTCGCCCGCGACGCCCGGATCGGCGTCGAGCGTGTCGAGCACCACCTTGCCCGCGCCATTCGCGATCGAGAGCCCGAAGCTGTCGAGCCTGAGCTCGACCGCGACCGCGCCGTTCGCGAGGATCTGCCGCGGCGGCCCCGCGTAGCGCTCGCGGTGCGCGCTCAGGTCGTCGAGACTGCAGGCGGTCGTGAGGACCAGGGGCGCAAGGTACGCGGCGCGACGCATCCTGCCACGCTCCCAGGCGGGCCTGGCCTCGTCAAGCGCGGCGTCCGCGCGGCGTCCGCGGGGTGCGCGGCGGGCGAAAGGCGAGCCGCGGGCCGAGCCCCGCGCCACGGCGAAGCTATCGGGGCCGCGCTCTGCGGCGTACCCTGAACGAGGAGGCTGCACATGCAACGCGGCCGTGGCGGTGCTCGATGCCTCGGCACGCCGACGTTCGAACGGGAGGCCCCCGTTGCGGCTCGCTCCGCGAGGCGCGTATCGTGGGAGGCAGCATGGTGAGCCGGCGAAGCGCCGCTGCGCTCGTGGGCTTCGCGCTCGCGCTCTCTGCGGCGGTCTCGATAGGGAATGCCCGCGCCGCCCCGGATGCGCGCGTCGCGGTGCTGTTCGCGGCGGGTGAGCGGCCGCCCGCCACGTTCGTCGAAGCGCTCCGCATCCAGCTCGCCCGCCTCGCGGCGGTCGACGTGGGGCCGCCGCTCGCCGAGACGGCGCTGCCGGCCCGCGTCGCCGAGGCGGGGCGCGTGCTCGAGGCGCGCGGTGCGACGCTGGCGGTGTGGCTCGAAGCGACGCCGCCCGAGGGAGGCGCGCCCGCGGGACGCGCGCTCTACCTCGTCGGCCGCCGCGCCGGCCGCGCGCTCATCGACGTCGCCGCGAGCCCCGCGGAGGGCGACCCCGAATCGAGCCGGGCGCTCGCGCTGAAGACGCGGGCGGTCCTGCTCACCGTGCTCGGGGCGGCCGAGGACGACGGGCTCGCGCGCGCGCTCGCCCCCCCATCCGCGCCGGCGCCCGCCGACGAAGAGCAGACCGCCGCGGCGCTCGCCCCCGTCGTGCTAGTCGTCGAAGCGGCCGGGATCGTCCACACGCGCGCCGGCTCGAGCGACGCGCGTGGCGGCGGGGCCTTCGCGCTCGGCGCGGCCCTCCGCGCCAAGCCCGCGCAAGGCGAGCTCGTCGCGACGCTGGCGGCCGTGAACGGCGTCGACGTCATCGACCCGCGCGGCACCCTCGCCGCGAGCGAGATCGACGTCGGCTTCGGCGTGCGCGCGCTCTACCGCGCCGAGTACCTCGCCCTCGGGCTCGAGCTCGCCGTCGATCTTCGCGTCGCCCGGACGCGCGGGGAGTCGCCCGTCGGCAAGGTCGGCGACGAGACGCGCGTCGTGCCGCGGCTCTACGTCGCGCCCGACCTGCGCCTGGTCGTCGCGCCCCTCCTCTCGGTGCGGGCGGCCGCAGGCGTCGAGGTCGGCCTCGTGCGGCAGCGCTGGCTCGTGAACGACGAGGCGCTCCTCGACTTCGGCACCGTCGGCGGCTTCGGCGTGCTCGGGCTGCACACCGAGCTGCCGCCGTGACGGGACCGTGGACCTCGCGGCCTCGTGGGCGACACATGTCCCACCTCGACGCACATGCCGGCGCAAGAAAGATCCAACCTGGCTGGGCGCTCGCGCCACTATGGGCTGGTGGCGAGCGCACGGCGCGAGGTGAGCGAGGGCGGGACCGCCTACGACGAGGTCACCATCGAGGCCTGTCGCCGCGGCGAGCGCGACGCGCTCGACGTCGTGCTCCGGGCGGAGGCGCCAGGCGTCGAGCGGCTCGTCGCGCGCCTCATCGGGCCCGGAGCCGACGTCGCCGACGTCCTTCAGCAGTGCCTGTCCGCGGCGGTCGTCGCTTTCGGCAGCTACCGCGGCGAGGCGTCGGTGCGCACCTGGCTCGCGCGGATCGCGGTGAGAACCGCGTACCATCACCTGCGGCGGCCGGAGCGGCGGCGGCGTGCGCCGCTCGAGCTCGTGCGCAGCGCAGCGCAGGCGCCGTCCGGCGCCCGATCGCAAGAGGAGGAGCTCGCGACGCGCGAGATCCTGGCGCGCGTCGCCCGGCACCTCGACGCGCTGCGCCCGAAGATGCGCCTCGCCTTCGCGCTGCACGTCCTCGAAGGCCGCAGCATCGACGAGGCCGCAGCGCTGATGGGTGCGACGCGCGCCGCGACGAAGACGCGCGTCTTCATGGCGCGCCGCACGCTCGTCGGCCGCCTGCGCCGCGACCCCGCGCTCGCCGATTGGCTCCGCGCCGAGGAGGCCTGCCCATGAGTCGTTTCGACTGTCTGGTGGCGGCTGGACTGCTCGAGCGGCGCGCGGCCGGGCTCGGCGAGGCCGACCGCTTGCGACTCGAGGAGCATCTGGGCACGTGCACCGCCTGCCACCGCGAGGCGCGCCTCCTCGCGGGCCTCGTGGCACTGACGGCGCCGTCCGCCGCCGTGCTGGGCGAGCGCGGGCGCCAGCGCGCGGTCGACCAGGCGATCCGGGACGGCCTCGAGGAGCGCGAGCGCGGGCGCGCGGCGGGCCCGCTTGCGCCGCAATCGGTCGTCGGTCTACGCCTCGGCCTCTCGCTCGTCGCGGCAGCCGTCGTGTGCGCGACGCTGACCCTGCTCGTGCTTCGCATGGTCGGTCCGCGCGCGACCGAGCGGCGCGCTGAGGAGGCCCCCCCCGCGGCGGTCGAGACGCCCGTGCCCGCGGAGGCGTCTCGCGCGCCTCTCGAGACCGCGCTCGCCGAGGGTGCGGGGCTTCGGCTCGGACGCGCCGACCTCGCCGCGCAGACGGCGAGCCACGTCCGGTGGGACGAGGCGCGTGAGACCGTCGAGCTCGTCGACGGACGGGTACGTTTCGAGGTCGAGCCCGCCGCAGCAGGCGCGTTCCGCGTGCGGACGAGCCGCTTCGTGGTCGAGGTGGTGGGCACGATCTTCGAGGTCGACGCGGAGCGCGTGCGCGTCGTTCGCGGGCACGTGCGGGTGCGCGCCGCCGACGACGATCGCCTCTTCGCCGAGCTCGACGCGGGGAGCGAGTGGAGCCTCGCGGGGGGGCTCGCCGCGTCGCCGGGGTCGCCGGCGAGCGCCGCGGCATCGGCACCCCCGGCCGCACCCGACGTAGGTGCGCTCCTCGCGCGCGCGCGGAGCGAACTCGCGCGGGGGGACACGGCGGCCGCGCGCCGC
>JACRDA010000473.1 GCA_016212965.1 Myxococcales bacterium
GCGCGCACGTGGGCTCCCCCGCCCGCACGCGGCGCGCGCCACGCGTCGGCGCGCGCGACGGCCATCGCCGTCCCGGCCGGGCTCAGCCGGCGGGCGCGCGCTCGTGCGCGGCCCGTCGGGGCCGCGCGACCGCGGTCACGCTCGGGTCATCGCAAGCAGGGGCGGAAGTGTGACGACCGAGCCGTCGCGGCGCTCACGCGAGGCCGCGCGCGAAGCGGAGCGCCGCGTCGAGCGCGGCGCGCTTCTCGGTGGAGAGCGACGCGATGCGCGCCTGGAGCCAGCCCTTCGGTATCGTCACCACGTGGTCCGCGTTCGCCGCGCAGCGGCTCGGCAACCCTTCGCGCCTGCCGAGCGGGACTTCGGTCGGAATCGCGCGCACCGTGCGCGACACCTCCACGACCGTCACCGAGGTCCGCACGGCATAGGAGGAGTCCCTCGACACGAGCACCACGGGCCGCCGCCCGGCCCGAGCAGGCAGCTCTGCCCACCAGAGCTCGCCGCGCTTCACTCCCAGGGCTCCCAGCTCGCGACCGCCGCCGCCGCGATGACGGCGCTCTCGCGGCTCGTCTCCGGGCACCGCAGGTACCCTTCGACGTAGCGACGGTCGTCCTCGCCGACCTCGGCGCTGCCGAGCCAGTGCTCGATGGCCTCCGTGACGGCGGCGCTGCGCGTCTTGTGCAGCCGCGCCCGTGCCCGCTCGAGCGACCGCAGCGTGGCGACGGGGAGGCTCACGGCCACCTTGGCGACGCTCTTCATACCAGAATCATACCGCTCGGTCGCCGCCAGCTGGATCGGCGTCACCCCGCCTCGAGCTTCCTCCGGACGAGCGCGTCGACGAGCTTCGCGAGGGCCTTCGGACCGCTGCCGGCCGGCGCCGTCTTGCCCGCCGCTGCGACGGCTCTCGTCGCCTCGCCGACGAGGAAGCCCGCGAGCCCGGTCTTGCCGGCGCGGTAGCGCGCCACGGCGTCGGCCTGCGCGACGAGGACGCTGGCCACGATGGGCTCGAGCTCCGCGGCGAGTGCCTCGTCCTCGGGGGCGAGCGCGCGGCGCGCGTCGTGCTTCTTCTGGGTCGCGGCGTCCACGCGCTTCGGCTCGACCTTCGGAGCTGCGCCGCTGGCGCCGACGGCGGTGCTCACCGCGACCGGAGGCGGCGTGGCGGTGGCTTCGGCGTCGCGCGCGGCGAGCTTCGCCCAGGTGTCGCGGAGCGTGACGACGCGGTTGAAGACGGGCCGGTCGGGGCGGCTGTCCGGATCGACCGCGAAGTAGCCGAGGCGCTCGAACTGGAACGCGCTGCCCGCCGGGGCCGAGGCGAGCTCGGGCTCGAGCTTGCAGCCCGTCAGCGTGACGAGCGAGTCGGGGTTGAGCAGCGACGGCAGATCGCCCTCCGCGAGGTCGGGCCGCTCGACCGACAGGAGCCGATCGTAGAGCCGCAGCTCGCCGTCGACGGCGCGAGCGGCGCTCACCCAGTGGATCGTGCCCTTCACCTTGCGGCCGTCGGCGGGCGCGCCGCCACGGCTCGTCGGATCGTGGCTGCAGCGCAGCTCCACGACCTCGCCGTCGGCGTCCTTCACGACCCGCTCGCAGCGGACCACGTAGGCGTAGCGCAGGCGCACCTCGCGCCCGGGCGCGAGCCGGTGGAAGCCCTTCGGAGGGTCGAGGCTGAAGTCGTCGCGCTCGATGTAGACGACGCGACCGAAGGGGACCTCGCGGCTGCCGGGCTTGCCGACGTCGGGGGGGAAGAGCGGCGCCGGGAAGCGCTCGGTCTCGCCCTCCGGGTAGGTCTCGATGACCACCCGCAGCGGCTTCTGCACGGCCATGGCGCGCGGGGCCTTCTGGTTGAGGTCGTCACGCACGCAGTACTCGAGCTTGTCGAAATCGACCGTGCTGTTCGCCCGGGCGACGCCGATCATGTCGCAGAAGCTCCGGATCGCCTCGGCCGTGACGCCACGGCGCCGCATGCCGGCGAGGGTCGGCATGCGCGGATCGTCCCAGCCGCGCACGCGCTTGCTCTCGACGAGCGCGAGCAGCTTGCGCTTGCTCATCAGCGTGTAGGTGAGGTTCAGGCGCGCGAACTCGTACTGGTGCGGGCGTGCCGGCACGCTCGTGTGGTCGAGCACCCAGTCGTAGAGCTCGCGGTTGTTCTCGAACTCGAGGGTGCAGATCGAGTGCGTGATGCCCTCGAGCGCGTCCGACAGGGGGTGGATGAAGTCGTAGAGCGGGTAGATCGCCCACTTGTCGCCCTGCCGGTAGTGGTGCGCGTGCCGAATGCGGTAGAGCGGCGGGTCGCGCATCTTCATGTTGGGCGAGCTCATGTCGATCTTGGCGCGCAGGACCGCCGAGCCGTCGGGCATCTCGCCGCGGCGCATCTTCTCGAGCAGAGCCCGGTTCTCGGCGGGCGTGCGGTCGCGGTAGGGGCTCGGGCGGCCCGCTTCGGTGACGGAGCCGCGGTAGGCCCGGATCTCGTCCTCGGACAGCTCGCACACGTAGGCAAGTCCCCGGTCGACGAGCTCCAGCGCGAAGCCGTAGAGCGCGTCGAAGTAGTCGCTCGCGTAGTAGAGGCCGCTCCACTCGAAGCCGAGCCAGCGCACGTCGCGCGCGATCGACTCGACGTACTCGACGTCCTCGGTCTCGGGATTCGAGTCGTCGAAGCGCAGGTTGCACTTGCCGCCGAAGTCGCGCGCCAGGCCGAAGTTGAGGCAGATGCTCTTGGCGTGGCCGATGTGCAGGTAGCCGTTCGGCTCGGGCGGGAAGCGCGTCGCGACGAGGCCGCCGTGGCGCCGGGCCGCCACGTCCTCCTGCACGATGGCGCGCAGGAAGTTGTTCGAGGAGCTCTCGGCCGCGCCGCCCGGAGCGGCGGCGACGGACGAGGCCGAAGGGTCGGGTCGGGTCGGGTCGGACATGGGAAGAGCCGGATGGTCACTCGGTCCGCCGAGCGGCGCAAGCGGGCGCCGCGGGCGCAGCGAGCCTTCCCCCGCTCCCGGCGCCGTGGGAGCGTTCGGCTCGCGCGGCCCGACGCGGCCGCGGTCCGGAGGACACCATGAGCGGATTCGACGCACCGGTACGGCTCGGACGGACGGACCTCACGGTGAAGCGCCTCGGCCTCGCGGCGAGCTACGGCGCCTCGGGCCGGGATGTCGAGCGCGCCTTCGAGCGCGGCATCGATTTCTTCTACTGGGGGTCGGCGCGCCGGCCCGACTTCGGAGCAGGCCTGAAGCGCCTCGGCGCGCGCGCCCGCGCGCGCCTGACGGTCGTCGTCCAGAGCTACGCGCGCTCGGGCCGGAGCATCGGCCGCTCGCTCGAGCGCGCGCTCCGCGAGCTCGCCTTCGACCACGCCGACGCGCTCCTGCTCGGCTGGTGGAACCTGCCCCCCTCCGACGCCATCCTCGACGCGGCGCGGGAGCTCGTGCACCGCGGCCGGGCGCGCGCCGTGATGGTGTCCTGCCATCACCGGCCGACCTTCGCGAAGCTCGCCCGCGACCCGCGCATCGATCTCTTGATGCTGCGCTACAATGCCGCGCACCCCGGAGCCGAGCGCGACGTGTTCCCCCTCTTGCCGGCCGAGCGGCCCGGCATGGTCGCCTACACCGCGACCTCGTGGGGACAGCTCGTCGACCCGCGCTACCTGCCGCCCGGCGAGAAGCTTCCGACGGGCAGCGACTGCTACCGCTACGTGCTGTCGAGCCCGTTCATCGACGCCTGCTGGACCGGCCCGAAGAACGCCGCCGAGCTCGACGAGGCCCTGCGCGCGCTCGAGCTCGGCCCGCTCGCCGAGGACGAGCTCGCGTGGCTGCGCCGCGTGGGTGTCCAGGTGCGCGCCGAGGCCACGACGCGCGGCCGCGGCATGGACTTCGCCGACCGGCTCGTCAACCTGTGGTCGGGCTTCGGCTTCCGCACGACGCGCGAGCTACCGCGCGACTGAGCGCCGTTTACAGGCCCGGCGCGATGTAGGACGCTCGTCCGCCATGGCCGACACGGTGATCGACGAGGGCGAACCGGTGCCCCCGACCGAGGACGAGGCGCGCAGGCCCCCCGCGAAGCGGAGCGCGTGGCGCCCCTTCTTCCTGGCCCTCGGGCTGCTCGCGCTCGTGGCCGGCGGCGTCGGGCTCTACCTCTACTTCTTCAAGTGGCGCGACACCTGGACGGCGCACCTGCACGTGCCCGAGAACGCGAGCGTCGCGTTCCGCGCCGACGGCAAGCAGCTCTGGCTCTACGCCCCCTTCCGCGAGCAGGTCGTGGCGGCCGTCGAGGCCGAGCACGGCAAGGAGCCCGACACGGCCGCGAAGAAGCTCGTGCGGCGCATCGAGGACGAGACCGGGGTCGACTTCAGCGAGCTGCGCGACGTCATCGTGGCGTCCGTCGACGCCGTGAGCTGGGTCGTCATCGCGGCCGGCAAGTTTCCCTCGAGCGGCGTCGTCGAGGGCTTCGAACGCGCGCTCGCGGCCGAGAAGATCACGGGCTACGCACGGGACGGCAACCTGCTCTCGTTCGGCAAGGGGCTCACCGTGGCGCAGGCCGACGACGGCACGCTCATCGTCGCCACGACCGCCTCGCTCGCGCTGGCTGCCCTGCCTGCCTCCGAGGGCGTGCGCGTGCCCCTGCCGGTGAAGGGCGCCGTGAGCTTCCTCGTGAACCAGCGCGCCTGGGCGGGCCTGCTCGCCTTCATCCCGCCGCAGATCCCCCTCGTCGGCGCCGCCAACGCGGTCGAGCAGGCCTCCGGCACGCTCACGCTCGGCGATGCGCCCCGGCTCGAGATCGAGATCGAGCCGAAGGCCGCCGCCCAGCTCGAGTCGTTGAAGCAGGACTTCGCCCTCGCGCAGGCCGGGCTGCGCCTGCTCCTCACCTTCTCCGGCCCCCTCTACGGCGCACGCGACGCCATCCGGAACGCCACCATCGAGGTGAAGGGGGGCAAGCTCGTGCTCGCAGGGCCGTGGCCCCCCGAGGGCCTCGACGAGGCGTGCAAGCGGCTCGCGGACCTCATCCGCACGGGCGGGCTCAGCTGGCTGCCGACGCCATGACGACGCGCACCACCACGCCCGACCGACCGGCGCGCGAGGGCTTCTGGCTCCGCATCATCGCCATCGCTTCCATCCTCGTCGTGGCGGCGATCGCCTTTCTCATCCTCGGGCCCCGCCCCGACACGGCGGGCACGCTCGACGTCTCCGCCCTGCCCACGGTGAACGCCTGCCTCAACGCGACGACGGCCGTGCTCCTGTGTGTCGCGTGGCTGCTCGTGCGCCACAAGCGCATCGCCGCCCACCGCAACGTGATGCTCACGGCCTTCGGCACGTCGACGGCGTTTCTCGTGTCGTACGTGCTCTACCACTTCTTCAAGGCGGCCCCGCGGCTCTACGCGGGCAACTTCCGCCCGCTCTACCTCGCCGTGCTCGCAAGCCACAGCCTGCTGGCGGCACTCATCGTGCCCCTCGCCCTCGTCACGCTCTACCGCGGCTGGGCGAGCACCCCGGCCCGCCACCGCCGCATCGCGCGCATCACGCTGCCGCTCTGGCTCTACGTGTCGGCCACGGGCGTCGTCGTGTACGTCATGCTGTACCTGTGACGGGTGCCCACCGCTCCGGCAGGCCACCCACCCCGAGGATTCTCCCGTGCGCCCCACGATCCTGCTCTTCGACGTCGACGGCACGCTCATCCGCACGGCCGGTGCCGGACGGCGCGCCATCGTCCGGGCGCTCGAGCCGCACGGCGCGGGCATCGCGGCGGAGTTCTCCTTCGCGGGGATGACCGATCGGGCCATCGTGCGGCGCGCGCTCGAGACGGCCCGGCTCGAGGCGAGCGAGGCGCGCATCGACGCCGTGCTCGCCGGCTACCTCGCCGTGCTGCGCGAGGAGGTGGAGCGCGCGGGCGAGACGTACGGCGTGCACGCCGGCATGGTCGCGACGCTCGACGCCGTGCGCAGGCGGGCGGGCTACGCGGTCGGGCTCGGCACCGGCAACATCGAGGCGGGCGCCCACATCAAGCTCGAGAAGGTCGGCCTCCGCGACCGCTTCGCGTTCGGCGGCTTCGGGAGCGACGCCGAGGATCGGGCCGAGCTGCTGCGGGTCGGCGCCCTGCGCGGCGCTGCCCGGCTCGGGGTCGCGGTCGAGCGCTGCCGCGTCGTCGTCATCGGCGACACCCCGAAGGACATCGCCGCCGGGCGTGCCATCGGCGCCACGTGCGTGGCGGTCGCGACCGGCCCCTTCACGAGCGACGAGCTCCGCCCGCACGCGCCCGACCACGTCTTCGCGACGCTCGCCGACGAGGGCGCGCTCGAGGCGGTGCTCGGCTGAGGGGGCGCCGCACCTGGGGACGCGCGCCGGCCATCACGGTATGCTGGCACGCCGCTCGGGCTCGCCCCCGCGTGGCGACACGCCGATGTACCTGCCACGTCGCCCGCCACCCCGCGCCGCGCTCCGGCTCGCAGCCGTCGCGAGCTCGGGCGCCCTCTCGCTCGCGAGCGCCTGCACGGCGCTCCTCGGCGACGACTACGAGCTCGCGTCGGGCGGTGGCACGGGCGGCGCTGCGGGCGCGGGCACGGGTGGAGCCACGTCGTCGGCGGGCAGCGGGGGCACCGGTGGCACGGCGGGCGCAGGCGGCAGTGGCGTCGCGCCCTACGAGTGCGCCTGGGATCCGACGCGGTTCCGCACCATCCAGACGCTCGAGGCGGCCGTGATGGGCGCGCGCCTGTGGCAGGGTGGCGTGCGCGCCTTCGCGCTCGGCGACCGGCTGCGCGTCTTCGCGACGCGCTGGACCGGCATCAGCCTCGTATCCGAGGTCCACACGGTGGCGGCGGACGGGACCGTCTCGAGCTTCTCGTTCGGCGCCGATGCGGTGCTCGACGCCGTGCGGCTCGGGAGCGCCGCGGTCGGGGTGCTCCACACGAGGACGCTCCTGGCATCCTCGCAGATCGAGATCGATCTGCGCGTGGTGCGCGACGCGGACTCGGCCCTGAACACGACGACGCTGTCGCCGCTCGCCGTCCTGCCGAACAGCAACGCGATCGCGCACGGCACCTTCACCAGCGTGGCCGGCGGAGCGCCGGACGAGGTCGCATTCGCCGTGAGCGGACCGGATGCCACGGGTCAGAAGGTGCTCTTCGGCGTGAGCACGGGTGGCCCCGTCACGCCCGCGCAGCTCTCCGAGTACGACGGGGCCCTGCCAGAAGCGGCCTTCGTGCCGACCGACGTCGCGCGCGCGCCGACCGGCAATCACGTGTTCGTCGGTGCGCCGGCCGCCGCGGCGAGCACGCGCCAGTACCTCGTGCCGGATGCCGGCGCGAGCCCGGCACCGCCCGCGCAGATCTACGCGCCGGGCCTCTACCCGCTGGCCATGCTGCCGAGCGCAGCGACGCAGGCGGTCAACGCCGCGTTCCTCGACGCGGGTGGACCGGCGCCACGCCTGCTCGCCGGCCGCGTCGATCCAGCCGCGCTCGCGAGCTTCGACCCCACGCTCCTCGCGGTGCCGCTCGCCTTCGCGACGAGCGGCGACGCACTCGAGCGCGGCAAGCCGCGCTGGCAGGCCGACGACCTCTTCTGGGCCGGGCGGGTGAAGAGCACGCCGACCCTGCTCGGGCTGGTCATCGCCCACGCGTCCGGCGCGCTGCGCACCGAGCAGACGCTCGCTTTTCCCGGTGGGCCGTCGAGCTACGTCGCCGAGGCCGTCGACGCGGCGCCGAACGCGTCCTTCGCGACGCTCGGGGGCGAGCTGTGGATCGTCTGGCGCGAGCTCCACGACGACGTCGTGCCGCCCTACGAGATGCTGATGGCGGGCGTGCTCGAGTGCTATCCGCCATGAACGCCCGAGCTCCCCACGCACCGCCACCGCCGCCGCCACGCCGGGGGTTCCCGTGAGCGCCCCCGAGCCCATCACCGACGACCGCTTGCAGAAGGTGCTGCGCGCGGCGCTCTCCGACGGGCAGCTGGGCCCGCTCGTCGAGCGGCTGGAGCGCAGCTCGGGCCTGCCGAACCGGCCGAACTGGGGCTTCGCGCGCATGGTCGGCGCCGCGCTCGCAGGCGAGCGGTCGGCCGGACGCCTGCTGCTCGCGCTCGCGCTCGGCGAGCCGCCCTTCGGGCGCATCGTCGCGGGCTTCGCGCTCGCGACGCGCCTCGGCGCCCGTCCCGACCCGGCCGAGCTCGAGGCCTTCGAGTCGCTCGCCGGGGACGAGCGGCGCTTCGTGCGCGAGGGCGCCGTGCTCGCCCTGCGCGAGACGCTCGCCGCACGCGCCGGCGCACTCCCGACCGTCCTCCGCACCTTCGCGCCGCTCGAGGACGGGCTGCTCCACGCCGCCGTCCTCGTCGAGGCCCTGTGCGATCGCTCGGTGCTCGACCGCGTGACGGACGGCGCCGAGGTCGTGCGCGTGCTCGAGGCCGCGATGAGCCGCGCCGACGGCGCGTCGCGCTCGGAGGAGCGCCTGCAGGGCCTGCGCGAGCTCCGCCTGCGCCTGCCCGACGCCCTCGCGGCCGCCTGCGCGCGGTATCGCGTCGCGCTCGACTGGCTCGAGCGCGAGCTCACGGCCGGCAAGGAGAGCGCCGAAGCCCCGCGCGAGCGCCGCGCGTTCATGCGCCCCGAGACGCACGCCCTGTGGCAGGAGACGGTGCGCCTCCTCGGCCGGAAGAAGCTCGGCACGGCCGACCTCGAGCGGCTCTACGCCCTCAGCGACGCCGGCTAGAAACCACCGCGCGACACCGCCCGCGTCGTCGCGGGCACGCGCCAGCGCGGCGGGCGGCGCCGCTAGTGAACGGACGCCGCGGGGCGGCTCTCCTCACGGCGCGTTGAGCGCGTCGACGACGGGGAACAGATCGCCGATCGTGTAGAAGTCGACCGTGGGGAAGTTGGGCAGCTGCCCCGCCTCGGTGCGGCAGGTCTCGGCGCGCTCGAGGAAGAACGGATCGTGGTTCACGGTCTCGGCGAGCTCGGGGGCGGCGACCGGGTTCGTGATGAAGTGGTTCAGGATGTAGAGCGGGTTCCCGGGGTCGCCCCGGTTCGGCGCGCAGGTCATCTCGGCGGCGCTCGCGAAGGCGTAGGGCGTCTCCCAGGCGTGGGCCCACACGTCGAGCAACCACGGGCGCTCGCCCCCGTGGGAATCCGTGAGCACCACCAGCCGCTCGCCGGCCGCCACGAGCTCGCCGAGCGTCGGCCAGGGGTCGCCCGGGACCTGCGGGTGGGTGAGACGCAGCGCGTCGGCCGCGACGAACGCCGCCTCGAGCTCGCCGGCGGTCGCGTAGCTCTCGAAGACGATCGTCACGACCTCGCCCGGGTGGCAGTCGAGGAAGCTCCGGATGTCGGCGAGCCCGTCGGCGAGCGGGCGCCGGCCGAGCTGGCAGACGCCGTGGCAGAGATAGGTCCCGCCCTCGAAGCGGTGCACGTCGAGCATGAGCCCGCGGACGCCGTCGGCGAGCTGCCGCGGGATGCCGTGCGCCTGGTTCGGCAACGCCCAGCCGTCGTCGGCGTTCGACATCGCGTTGTGGGTCGTCGGGAACGCGACGTCCGAGTAGCGGCGCGCACACAGGCCCTCGGCGCCATTGCAGGTCGCCGGCACGGGCGGCAGCGGCGCGCCCTCGCAGGTCGGGCCCGGCGGCGGGGACGGCTCGTCCTCGGCAGCACAGCCCAAGAGGACGAGCGCGGCGAGTGCGTGGAGCGAGCGGCGCATCGACACCCATCCTAGCCCGATGTGCCCGGCGCCTGCGCCCTGGGCGAGGCATGGCGCGCGTTGTGAAGCGGCCCTGCCTCGCGTACCTTGGGTGAATCACTCGGCCGCGGCCGAGCCCGAAAGGGGGCTTCCTCATGCGCGCGCAGCTCGTGGCACGTCGGTTCGCGAAGCGTCGGCACTCGTCGCTCTTGGTCCTCGCCGCGTCGGCGGCGCTCGTCGGCGCTGCGGTCGCAGCGGGCTGTACCGGCGAGGAGTACACGACCGGCGGCGGGGCCTCGTCGCAGGGTGGCTCGGGGACCGGCGGCCAGGCGTCGGGCGGCGGCGGCAGCGCAGAGGGCGGCGGCGGGGGCCTGCCGGCGGAGTGCGCGCAGGCCTCCGAGTGCGACGCGCTCTTCGGCGCGGCTCCCTGCGGTGCCTGGGCGTGCACCGGGGGCCAATGCCAGGCCTCCGCGGCGGGTTGCGTCGACGACGATTTCGACGGCTACGGCTCCGGCGCGAGCTGCGCCTGCGGGGGTCTCGACTGCGACGACGCCGACGACACCGTCGGCGACACCGCGGCGGGCAGCTGCTACTCCGGGCCCCCGGGCACGGACGGGGTCGGGACGTGCGTGGCCGGCACGCGCAGCTGCACGGCCGGCGTGTGGACGCCGTGCTCGGGCGAGGTCATTCCGAGCGGCGAAGGCTGCAACGGGCAGGACGACGACTGCAACGGCCTCGACGACGACGGCCTCGGCAACTTCGTGTGCGGGCTCGGGGCGTGCGTGAACAGCGTCCCGGCGTGCGCCGGCGGCGTGGCGGGGGTTTGCACGCCGCTGCTCGCGTCGGCCGGGGACGCGTGTGGCGACGGCATCGACAACAACTGCAGCGGCGTGGCGGACGAGGGGTGCGGCGCGAGCTGCGTGCCGGTCGCCCCGACGGGCAACGACGCCACGGCCGGCGCGCTGTCCACGCCAGCGCTCGGCACGCCGTTCCTCACCATCCAGGCCGCGGTGACCTGGGCCGCAGCCCACCCGCAGTGGCACACGGTCTGCGTCGCCGGCGGCGCCGCCTGCGGGAACCTCGCCACGTACACGGGCACGCTCACCATGTCGGACGGCGTGAGCGTGCTCGGGAGCTACGAGACGACCAACTGGACCCAGTGCCCCGGCATCACGACCACCTTCCGACCCCAGGTGGCGACGGGCGTGACGTTCCCGAGCAGCGTGCAGAGCGCGACGACGGCGCTCGACCACTTCCAGATCGACCGCTTCGCGGCGGCGACGACCGCCGCGATCACGGTGGACGGCGCATCCAACGTGGTGCTCTCCAACCTGAACATCACCTCGAACCCCTCGAGCAACTCCGTCAACTTCACCCGCGGCATCGACGTCGTGAACGGGGGCCAGGCGCTCGTCACGGGCAGCCACGTGGAGGCCGGCCTCGGGACGAACGAAGCCATCGCGGTCCGTGCGGTCGGCTCGGAGGTGCACCTGCTCGCCAACTGCGGCACGATGAACGCGCAGGGGCGGTGCAATGCGAGCGGCGGTCCGGTGCAGACGAGCCCCGGGCTGCGCCACGGGTTCGGCGGCGCGGGCAGCAGCTTCGGCGTCTACCTCGAGGACGCGCCGAGCTCGACCATCGAGACGACCGCGATCCAGATGTCCAACACCGACCAGGGCGCGGGGATCCGCATCACCGGCGACGGCACGGGCATCCTCCTGCGCGGCAACAACGTCTTCGTGTTCGACGGCGCCATCGACTCGCACGGGGTGTGGCTCGACGACTGCGACGGCGCCGCACCCTGGATCGTCGGCAACGAGATGATCAGCGGCAACGGCGCGAACGCGAGCTCGCGCGCCGACGGCATTCGCTCCATCGGCGACTGCCACCCCGTCATCGACTCGAACGTGTGGATCCGCGGCGGCGGCGAGGGCAACGCGGCCTACCCGAACGGCGTCCACTGCGGCGCGAGCGCGCAGGCGGTGAGCAGCCGCTGCGTGGTCCTCAACAACCCGCGCATCGAGGGCTCGGTCAACGGCTACCCACCGCAGGCGACCGGCGTGCGCTGCGACGGCGGCAGCTGCCTGCGCATCGCGGGCAACACCATCACCGCGCGCGGTGCGGCGACGGGCTTCGGCGTGTGGCTCGAGAGCACGGGGGTCATGGTCGACGACAACGTGATCCGCGGGGGCTGCTCGGCGACGGCGTTCGGCGTGTACTCGAAGGACTCCTACGCGCGCCTCCAGAACAACCGCATCTTCGGCTTCACGGGGACCGACTGCCCGGTCGGTGGCGGCGTCTTGCCCGTGCAGACGACGGGCCTGGCCACCGAGATCGCCACGGGCCTCCACGAGCTCGACGTGCACAGCAACGACATCGACGGCGGGGGCTCCGCCGCCGCCTGCGCGAGCCGCGGCATCTCGCTCCTCGCGGGCGTGCCGGTGCCGGCGGCGGGCAGCGGCGTCTTCCGCAACAACATCGTCCGCGCGGGAGCCTGCACCACGAGCCGCGTCGGGGTCGAGGAGGCGACCGCGAGCACGGACCCGCGCGTCTTCGAGCACAACGACCTCGACCCCTTCGGTGCCCCGACCGCGCTCTACTGGGACGAGGGCGCGAGCCCGCTCGCCACGGTGGCCGCCGTCGACGCCCTCGTCGACATGACGGTCGGCGGCGACATCTCGGCCGACCCGCTCTACCTCAACTACCCCGCCGACCTCCACCTGCTGCTCGGCTCACCGTGCATCGGGGCGGGCACGGCGACCGGAGCTCCGGCCCTCGACATGGACGGCGCGGCGCGCGACGCGGTCGCCCCCGACATCGGCGCCGACGAGAACTGACACGCCGCGCGGCGGCAACCTCAGCGCGCCTCGGCCGCCGCGAGCGCCTCGAGCTCGGCGAAGACCTCGCGCGCGAGCTCGAGGCCCATGTCGCGGCGGTTCGCGCGGTTCTCCCAGAACTCGGCTAGCCGGCCGCGCCGCTCGCGCGTGTAGACGAGCGCCTTCACGAGCATCTGGACCTTGTCGGCGGCCTTCACGACGCGCGCCTCGAGCGACGCGCCCGCCTGGGCCTCGCGCCACAGGGCGAGCTCGGCCGGGGAGAGCTCCTCGGCGAGCTGGCGCTCCTCGACCGCGTGGAGCGCGGCCGCGAGCGCGGCGCTCTTCGCGGGCATCGGCACGTCGCCCGTGAACACCTCGGCCGCGTCGTGCAAGAGGGCCATCCGGAGCACGCGCTCGCCGTCGACGCCGAGGCCGCGCTCGCGCAGATCGTCGACGAGCGCAGCCGCGACGACGCACACGCCGAAGCTGTGCTCCGCGATGCTCTCCGGGTCGGTCACGCCGCGCAGCAGCCAGCCGGTGCGCGGCAGCGAGGCGAGCCGGTCGAGGAGCGCCGTGCGCGCGATGAGACGGGTGGCATTCGACACGGGCCGCTCCGCTCAGCGCCGCTGGAAGCGGAAGCCGTCGAGGTACACACCGGCGACGCTCGGGCTCGGGAACTCCTCGGGGCCCGAGATGAGCATCACGCCGAGGTTCCGCGCGGCGACCCAGCCCTTCACCCGGTAGTGCTTGCCGTCCTCGCCCTGCCAGAAGTCGATGACGCCCGCGGCGCTGGGCTCGCTCTCGAGCCGGTGCCCGTGCCCGTAGCCCGCGGCGTCGGTGATGCCGAGCTCGGTCTTCAGGAAGTCGAGGTAGCCGACGAGCATCGCCTCGCGATCGGCGGGCTCCGCGATCGGCTCCTTCAGCTTCACCGCGATGACCGTGTAGGTGAACCCGCCCACCCGCACGTCGCCCGTGTACACGTCGGAGCCATCCTGCGAGGCCTCGCGCGCGAAGGGGCCGGCGCCCTTCGGCAGGTAGGCCGAGCAACCGCTGTCGCCGATGTCCACGCGCTCGAAGCGCGGCACGACGAAGCCGGTCGTGGGCAGGGGAGCGGGCGCCGGTTCCGCGGTCGGCGCCGGCCCGGGCACCGGCGCCGCCGTGGGCGCTGGCTCCGGACCCGCGGTCGGGCGCGGGGCGGTGCCGACGTCCGGCGGCGGATCCTCGCGATGGCGACACGCAGCGAGCGCGAGGAGCGCGAAGGCGCAGAGCGAAGGGCGATGCGCGGGCATGCTCGTGCCTACCACGAGACGCCACGGACGGCAGCGGCGCGAGGCGCATCGCGCCGGCGCGCCTCGTGCCAGGATGGCAGGGACCGGCGCGCGCGGGGCTCGCGCGCGCGCCAGGACGTCGCCGGAGCGCCCTGGCCGCGCCCCCAGGTGCCCGAAACGCCGCCGCGGGCGACGCGGCCCGGAGCTTGCTTGGGCACGGCCACATGAGCTCCTCGCACCGCCTTCACCCCCGGAATCGACGTGCAGCACGGCTCCGGCTCCGCGGCGTCACGCTCGTCGAGGTGCTGGTCGTGGTCGCCATCATGGCGCTCGTGGCGGGCGGCGTGAGCTTCTACGTGGTCGGCAAGCTCCGCGACGCGCGCGTGCGGGCCACCTGCATCGCGGCTCGTGATCTACGCCGCGTTGCGGAGTCGTACCTGGGGGAGCACGGCGCACGGGACTGCCCGACGGTGACGACGCTGCTCGAGCGCCGCGAGCTCGACGAGGATGCGACGCGGACCGACCCGTGGGGCACCCCCTTCGAGATCCGCTGCGACGGGGAGCGGACGAGGGTGAGCTCGGCCGGCCCGGACGAGCAGCGGGAGAGCGCCGACGACATCGCAGCTCCGGGCTGCGGCGATGTGCCCGGGGACGCCGCCCGGGGCGGCCAGGCGCGACGCGACGACTAGCGCCGCGCGCGCCGCAGCGTCCAGCCGAGCGCCCACGCGAACAGCATGAGCGAGGCGGCCGCCGCGCCCGAGCCCGGCGCCACCCGGCAGCCGCAACC
>JACRDA010000474.1 GCA_016212965.1 Myxococcales bacterium
CCCCCCCCCCGGCCCCGGGCCCAGCCCCTGCGCGGGCGGCGGGGGCGGCGGCGGCGGCGCGGGTTGGGCCTGCGGCGCGGGCGCGGCGGCGGCCATGGCCCAGGGTGACAGCCCGCCCCCGCCCGGGGCCCCACCGCCGTCGCCGGGCGCCGGCCCGGGCGCGGGAGGCGGCGGCGCCGGTGGCATGCCGTAGCCGGCGGCCGGCGCCGGGGGTGGGTAGCCAGCGGCCACCGGCGGTGGACCGTAGCCTCCGCCCCCGCCCACGCGCGGGGGCGGCGGCGCGCCCGCACCGACGACCGGCGGCGGCGGCGGCAGCCCACCGCCCATGCCCACCGGAGGAGGCGGCGGCGGTGCACCCATCCCCATCGGAGAGGGCGCCCCCCCGAGGTTCTCGCCGCACATGACGCACGTGGCGTCCGTGTCTTTGAGCATCCACCCGCACTTGGGGCACTGCTTCATGGACGGGTGAGGCTACCAGATCCCTCGACGCGAAGTCACACGCGAGCCCGCGCGCCGCCCGCGTCGGACGGCGCGCGGTGCGGCGCGGCGCTCAGTTCGTCGACTCGACCGGCTTGCCGCCTTCCTTGCCGGGCTCGCCGCGCGCCTCGCCCTTGTCGGCGAGGGGCTTCGGCACCGACTCGAGCGTGGCCTCGAGCACCTGCTCCATGCGGCTGACGAAGATGAACTCGAGCTCGTCGATGATCTCCTTCGGCACCTCTTCGAGGTCGACGCGATTGCGCTCGGGCAGCACGATGCGCTTGATGCCCGCGCGGTGGGCGGCGAGCACCTTCTCCTTGATGCCGCCGACCGGCAGGACGCGCCCGCGCAGGGTGATCTCGCCGGTCATCGCCACGTCGTGGCGCACGTGGCTACCGGTGAGCAGCGAGACGAGCGCCGTGAACATGGTCACGCCCGCGCTCGGCCCGTCCTTCGGCATGGCGCCCGCCGGGATGTGGATGTGCAGATCGCTCTTCTCGAGGAAGTCCTTCTCGATGCCGAAGAGGTTCGCGTTCGAGCGCACGAAGGACAGGGCCGCGTGGGCCGACTCCTTCATCACGTCGCCGAGCTGCCCGGTGAGCTGCATCTTGCCCGTGCCGAACATGCGCGTCGCCTCGATGAAGAGGATCTCGCCGCCGACCCGCGTCCAGGCGAGCCCGGTCGCGACGCCGCTCTCGCTCGTGCGCTCGGCGACCTCGCTCGTGTACTTGGGTGGGCCCAGGAACTCGTGGACCTCGTCCTCGTTGTCGACCCGACGGGCGCCCGTTTCGCCCTCGGCGACCTTCACCGCGTAGCCGCGGACGACCGCTGCGATGTTGCGCTCCAGGCTGCGCACCCCCGCCTCGCGCGTGAAGTGGTCGATGATCTCCTCCAGGCCGCGATCGGTGATCTCGAGCTGCTCGGCCTTCAACCCGTGCTCCGACAGCTGCTTCGGCAGCAGGTGCCGGCGCGCGATGGCGAGCTTCTCGCGCCGCGTGTAGCCGGGGATCTCGAGGATCTCCATGCGGTCGCGCAGCGGCGGCGGGATGGGGTCCGCGATGTTCGCCGTGGCGATGAACATCACGTGCGACAGATCGTAGGGGATCTCGAGGTAGTGGTCGGCGAAGGTGTAGTTCTGCTCGGGGTCGAGCACCTCGAGCAGCGCCGAGGCCGGGTCGCCGCGGAAGTCGTGGCCGAGCTTGTCGACCTCGTCGAGCATGAACACCGGGTTCACCGTGCCCGCCTTCTTCATGCCCTGGATGACCTGCCCGGGCAGAGCGCCCACGTAGGTGCGCCGGTGGCCGCGGATGGCGGCCTCGTCGTGCACGCCGCCGAGCGAGATGCGGTGGAATTTGCGCCCGAGGGCGCCCGCGATGCTGCGGCCGAGCGAGGTCTTGCCGACGCCGGGCGGCCCGATGAAGCACAGGATCGGCCCCTTCTTGTCCTGCTTCAGCTTGCGCACGGCCAGGTACTCGAGCAGGCGCTTCTTCACCTTCTCGAGGCCGTAGTGATCGTCGTCGAGCACCTTGCGCACGGCGGCGATGTCGAGGTTGTCCTGGGTGCTCGTGTGCCAGGGCACGTCGAGGATCCAGTCGAGGTAGGTGCGGACCACGGTGTACTCGGCCGAGCCCACCTGCATCGCCCGCAGGCGCTTCAGCTGCTTGCGCGCCACCTGGTCGGCCTCGGTCGGGAGGTTCGCCTTGGCGATCTTCTCCTCGAGGCCGTCGAGATCGCCCTGATCGCCTTCGTCGTCGCCGAGCTCCTCCTTGATGGCCTTCAACTGCTGGCGCAGCACGTACTCGCGCTGGTTCTTGCCCATCTCCTCCTTGATCTGGGAGTTGATGCGCTCGCGCATCTTCAGGATCTCGAGCTGGCGCGTGAGCAGGCGCAGGACCGCACGGATGCGCTCCTTCACGTCGATGATCTCGATGAGGTGCGCCTTCTCTTCGACGGGCGCGTCGAGGTTCGCGGCCACGAGGTCGGCGAGGGCCCCGGGCGCCTGAATCGAGTCGATGAGCGAGCCGGCCTCGCGCGGCAGCTCCGGCATGAGCTGGATGAGCTGCTTGGCGATGTCGCGCAGGCTCATGGCGAGCGCCTCGGCCTCGACGTCGTGCGTCTCGGGCTCGCGAATGCGCTCCACGCGCGCCTTCAGGTAGGGCGACTGCTGCAGCACCCGGTCGAGGCGAATGCGCGTGAGCCCCTGCAGGATGAGCGAGTAGTTGCCCGAGCTGTGCTTCAGCGCCTTCAACACGCGCGCCGCGCAGCCGACCGGGTAGAGGTCGCCGAAGCCGGGGTCGTCGGTCGACGGATCGCGCTGGGCGAAGATCGCGATGACCGGCTGCTCGAGGTTGTCGACGTCCTCGACCAGGGCGACGCTCTTCTCCCGCCCGACGTCGAAGGGGGCCACCGCCCCGGGGAACAACACCGCGTTGCGGATGGGCAGGATGGGCAGCTCGCTGCCGAACTCGATCTCGTCTTCCGGCGGGATGGGCGGGGGGTTCTTCTCGGCCATGTTCTCTGGGACTCGTCGTGCGCTGGGTGGGCTCGACCCGCAGTTGGCGCGGGCCTTGCTGCATCCTAAGCACGGGCTTCCAAACGCGCCAGTCCCAGCGTCCAGCCCCCTCGTTCCGGCGGGCGGCGGGGCTCGTCCTGTGGCGCCGGACGCGCTTCGGGCTACCATGGGCGCCGTGGTCGATCCCTGGCTAGCCCTCGCCGCGTTCCTCGTGGAGCTCGCCGGCGGTCCGCCGCTGACGAGCCTCGACCCGGGTCCGAGCGCCGCCTGCCCGGACGACATGCGGCTCGTCGACGGCACGCACTACGACAGCATGTACCACCTGTGCCTCGACACGCGGCCGGGCGAGAAGAAGCGGAAACACTGCTTCGGCTACGCCGAGGGCGTCAGCCTGCTCGAGGGTCCGGAGACGCCCGTGCGCGTGTGCATGGACCAGTTCGAGTGGCCGAACCGGCGGGGCGCGGAGCCGGCGGTGCTCGAGTCCTTCGAGTCGGCCGACAAGCAGTGCCGCAAGGTGGGCAAGCGCATGTGCAGCGAGCAGGAGTGGGAGCTCGCGTGCGAGGGTCCGCGTCACCAGCCGCTCGCCTACGGCTGGAGCGTGAACGTGAAGCTCTGCAACAGCGGCAAGGAGTGGCGACCGGTCGATTTCGCCGCCTTCGACGGCGCGCGGGACCGGGCGCGACGCGAGACGCGCAAGCTCTGGCAGGGCGCGAAGAGCGGGAGCTACGCCACCTGCGTGTCGCCCTTCGGCGTCTACGACCTCACCGGCAACGTCGAGGAGTGGGTGGCCACGCGCCCCGGCCGCAAGTTCCCGGGCGCGCTCATGGGCGGCTTCTGGGCGAAACCGTGGACCGGCTGCCGCGGCACCAACGACGCCCACCAGCCGGGCTTCGCCTTCTACGAGACGGGCTTTCGCTGCTGCAAGGATCCGGCCCCCGCCACGCGCGCCGCGGCCGGGCCGGGCCGCTAGACGGCGTCGCCCGCCTCCCGCGCGCGGCCCGGCGGTGGTACACCCGGGGCGTGAGCGAGCCCTTTCGCGCCGTGTTCTTCGGGACGCCCGCCATCGCCGTGCCGGCGCTCGAGGCGCTCTACGCCATCGCGCGGGTGGTCGGGGTCGTGTGCCAGCCGGACAAGCCCGCCGGGCGCGGGCTCACGCTCCAGGCGCCGCCCGTCAAGAGCCGGGCCCTCGCGCTCGGCCTGCCGGTGGTGCAACCCGAGAAGATCCGCACCCCGGAGTTCGCGGCGTGGCTACGGGACTGCGACGCCGACGTGGCGCTCGTGCTCGCCTACGGGCGCATCCTGCCGCGCGAGCTCTTGCTCGTGCCGCGCCGCGGGTGCGTGAACCTGCACGCCTCGCTCTTGCCCAAGCTCCGCGGCGCCGCGCCCATCAACTGGGCGATCGCCGGCGGGGAGACCGAGACCGGCATTTCGCTGATGCAGATGGACGAGGGCTGCGACACCGGCCCGATCTACTCGCTCCACCGCCTCGCCATCGGGCCCGACGAGACCGCGGGCGAGCTCGCCGACCGGCTCGCGGCGCTCGCCGCCGAGGTCGTGCGGACCGAGCTCGGGGCCGTGGTGCGCGGCGAGCGCACGCCGACCCCTCAGCCCGCCCTTGGGACGCTGGCGCCGAAGCTCACCCGCGAGCACGGCCTCGTCGACTGGGCGGAGCCGGCCGGTCGCGTGCACGACCGCGTGCGCGGCATGACCCCGTGGCCCGGCGCGCACACCTTCGTGGCGGGCAGCGGCAGTGGCCACGGCCGGCTCAAGTTGCTCGCGACCCGCCTCGGGGCGCCGGCGGGTCACGAGGGCTCGCCCGGCGAGATCGTGGCGATCGGCCCGGCCGGGGCGCGCGTCGCCTGCGGCACGGGCAGCGTGCTCGTCTTGCGCGCGCAGCTCGAGGGGCGCAAGGCGCTCGGCGCGGTCGAGCTCGCGAGCGGGCGCGCCATCGCCGTCGGCCTGCGGCTCGGCAGCGAGGACGCGGCCGGGTGAGTCCCGCCGCGGCGCTCGCCGCACTGCTCGCCGAGATGGAGCGCGAGTTCCGGCGCTTCCGCATCGTCGACAAGCGCGGCCACCGGCTGTCCCGCGCCCTCGACCTCGCGCTCAAGGTGGTGACGCTCGGCGGCCAGCGTCGCTACTTCACGCACTACCACACGGTGCTCGGCGACACCCTGTACGTGCCGCCGAGCTGGCACGCGACGGCGCCGCTCGCCAAGATCGTCACGCTGCGCCACGAGCGCGTCCACCTGCGCCAGCGTCGCCGCTACGGGCTCGCGGGCATGGTCTTTCTCTACCTCGTGCCCTGGCTCCCGCTCGGGCTCGCCTGGGGACGCGCGCGCCTCGAGTGGGAGGCGTACACGGAGACGCTGCGCGCCACCTGGGAGCTCGAGGGCGAGGCGGCCGCGCGCAGCCCGGCCTTGCGCGCGCGGGTCGTCGCACAGTTCACGAGTGCGGCGTACGGCTGGATGTGGCCGTTCCGGCGCTCGGTCGAGCGCTGGTACGACGCGGCGCTCGAAGCCCTCGCCCGGGAGCAGGCGGCCCGCCGCTCGCCGGCCGGCGGAGCGGCGGGCCCGTGAGGGTTGTGGCGCTTCCGCCACAGCGCTAGCGGTTGAGTCGTGGCAGGCCCTTTGCGCACGCTCACTGCCCTGGCGCTGCAGATCGGGGCGCGCCTGTCGCTCGAGGAGCTGCTCGGGCTCGTGGCGGACCACGCGGCGCTCATGCTCGGCGTGGAGCGCGCCAGCGTACGGCTGCTCGACCCGACCAGCACGCGCCTCATCGCCGTCGCGCGCGCGGGCATGCCCCTGCACGACAAGATCGAGGGCGCGTCCTTCGCGCTCGGCGAGGGGCTGCTCGGCTGGATCGCGTCGCACGCGGAGCCGATTCGCACCGGCGACGCGGAGCACGACCCGCGCTTCGCGGAGCGCAGCGGCAAGCTCGACCACCTCGGCTCCTTCGTCGGCGTGCCGCTCGTCGCCGGCGCGCGCTGCATCGGCGTGCTGAGCGCCGTCAGCGCGGAGCGCGACGCCTTCTCCGTCGAGCACGAGGACATCCTGCTGCTGCTCGCCGCGATCGCCGCACCCCACATCGAGATCGCGCGCCTGTCGCGCCTGTCCCAGGTCGATGCCCTCACCGGCGTGATGAACCGGCACGGCCTCGAGGCCGCCCTGCCGGAGGCGAACAGCCCGGAGCGCGTGGCGGCCATGCCGTGCACGGTGGCCCTGATCGACATCGACGGCTTCAAGCGCGTGAACGACGAGCACGGCCACGCCGTCGGCGACGAGGTCCTGAAGCGGGTCGCCGAGGAGCTGAAGGGCATGGTCAGGGCCAGCGACGCCGTGGTGCGCCTCGGCGGCGACGAGTTTCTCATGGTGCTGACGCGCGTCGGCCTGGCGCGGGGGGCCGCCATTGCCGAGCGGGCCCGCGCGGCGATCGCGGCGGGGCCGCTGCACCTCGGTGGCCACGACGTGCACGTCACGATCTCGGCCGGCATCGCGCGGCTCGCGGCCGACGACACGCGCGAGCAGGTGCTCGAGCGCGCCGATCAGGCGCTCTACTCGGCCAAGCACGCCGGCAAGAACCGCGTGGCCATGGCGGGCTACGCCGCCCCGAAGCACGCCAGCTGAAGCGGCGCGCCGCGGGGCGAGTCCACCCGGGTCACGGACAGCTGCCGGGCCGCGTCGTGCACTCGTGCGCGGCGTCGCAACGCTTCAGGGCCGGTACCTCGCGGCAGTCGAGCGCATCGGGCGGGCACAAGGAGCACGGATCCCCACACCCGCGGCCCTCGCACGGATCGTAGCGGCGTGCGGGCGGCTCGGGCGGCAGAGCGGCGGCCGGCTCGAGCGTCGTCGTCCCGCCGTCGGGCAGCGCAGGCGTCGGGGGTGGCTCGGGCGGCGGCGCGACGGGTGGACAGGCCGCCAGCACGGCGGTCGTCGTGCCGGCCAAGAGGACCCACGGGCTGCGGCGCACGCGGGGAGTGTTTGCTCGGAGACGGCCCGCTGTCGAGCGCCGCGCGCGACCCGTGGCCCGGGCAACGGGCTGCGAGGAGCCCGCTCGGCATCGGCACGCCCGGAGGGATTCGAACCCCCGACATCTGGGTTCGAAGCCCAGCGCTCTATCCAGCTGAGCTACGGGCGCAGGTGCTGGAACAGCGGGCGTGTTGTCGCACGCGGCCGCGATTCGGTCAAACACCGCGTGCGCTCGGCACTCAGGGCTCCTCGCAGGTCTCCACGGCGCAGGGGGCCGTCACCTCGGCGCGCCGGTCGCCGCCACCGGCCATCCCGTCCTGCTCGAGGCGCACGCGACACAGGGCCACGGCCGCGCGGCCGGCGCGCTCCCGCGAGGCGTCGCGTCCCACGCCGGTCTCGGTGTGCTCGAAGCAGAGCCCGTCGGCATCGCAGCGCCGGATCGTGCCGCGGGCGGTGCAGCGGTGACCGAGCGCGTCCGCGTCGAAGCACGCGCTCGCGCAGCTCCGCGCCGCGCACGCGAACAGCTCCCCGAGGCCGCGGTCGTCGGCGCAGTCGCGCGCGCCGGTGAAGCACGCGCCGCAGCCCGGGACCTCGCTGCAGCGCCGCGCCTCGGCGCAGCAGGCGCGCGCCGCGCAGCGCACGCAGGGGTCGCTCGACTCCGGATCGAGCTCACCGCAGAGCTCCGCCACGGCGGCTCCCGCGTCGGGTGCGCCGCCGGCGTCCGGTCCCGGGGCGGAGCTCGCGGCCGGGGTGCCACCGGCGGAGCTCACCGGGCTCGACGGCGGCCCCGGCGCGACGGAGGCGGGACTCGAGCCGGGGGCGGTGGGCAGGAGCGAGCTCGTCGTCGGAGCCGAGCGGCTCGGCGCGGGTGCCTCGCCGCGAGGTGCGCGCGTCGCGAGGACGAGCGCGAGCGCGCCCGCGAGCCCGCCGGCGACGAGCGCCAGCGCGCCGAGGGGGGCGATGCGTCGCCAGGCCGGGCGCGGCGCGAGCGCCGCGAGCAGGGCGTCCATGTCGGGGAAGCGGGCCGCGGGATCCACCGCGAGCCCGCGCTCGAGCGCCCGCCAGAGCGTGCGCGGGAGCCGGGCGTGGGCGCGCGCGTCGCGGAAGCGTCCGGCGCGCACCTCGGCGCCGAGCGCCTCGAAGGAGTCACCGGCGAAGGGCCGCGCGCCCGTGAGGGCCTCGTAGAGGGCCACGCAGAACGAGAACTGGTCGCTGCGGGCGTCCACGCGACTGCCCGCGTGCTGCTCGGGCGACATGTATGCCGGCGTGCCCAGGAGCGCTCCGACGCGGGTGAGCGGCAGCGTGAGCGCGACCGGCCGGACGTGCGACTCGACGAGGGTCGCGGCGGGCGCGGAGCCCGAGCCGTGCCCGAGCTGCACGAGCCCGAAGTCGAGCAGGCGCACCCGGCCGTCGCGGCCCACGAGCACGTTCGCGGGCTTGAAGTCGCGGTGCACGAAGCCCGCGCGGTGCACGGCGGCGAGCCCGCGACCGGCCTCGGCGAAGACGCGCAGGCAGGCGTCGCGGTCGGGCCGCTCGGCCGCGAGCCACGCCTCGAGGGTCACGCCGTCCACGTGCTCCATCGCGATCCAGACCTGAGAGGCGAGCGTCCCGACGTCGTAGGCGGCGACCACGTTGGGGTGCGACAGCCGCGCGAGCGCTCGCGCCTCGGCCACGAGGCGCGAGCGCGCCTCGCCACCGGCAGCGTTCGGGCGCACGAGCTTCAACGCCACGGTGCGGTCCATCTCGGGATCGCGCGCCAGGTACACGATACCCATCCCGCCCGACGCGAGGGTGCGGACGATCCGGTAGCGCCCGACGCGGGCCCCCGGCGCGAGCTCGGTGGCGGCGCCGTCGGCGCGCGCGGGGAGCGTGTCGCCGACCGCGAGCTCGCGCCCGTAGGCCGAAAGGAGCGCGGCGCAGTCCGGACAGCCGTCCACGTGCACCTCGAGGGCGTCGCGCTCGCCATCGGCGAGCTTGCCTTCGACGAAGGCGGCCAGCACCTCCGTCGTGGGACATCCGCCCTCGCCTTGCCTGCCTGCTGCCATCGTCGTGCACCGGCGCGCCGCGGCGAGCGCCGTCCGTGCGCGACGCCGCGGCCGCTTGTCGCTCGGAAGGTCTGCCTGTTACCATCCGGGACGCCAGCGGTCGAGGTAGCGCCACGTCCTCCCCAGCCACCCCCACGGACGCGCCGCCCTGCCCGGACGGCCCGCTCGCGTGCCGGCTCCGCACGGACCCGGCGCTGCGTGAGGCCTACGCTGCCGGGCTCGCGGCGTGCCGCACCGCGTGGCCGGGGGTCGCGCTCGCGGACGCGGCGTGGCTCCGCTACGTCGAGGCGCGCGTCGACCCCACGCTGGCCGACCCGTTCGGGGCGCTGTGCCTGACGGATCTCTACCTCGCGGCGGCCTGCGCCGCCGGCAGCTCGGCGGCCGTGCTCGCCTTCGAGCGCGAGATGGCGCGCGAGATCGACGCCGGCCTGCGCCGCGTCGACAAGGCGGGCATCCAGGCGGACGACGTGCGCCAGAGCCTGCGCGAGAAGCTCTTCACGGCCACGGCCGGATCCCCCGCCAAGATCGAGGAGTACGCCGGGCGCGGCCGCCTGCGCAGCTGGGTGCGCGTCACCGTGCTGCGCCTGCGCATCGACGCCGAGCGACGCCACAAGGCGCGGCGCGAGGTGTACGACGAGCGCGCCGTCGGCGCTCTCGCCGCGGAGCTCGAGACCGAGCCCGAGCTCGCGCCGCTCAAGCAAGCGTACCGCGCGGCGTTCCGCGCGGCGCTCGGGCACGCCTTCCGCTGCCTCACGCCGCGCCAGCGCAACCTCTTGCGCCACAAGCTCGTCGAGGGGCTCGGCACGGCCCAGGTGGCCGAGCTCTACCGCGTGCACCGCGCCACCATGAAGCGCTGGCTCGCGGAGGCGCGCGAGCTACTCTGGCACGAGACCCGCACGCGCTTCGCGGCCGCGGCGGGCGTGGACGCCGCCGAGCTCGAGAGCGCGCTCCGCCTCGTGCTCAGCAACTTCGATGTCAGCGTGAGCGCGCTCTTGCGGGGGGCGGCGCCCGAGGGCGAGTAGCGCTCAGTCGCGCAGGTAGTGACAGCTGTACCCGTCGGGGTGCTTCTCGAGGTAGTCCTGGTGGTAGCCCTCCGCGGGCGTGAACGGGCCGGCCTCCACGATCTCGGTCACCACGGGGGCGGGCCACTTGCCGCTCGCGTCGACGCGCGCCTTGACCTCGGTGGCGGCGGCGCGTTGGGCCGGCGAGGTCACGAAGATCGCCGAGCGGTACTGGCTGCCGACGTCGTGGCCCTGGCGGTTGCGGGTGGTCGGGTCGTGCATGCGGAAGAACCAGTTCTCGAGCAGCTCGGCGTAGGCGAGCCGCGTCGGGTCGAACACCACGCGCACCGCCTCGGCGTGACCGGTGCGCCCCGTCGAGACCTCGGGGTAGGTCGGGTTGGGCGTCGTGCCGCCGGCGTAACCGACCTCGGTGTCGACGACGCCCGGGATCGCGCGCAGCAGGCCCTCCATGCCCCAGAAGCAGCCACCGGCGAGGACGGCGGTCTCGAGGGTGGCGCGGCAGCCTGGCCCCTCGCCCGCGGCCGGCACGGCGCAGGCGGTGGCCGGCTTCGCGGAGGGAGCCGCCACCCCCGCGCCCTCGAACAGGGCGAGGTACTCGCCGTAGCCCTCCGCCGCGAGCGCCTCCGCCGGGACGAAGCGCAGCGACGCCGAGTTGATGCAGTAGCGCAGGCCCGTCGGCGCCGGCCCGTCGTCGAAGAGGTGACCGAGGTGCGAGTCGCCGTCGCGCGAGCGCACCTCGGTGCGCACCATGCCGTGGCCGCGATCGCGCCGCTCGACGACGCGCGCCGGGTCGAGCGGGCGCACGAAGCTCGGCCAGCCGGTGCCGGAGTCGAACTTGTCGCGCGAGGCGAACAGGGGCTCGCCAGTCGCGACGTCGACGTAGATGCCGTCGGCGTGGTGGTCCCAGTACTCGTTCTGGAAGGGCGGCTCGGTCGCGTCGTGCTGCGTGACCTCGTACTCCAGGCGCGTGAGCCGGCGGCGCAGCTCGTCTTCGCTCGGCTTCGGGTAGGTGCGTGGCCCCATGGTGGTCGTCCTTTCGGCGTGGGCCGGGACCGGGCCCGCGCCGCGCTCGCCCTGCGGCGCCACGGCACAGCCTGCGATTCCCAGCGTGAGGGACAGTATGGCGACGATGGCTCGGAGTTCCATGTCTCCCCGTACGCCGCGCCGCCGCTTCGGTTGCACGCGCGGCCGACGCGGCGGCCGTCAGCCCTCGCGGAAGGTGCTCCTGCCCTGCAGGATGAGGCCGAAGAACAGGCCCAGGAACAGCGACAGGCTGCCCCACAGCACCACCTGGGAGGCGAGCGGAATCGGCGCGCCGCCCGGGCCGAGACGCGTGGCGGTGCCGGCCAGGGTCGTCAACACGAGCCAGGAGATGAAGCAGGCGAGCGCGAAGGCGGCCACGAAGGTGGGCAGCACGCGGAGCGCGCTCGCCAGCGCCCGGCGTCCGACCGAGCCGCGCGGCGACCGCGGCATGAGCGACACGACGCTGCCCGCGAGCACGAGCAGGGAGAGCGTCAAGGCGGCGCACACCGTCAGCACGTAGCCGGTGCCGTGGCCCGGCAAGACGACCTCGTTCCACGCCGTCCCGACGTCGAGCACGAGCAGGGTGCCCCCCGAGACGCCGATGAAGAGCGGCGCCACGTGCGAGACCGGCCCGGGCAGCTGCGCACGGGCCTGCACCCGGGTGCGCAACTTGGAGGCGGCCCGGTAGCGCAGGCGCAGGAGCAGGAAGCGCGCGATGCGCCGCAGCTCCTCGGGTGGCAAGAGGTCGAGCGTGGGGTCGTCGTCGCGCTCCACCAGAGCGAGCACGGCCTGGTCGTCGCCGCGGTCGAGGAGCCGCGTGACGCGCTCCACCTCGGCGTAGCGCCGGCGCGCCTGCTCGCGCCAGCGCTCGGAGCGCTGCTCCACGGCGAGGAGCACCTGCCGCACGACGTCGGCCTCGGGCCAGGCCATCACGTCGAGCCGCAGGAGCAGCTCGTGGGTCGCGGCGTCGAGCTCGCGGCACTGCTCGAGCCCGACGAGGGCACCGGCCCCATGCGCCGCGGCCGCGGCCGTCTCGAAGCGCTCCCAGGCCTCCTCGAGCCCCTCGGCCGGCGTGCCGAGCCAGCGCATCCAGCTGTGCAGGCCGCTCTCCTCGCGCGTGCCGAAGAGCGCGCCGCGCAGGGTCTCGAGCCACGCGGCGCCACCCACGTCCTCGCCCTCGAGGCTCGCGGCGCGCAGGAGCGCTTCGGCGACCGCCTCGACCATGCGCACCGACGGCGGCGCGGTCTCGCTCGGCCCGTCGCCGCGCGACGCGCGGATGAGCGCGCGGGTCGCGCTGGCGAGGCGCGCGTAGGCGCTGGCGATGTGGGTCGCGGAGCGATCGGCGTCGCGCTCGGCGTCGAGCGCCGCGAGGGCCTCGACGACCGCGTGGAGCGGCGTGCCGCTGCCGCGCAGCACGCGGCCGAGCTCGCGGAAGGTGAGCGTCGGAGGGTCGCGCTGCATGAGCCGCCACAGGAGCTTCGCCTGCGCCTCGCCGGGGGTCTCGCGGGCGGGCGCGCCCGCGGCGACACGCGCGCGGTCGCCCTCGCGCCGGCGCTCGGCGGCGGCGCGGCGCAGCAGGCGCTCGATCTCGACCGCGACTTGCCGGGCCACGAAGCCGTCCTGGCTCGCGGCCAGGTGCAGCACCACGCGCTCCTCGAAGCGCGCGTCGCGCACCAGCACCTTCGGGTGGTAGTCGCGCGCCGAGAGCAGGCGGGCGAGGTCGCTCTTGGCCACCTCGGCCGCGGGACCGTCCTGCGGGCGGGCGGGCGTGGTCGGCACGGCGCGGCGGACGAGCGCCGCCCAGGGCAGCGCGGCCACCTCGGGGCGCTCGAGCAACAGGAGGAGCTCCGCGAGGAGCGTGGCCTGGCGCGCGCTCGACGTGGTGTGCCACACGTCGGGGTCGAGTGCGCACGCCAGGCGCGGCAAGAGCGCCTCCACCGCGCCCGACACACCGCCGGGCAAAACGCCGTCCAGGCACAGACCGAGCGCGGGCGTCGCCTCGGCACTCGCGCCGCGCATCTCGCCGACGGCCGCGTGGTCGCCACGCGCCTGGAACCAGCGTGCCGTCGCGAGCCAGCTCGAGAGCGCGTCCAGGCGGGCGGCACCGCGCGTCGCCTCCCAGCGCGGCTCGCACAGGCGGCGCGTCACCGCGGCGAGGGTCTCGGCCGCCTCGTCGTCACCGCGGAGCGCGTCCGCGAGATCGCGCAGGGCGGCGTCCACGAGCGGGTCGCAGGTCGCTTCGCGGGCACGCGCCGGCAGCTCGCACAGCACCGCCGCGCGGGCGGCCGCGTCGTCGAGCAGCACGCCGAGGCCGAGCAGCACGACCGACGCGTCGGCCGCGTCGTGGGCGGGCAGCGGCATGCTCGCGAGCGCAGCCGCCGTGAGCCCGCCGAGCAGCGCGCCGTCGCCCCCTTCGGCGAGCCAGGCGCAGCCGAGATGCAGCGCGTGTCGCGCGGCGTGCGCGCTGCCCTCGTCGCCGCCCTCGACCGACGCGCGCGTGCGACGCGCCGCACGCAGCCGACCGTCGGGCCAGCGCTCCGGCAGGCCACCCGGCAGGCCGCGCTGCCACGCGTCGCGCAGCATGGCCAGCGCCGCGGCATCGCGCCGCGCGAGCTTGGCGAGCGCCGCGGACGCGGGCAGCCAGAGCTCGCGACGCCGCGCCCGGAACAGCACCGCCACGAAGGAGCGTACGCGCTCGTCGACGACGGCATGGCGCGCCACGATGGGAAGCCACGCCGCCGCATCGTCGTCGTCGATGAGCAGCGGCGCGTCGAAGGGCCACTCGCCCATCGCCGGATCGCCGACAAAGGGCCCGAACGCGCTCACCAGGCTGGGGTCGCCGACCAGGCGTCGGAGCTCGGGCGGGCGGCGCTTCTCGTACGCCGAGCGCGCGATGAGGAGCGCGCGCTCGACCGGCGTCGCGGCCTTGTCGCGCTGCAGGGCCCCCGGCGCGAGCGCACGCACCGCGGCGCGCAGGCGCAGCCCGGAATCGGTCCGGCCATCCCAGCGGGCGAGCTCGGCGGCGAGCGTGTCGAGCGTGTCGAGCGTGGGCTCGGTCATCGGGCGCTCCGCGCTGCATGGCACGGCGGGACGCGCGGGTGAAGGTCGCTGCCGGCCCACCGCGTCGAACCGAGGGCGCGCCGCCCCGGACCGCCAGAGAGCCTCCGCCCGGCGCCCCTTCCCTGCTAGGGTGCCGGCGGCTCGGGGACCTGGCAGAGAGAGGTGGACAGCATGCGGACAGCTTGGATCGGTATCGTGCTCCTGGCCCTGACGGCGACGACCGGCTGCTCGAAGGGCAAGCGCGGCAAGTGCGAGAGCGCCTTCGACATGATGAAGGAGATGGCGACGGCGATGGCCAAGGCCTTCCTGAAGGACGAGGCCGACGGGTCGAAGAAGATCGCCGAGATGGAGGCCGACCTCGACAAGGGCAAAAAGGAGTTCCTCGACATGTGCGAGAACCTCCCCGACGAGGCCGTCGCCTGCCTCGAGGACCCGATGAAGAGCGCCGAGGACCCGAAGTGCGTGGAGGTGCTCGGCAAGCTCAAGCTCGGCGCCCAGCGCAAGGGTCCCTAGCGCGACAGGGCAGTTCGAAGCACGCGCTCAGCCGGCGTCGGAGCGCCCTCGCACCGACGCCACGAGCGCGGCGACGAAGGCCTCGAGCGCCTCGGACTCCGTGCCCTCGCAGGCGGCCTCGGGCTCGCCGAGCCCGAAGCGTTCCATCACCGCGAACAGCTGATCGGCGCGGACGGCAAGCAGCGGGAGCGCGGGTCCGGCCAGCAGCGCCACGACGGCGTCGTGGTGGCCACGGCCCGCCACCTCGAGCTTGCTCACCTCGTCGACGAAGACGACGTCCGCCGACGGCGCGTCGGCGCGGAGCCACGTGCCCGCCCGCGCGAAGGACTCGCCGTCGAACAGGAACGAGCAGAAGGACTCCTCGCCGACGCCGGGCTCGGCCCCCAGGCGCGCCAGGCGCAGGCTCTCGCCGCGGCCGATCCGGGCCACGCGGTAGCCGACGCGCGCACCGTCCTCCCCGAGCACCGGCTCCTGCAGCACGCCGGCGACCCGCACGCCGCGCGCCGCGAGCGCGCGCGCCACCTCCGCCGCGAGCGCGGTCTTGCCGCTCCCCCGGGCGACCGCGAGCAGGGCCCAGCGCGGCGCCACGCTACGGCCCCACATCGCGACAGCAGCGAAAGCCCATCTCGTAGCTCCACTCCCCGGCCTGATGCATGTAGTTCACGTACTCGCACGACGGGGTGAAGGGCGGCCGGAAGCAGCGCGCCCAGTAGCAGCCCTTCACGACGTGCGAGTGGTTCGTCGGGTTCTTCTCGGTGCGCACCACCCACTCGGCGACGTTGCCGGTGAGGTCGAACACCCCGTCGGGCGAGCGGCAGCCCGCGCGCGCCCCGCTCGGCTCCGACTGGTCGAGGCGCGCGACCTCGGCGCTCGCGACCGGCCCCGTGCGCGCGCGGATCGCGGCCCAGCGTGGCGGTCGGTACGCCTTGTCGTGGTTGCAGGCGGCGTGGTCGTAGCTCGTGCCATAGGGGTACGGCAGGCCCGCCGGACCGCCGCAGGCGCGCAGCCACTCGCTCTCCCGGCAGAGCCGCTTGCCCCGTGCCTCGCACCAGGCCTGGCCGTCGAGGGCGCTCTGCATGAGGAGCGGCTTGTCGCCGGCCACGTTGGGCGCCTCGTAGCGGTCGATGCAGGCGACCCCGACGTCGGCCATGTCGGCCGGGCAGCGCAGCGGGGCCGCCGCCGGGGCGGCCGAGGCGCTCGTCTCCGGCGAGGAGCCGGCGGGCGCGCCC
>JACRDA010000482.1 GCA_016212965.1 Myxococcales bacterium
CGAGGAGGCGCCGGCCGCGGTGCCCGGCGCCGGGGGGCGCACCGACGGCACCGGCGGGGCCTCCGGATCGGGCGGCGCGATGACGCCCGGTCGCGACGCACCGGCCGCAGCCGTGACCGCCCGGCGGCGAGCCGTGTCATCGGCGTCGGAAGGGATCGCGGGCGGCACGACGACCGCGGCCGGGCGCCCCTCGGTGAGCTTCGCGAGTGCGCGCGCGACCGCCGCGCGCCCCACGGGGCGCGTCTCGTCCTCGCCGCGCTCGCTCTTGCGCTCGCCGGGCGCCCCTGCGCCTGCCGCGCTCGTCGCCCCGGTCCCGGCCGCGGGAGTGTCGCGCGCCGCTCCCTTGCCCGACGGCCGCCCCTCGCCCGGCGCTCCCGCTCCGCCAGCGCCGCCACGCCCCTTGCCGCGCAGCGCCTCGATCATCGCGCGAGCGCTCGCCGACTTCTTGATGAGCGTGGGCCCGTCCTCGGCGCCCCAGTCCGAGTCCTCGGGCGGCGGCTGCTCGGTCGACTCGTCATCGTGGGTGTGATCGCGCGGCCGCGCCGGTCCGCCGCGCGCGCGGTCGGCGCGCCGCTCTTCGCGCGCCTGCTCGACGAACTCGCCGCCGACGGCGCGCTCGAACCAGCGCATCTGGCGCATGGCGTTGCGCCGCACGAAGCGCGACAGCGACTCCTGGTTGTCCTCGCGATAGCCGTGCGCCGCGAGCCACTGGTCGAGGCGCGCGCCAAGCTCGCGCGCGCTCTGGAAGCGGCTGTCGGGGCGCTTCTCGAGGCAGCGCGCGACGACGTCCGCGAGCGCCCGGTCGAGCTTGGGGCGCAGCGTGCGCAGATCCAGCGGAGCGCGCTCGGTGATGGCGCGCATCACGTCGAGCTCGTTCGTGGCGTTCCAGGGACCGCGCCCCGCGAACAGCTCGAACAGCAGCACGCCGAGCGCGAAGATGTCCGAGCGCGCGTCGAGCGGCTCGGAGCGCACCTGCTCGGGCGACATGAACTGCGGCTGGCCCTTGAGCAGGCCGGTGAGGGTCTTGGTGAGGCGCGACTTCGCCTTGGCGAGGCCGAAGTCGGTGATCTTCACCTCGCCGTCGAAGCCGAGCAGCACGTTGCCCGGGGTGAGATCCCGGTGCACGAGGTGCAGGAGCTCCCCCTCGGCGGAGCGCACCGCGTGCGCCGCGGCGAGGCCCTCGCAGATGCACGCGCCGAGGAACACGACCATGCGCTCGCTGAACACCTCGCCCGTGTCGAACACGGTCTTCATGAGGCGCGCGAGCGACACGCCGCGCACGCACTCGACCGCCAGGTACGGGCCCTCGGCGTCCTCTCCCCAGCCGAGCACCTCGACCACGTGCCGGTGCTTGAGCGCCGCGGTCATCCAGACCTCGTCGCGGAACATGTCGAGGAACTGCGGATCCTCGGCGATGTAGGCGTGCAGCCGCTTGACGGCGACGAGCTCGCCCGTGCGCGCCCCGGCCGTGACGCGGCAGAGCTCGATGCGCGCCGTCGCGCCGACGGCGATCTCGGCGAGCAGCTCGAAGTCGAGCGCGCGCGGGGCTCTGTCGGGCGACAGCGACATGGGGCGCGCTCCCCGCTAGGAGCCTGCGAGCGGGAGACTCGGGGAGCCCGTCCCTCGCGGCGCCCTCGGTCGGGGTTGGCGCGGGCCCGGCCTCACGGCGTGCGGGCGGCGGCCAGCGCCTCGGCAATGCCCGACGGTGACGCGCGCAGCGACACGTCGAGATGGTCGTCGCGCGTGGTCACCGCACGCACCCCGAGGACCGGCGTGATGACGCTGATCCAGCGCCGGACCTTGGCGTTGCTGGCGAGCTTCGGCACCTTCATGAGATCCACGGTGACGCGGTCGTCCTTGGCCTCGACCAGCATCTCGGGGCGCTTGGGCATGTAGGCGACGAGGTTGCCGGGCTTGGACAGATCGAGCGCGCCGCTCAGGATGAGCCCCGCGAGCGGCGTGTCCTTGCCGTCGAGGACCTCGAGCTTCATGTCCGCGATGCGCAGCGTGATGCGCGCCTGCTCGGTCGTGACGTGCAGTTCCTCGACGAACAGCACGAGCGTCGCCCGCATCGTCGTGCCCATCTGCTTGACGGTGGCGCCGAGCCGCAGGCCCGGCGGCGCCGCCTCGATGAGCACGTCCTGCGGGGCCTTCGGGCCCTGCGCGAACTCGCGCACCATGTAGCGGAGCGCGTCGAGGGGCAGCCCGAAGCGCAGGCCGAAGGCACCCTTGACCGCGCGCGCGATCTCCTCCGGATGCGTCTTGAGGTAGGCGGCAGCGGTACGCAGCAGGACCTTGGGATTCGGCTTCGGCATCGGCTCGAAGATGAGCCGAACGCGCCGGCCGCTGCAAGCGCCTTCGCCACGTCGTGGAGCGGGCCGCGCGCCCGCCGCCCGGGCCGCCTACTCGCCGTCGGACGCCGACGCGCCGGACGCCCGCGCGGGCACGCCGCTCGAGCCAAGGGGCCTCGCGGGCGCGCTCCGACGCCCGCGCAGGTCGCCGAGCAACGCGAGCATGGCGCCGCGGGTGCGGTCGCGCAGATCCTCGGCGCGCGCTCGCTCGTCCGGCCCGGTTGCGGCGCGCACGGCCGGCCCGAGGCGCACCCGGACGACGCGCACCGTGCTGCGGCTGCTCGCGGCGTCGACCGCGCCCTTGGGCATGAGGTCGAAGGTGCCGTCGACCACGACGGGAACGATCGGGGCCCCGGCGCGCACGGCCGCGACGAAGCCGCCGTTCTTGAAGGGACGTAGCTCGCCGTCGGCGCTGCGCGTTCCCTCGGGGAACACGAGCAGGGGCTTGCCCTGGCGCAGGGTGCGCTCGAAGGCGGCGGTGGTGCGGGCCGCGGCCGCCGGACCGCTCTGCCGGTCCACCGGGACGTGACCCGCGAGCCGCAGGTGCCAGCCGAGGAACGGCACGTGCATCAGCTGGCGCTTGGCCGCCCACTTGAAGTCGCCCGGCAGCGCGGCGCCGAGCACCAGGATGTCGAGCTGGCTCTGGTGGTTCGCGGCGTAGACGAAGCCGCCGTGCGCCGGCACGTGCTCGAGGCCGCTCGGCTCGACGCGGATCCCGAGGCCGGTGAGGCTCGACTCGCTCCAGCGGCGCATCGCCCAGAGGCTCGCACGCCGGTCGGCCGTGAGCGGGCCGAGCGCGAGCGAGCAGGCGCCGTACGCGACCGTGCGCGCTCCGAAGGGCCCCCACTGGCCGAGCCAGCGCAGCGCCTGGCGCGCGCCCATGTCGCGCCGCGTGAAGATCCCCCACTGTCCGATCCACGCCACCGTCTCGCGTACGCCCATCGTCCGAACCCCGGCTCGCGGCCGCTCGAGGGCGCGCGACGCGAGCTCTCTAGCATGCCCGACCGGGGGGCCCGCAACGGCTCTCGTCAGGACGCGGGCGGCAGCATCACCCAGCCCGGACCCACCCAGGACAGGCCGCCGATGATCGGGCGCTTGACGAGCACGAGCCCGGGAGCCTGGAGCTCCCGCACCTCGCCGGGCTGCATGTGCCCGTTGTCCGGCACCCACACCTGGGCGCCCACCTTGAGCTTGAGGTCGAAGGGCAGCGGCCGCAGCACCGCCTCGTCCACCTGCAACGCCACCGACCCGTAGTCGAGCGCGAGCCAGCGGCGCTTGCCGTCCGCGTAGTCCGCGGACGACACGAGCAGCACGTGGCGCCACGCGCCGTCCTTCGGGTCGCGAAACACCGCCGCGGTCCCCGGCGCGAGACCGGGGCTCGCCGGCGCCACGTCCTCGACGTCCACCGCTTGCTCGCCGCGATTGTCCCCGTCGTCGACGAAGCGCACGCCGAGCTGCTTCAGACCGAGCGAGGTCACGACCCCGTGGCGCAGCTTGCCGCGGTGGGCGACGAGCACCGGGCGGCCGTGACGCGGTCGGCCCTCGGGCAGCGCGATGCAGTAGGCCGGGTGCACGCGGTAAGGATAGGACCCGGGCACGCGCACCACGAGGTCGCCGCCCTCGACCGAGTCGACGTGGACGCGCTCGAGCGGCATCACCTTGCCGAGCGCGGCGCCCCGGAGCGCCCGCTCGGTGACCGCGAAGACCTTCTCGGCCTTGGGCAGGCCACCGCGCGGCGGCGGCAGCTTCAGCGGGTTGGTGCTGGGGGCGACCTCGTCCGGCAGGACGAAGCCCGCGCGACCGCGCGGCGCGCTCGCGCTCGGCGCCGCGGTGGCTGGCGCCTCGGGAGCACGCTGCTCGGCCGGATCGGTGCCGCAGGCGGCGAGCCCGAGCGCGGTCACGAGCGCCGACGCGGTCGAGTGCCTGGGACGCATGGCGGCAGTCTTGCCGAGGCGCGCCGAGCGGGCAACCCGAGGCGCCGCTCGCATCACGCGAGCGCCCGGACCGTGTCGGCGAGGGCGGTCACGCCCGCGTCGAGCTCGTCGTCCGTCAGGTAGGGTGCCGGGCCGAGCCGCAGGAGCTCGCCCCGCGCGTCCACGAACACCCCGCATGCGCGCAGGCGGCGCACGACCTCGCTCACCCGCGGCGGCCGGACGGCGACGAACCCGCCGCGGCGCGCGGGCTCGCGGCTCGTCGCGAGCGGCAGCCCGGCGCGGTCGAGCCCGGCGACGAGCCGGGCGGTCTGGCGCATCGAGATGGCGCGCAGCTCGGGGACGCCGAGACCGAAGGCGTCGAAGTGGTCGAGCACGGCGCGCGCCCGGTAGAGCGAGGTGGGGTCGAAGGTCGACCCCGCGAAGCGCGCGCCACCCGGCCCGTAGCCGACCGGAGCTCCCGCCGCGCGCGCGCCCTCCAGGCCCCCAAAATCGGCGTACCAGCCGGTGAACGCGGGCCGCAGGGGCGAGCCCGGCGGCGAGCGGAGGAAGCACACACCCTCGCCGAGCTCGCCGTACTTGTAGCCCCCGGCGACCACGTGGAGCGCGCCGGCGGCCGGCCCCCAGTCGAGCGGCACGACGTTGAAGGCGTGGTAGGCGTCGACGAGCACGAGCGCGCCCGAGTCGACCGCGCGGGCGCAGAGCTCGCCGAGGGACTCGACGATCCACGCGTCCTCGAACAGGACGGCCGACAAGGCGAGCAGCGCCGCGGGCCGCGAGACGGCCTCGAACAACCGCTCGGTGAGGGTGGCGCGCGGCTCGGCGGCGACCCAGTCGACGACGACGCCGTCCTCGGCGAGGCGGCGGAGCTGCCGGTCGAGCGAGTGGAACTCGCCCGTCGTCGTGACGATGCGCGGATGCCCGGGCACGGCGCCGGGCCCGCGCGGGGCGCCGCCGTGGGGCGAGACCACGGCGCTCAGGAGCGCGTAGACGAGCGTGTGGCTGTTCGGCCCGAAGGTGATGGGGTCGGTCGGCGCGAAGCCGAGCCGCGCCGCGAGCCGCCCCGCGACCTCGGCGGCGAGGGGGAACACGACCTCCGACCACTTGTCGTCGCAGTAGCGCGCCGCGTCGTCGAAGGCGGCGAGCGGCGCCGCGCGCGCGACGTCGGGCCAGGCCTGGTGCGAGTGACCCGTCAGCAGGATGCGTCCGGGGCGCAGGAAGAGCCCGTACGCAGCGCGCAGGCGCGGCAGGTCGAACGCGGCGCCGTCCGTCATGCGCCGTGCGTCGCACGCGGGCGCGCGCCGTGCAAGGTCGGCACGCGCCCGCGTCGGAGCCCCCCGGCTGCGCTCGCTCCGGCGCGAGCGCGGAAATCCGCCCCGGAGCTTTTGCCCGACCCCGAAGGCCGCTATCCTCCGCGCGAATGCGCGAAGATCTGCTGGCGCGGCTCCTGGAGCTGCCTCGCATCGAGGATGCCGAGGCGCGCCGCGGAGCGTTCCGGCAGGCCTTCGCGGCGCTCGGCGTGGGCGACGCCCGCCTCGGGCCGCTGGCGCTCGCCGGCGTGGATCCGCAGGCGCTGGCGCGCGCCGTGGCGGTGGCGTCGGACGGCGGCCTGCTCGCCGACCTCGGCTTCCTCGCGCCGGCCGCGGCCGCCCTCGCGCTCTACGAGGTCGCCGGTGCCCTGCCCCTCGGGCGCGAGCGGCGCATCGTGGGCCGCATGGTGCTGAGCCACCTCTACCAGGGCAACGCCGAGACCTTCGCTGCGCTCGCGTCGCGCATGGCGCTCGGCACGACGCGCGGGCTGCAGGACGCGGCGGCCCGGACGCGCGTCGAGCTGTGCATGGCGCTCCGGGGCAACGCGGCGGTCGACCGCATGGCGCTCGCCTTCCTCATGCGGCGCGAGCTGGCGCGCGACTACGTCGGCGTGCCGGCCCAGGGCTCCCTGCCCGAGCGGCGCCTGGCGGCGCGCCTCATCGAGCACGCCGCGCGCGAGGCGGCGCGCCGCGCCAGCGGCGGCGACGAGCACCCGCTGCGCATCTTCCGCGGCGTCTTCCAGCCGTGGCGGCAGACCTTGCTGCCGCGCGCCGAGACCTTCGACATCACCTCGGCCGCCTGGCACACGCTGCTCGCCGACCGCGAGACCCTGGTGTGGCGCCACGTCGCCGTGGCGCGCGGCCTGCTCTGCGGCGTCTTGCCCCACTTCGCCGAGGAGACGCGGGCGCTGCTCAAGCCCGAGCTGTCGCCGACCGAGTGGCGCCGCGGCGCGACCTCGCTCGTCGCGCGCATCGCCGTCGATCGCGAGACGGGGCTCACCGACGCGCTCGATCTGCTCGACAGCCCGCTGCCGCGGCGCGACCCCGGCATCACCACGGCGATGATCTGGGGCCTCGGCGACGTGGCCGAGGTCGAGCCCGAGGCCGCCGACGAGCTCATCGAGGCCATCGCCGCCCTGTCGCCCATCTCCATCGCCGACGCCCTCGTCGAGCTGCGCCAGGAGGTGCCGGGCATCGGCGAGAAGGCCGCGAGCCTGTGCGCCACCGCCCTGCGACAGAACCTGGCGCGCCCGGAGGTCGACGACGGCTTGAGCGCGCTCGCGCGCGCCATCGTCGACGATCTGGGCGACGGGGGGCTGCACCGCGAGCTCTACGCGGCCCTGCGCGCCGGCCTCGACGCCTTCGCGGAGCAGGGCTCGGCGCTCGCGCTCGACATCGCCCACACGGCGCTCGACGTGGCCGACGCGCGCATCTCGGAGCTCGAGTCGCTCGACGTGAGCTACGACGCGAGTCCGCTCTCCGTCGAGCCGCGGCGCGCGGCGATGTCGCTCTTGCGCGAGATCGACGGCTGCCTGCTCGAGTCGCGGACGCTGACGAACCTGCTCTTGCTCGATCGGCCGCCGGGGGCGGAGCGGCTCGGCGCGCCGGCCGTGGACGACCTCGACGCGCGCCTGGCGCGCTGGCTGCTCGATCCGCGCCGGCGCGCCGCCGACGCCGATCAGCAGAACGCCCAGAGCACGCTGCAGCAGCGCCAGCTGCGCGCACTCTTGCACCTCATCGACGGCGGCAACACGGACTTCGGCGACGACCAGGACCGGCGCGTGCGCATGCGCTCGCGCTGGGCGCTCGCCTGCCGGCAGTTCATCGCCTACCTGCGCACCCCTCCCGGGACGCGCCTCGCGCGCGCCATCATCGCCACGGTGGCGCGCGCCTACGACGCGCTCGTGCGCGACGGCGCCGCCGAGGCGGTCGACGTGTTCTTGTGCACCGCGATGAGCTTCGGCGACGCCGGCCAGGTCGCCATCGTGGCCGAGGCGAGCATGCAGCCCGACGTGACGCAGCTCCTGGTCAACTACGGGCGCTTCGTGGCCCAGCAAGGCGACCACGCCTCGGCGCGCCTCGGCGCGTTCAAGCAGTTCCTCGAGGCGTTCCCGCACCAGACCACGCTCCGGGCCGAGGCTTTTCGCGTCACCGCCTGGACGCTCCTGCGCGCGCTCGAGAGCGTGCTGGCCGCCGGCTCGCTGCGCGCCCTCGTGCCGGAGGACTCGAGCGCCCACGGCCCGCTCGCGGGGGTCGAGGACGCCATCCAGCAGCTCGGGCAGCTCGTCGTCGGGGCCGAGCGGCGCTGCCTCGAGGAGACCGCGCGCGGCAGCGGCTGGCTCAAGCGGCGCTACACCCTCGAGAGCGCCGTGGACAAGGCCCTCAACACCCACGCCGACCACGACCTCAGCGAGGCGCTCACCGTCACCGCCCGCGCCGCCGACGCGATGCTGCCCGGCGCCATCGCCGGTCTCGTCTCGCAGGTGCTGCCGCGCATCTCCACCCTGCGTGCCGATCGGCCGAGCCTGCCCGAGATGGCCATCGCGCGCCGGGGCCAGTCCCTGCCCCCGTGGCTCCCGAGCCGCCGCATCCTCGGGGGCTTCTACGTCATCAACCAGATCGGCGGTGGCAACGTCGGGTCGGTCTTCGTGGTCAAGCGCGCCGAGGAGCGCCACGACCCGAACGCCGAGCGCTTCGCGCTCAAGGTGCCCGACTACAACGCGACCGCGGCGCGCAGCATGAGCGAGGCCGAGTTCCTGCGGCTCTTCCGCGAGGAGGCCGGCGCGCTCATCGCCATCCCCGACCACCCCAACATCGCGCGCTTCGTCACCTTCGACGCCGGCGCGAAACCGAAGCCCATCCTCGTCATGGAGCTCATCGAGGGGCTGTCGTGCGAGCGCGCCGTGAGCTCGGCGCGCCTCACGACGGCGCGGGCGATCGGGGTGCTCGAGGGCGTGCTCGCGGGCCTCGAGGCGATGCACGGGACCGGCGTCGCGCACCTCGACGTCAAGCCCTCGAACGCCATCCTGCGCGAGACCGGCGAGGCGGTGCTGGTCGACTTCGGCCTCGCGGGGCGCAAGCTCCGGCCGGGGTGCGCGACCCTGTGCTACGGCTCGCCCGAGGTCTGGGAGGCCGAGCCGGGCACATCGATCGCGCCCCACCCCTCGGACATCTACGCCTTCGGCTGCTTCGCCTACGAGGTCATGACGGCGCGCACGCTGTTCGAGGGCCAGACCGACGTGTCGATCATCTCGGCCCACCTCACGCACGACGGCCTGCCGCCGCCGCTCGACGCGATGGTGAAGGACCCGGACCTCGCCCCGCTGGCGCGCTTTCTCTACCACGCGCTGCGGCAGAACCCGGCCGCACGCGCCACCGCGCGCGAGCTTCGGCGCGAGCTCGGCATGCTCGCGGCGCTGAAGGACATGCCGTGGCCGGTCGGCCGCTGGGACGTGCACGAGCCGGCCAAGAGCAGCCCGCGGCCCGGGAGCAGCCCCCGGCCCTCGAGCCGCCGCTGAGCTCTGCGTCGCCGCATGGTCCCCGCCCTCGAGACCCACCCCGGCCACGGCCTGTCGCTCCGCGTCCACCGCTGGCGACCGCCCGCGGGCACCGCCACCGCCCACACCACGGTGCTGCTCCACGGCTTTCTCGATGCCGGAGCGACGTGGGACCTCGTGGCCGCCCCGCTGGCCGCTGCGGGCCACGACGTGCTCGCCCCCGACCTCCGCGGCTTCGGCGCGAGCGAGCGCGTCGCGCCGTCGGGCTACTACCACTTTCCGGACTACCTCGCGGACGTCGACGCCCTGTTGCGCCACGCGCTCGCGCCGGGCGCGCGCCCCCTGCTCGTCGGCCACTCCATGGGGGCCACGGTCGCGGCGCTCTACGCCGGGGCGGCCCCGGAGCGCATCGGGCGCCTGGTGCTCTGCGAGGGCGTGGGGCCGCCCGCCGCCGGCCCGCGCGGCAGCCTCGACCGCACGCGACAGTGGCTGCGCGAGCTCGCGGCGCGCGAGCCGTCGGCGAGCCCACCGGCCCGGCGCCCGCAGGGGCCGAGCTCGCTCGAGGACGCCGCGCGCCGGCTCGCCGCCCACCATCCGGGTGTCCCCGCGGAGGTCTGCGCGAGCCGGGCGGCGCTGCTCACGGAACGCGGCGCCGACGGCGCGCTCGGCTGGACGCACGACCCGCGGCACCGCACGACGTCCCCGACCGCGTTCCACCTCGAGTCGTTCCGCGCTTTTCTCGGTGAAATCCGCTGCCCGGTGCTCTTCGTGGGCGGCGGCGCGGAGGGTTGGCACCCCGTCGACGAGGACGAGCGGCTCGCCGCGATCGGCGCCCCGCTGCGGCGCGTCGAGCTCGCCGGTGCGGGCCACATGATGCACTGGACCGCACCCCAGGCGCTTGCCGCGGTGCTCGCCGACTTCGCCGCGGAGGGGCCGACGAGCTGACGGCACCGAAAACCGTTGCGCGAGCCTGCGCTCTTCGTTATTGAAGGCGCCCCTACAATCGCCACCTTAGCTCAGTGGTAGAGCAGCGGTTTCGTAAACCGCAGGTCTTGAGTTCAAATCTCAAAGGTGGCTCCGCTCGGCAGCACGCGTGCCACGCGCGACGTGCCCCACGCCGAATCCGCCTACCTCGCGCCGCGTCTGGCGCTATCGTCGGGCCCTGGGAGGCTTTCATGCGCGCGAGTAAACTCGGGTTCTGGACGGGTGCGGCACTTGGACTCTTCACCCTCTTCGCGGCCTGCAGCAGCAGCACCGACGTCGAGACCGGCACCGGCGGCAACGGCACCGGCAACGCCGCGGCGGGCGGCAACACGCAGAGCGGCGGCGGCGGCAGCGGCGCCACCGGGGCCGGCGGCGGCGGCAGCTGCGCGGACGGCGCCGAGCAGTGCGTCGGCGGAGTCCACGAGGTGTGCACGAACGGCTCGTTCGAGGCCGACCCGTGCCCCGGCGGTCAGGGCTGCGACGACGCGAGCGGAGCGTGCGTCGCCTGCCTGTGCACCCCGGGTCTCACCGGCAACTGCGCGAGCGCGACCGCGCTCGAGGTGTGCCTGCCGAGCTGTCTCGGGCTGTCCGAGCAGGCCTGCAACCCGAGCGAGGTCTGCGCCGGGGGGACCTGCCTCGCCGTCGTGTGCACGCCGGGCACCGCGCACTGCCCGGACCCCGACACGAGCGAGATCTGCAACGCCTCCGGCACGGGCTACGAGCCCGGCGCGACGTGCGGGCCGAAGGAGACCTGCACCGAGACCGTGGGGTGCGAGACCCTGTGCGCGGCCTACGCGCGGGCGCCGAGCAGCGTGGGCTGCTCCTTCTTCGCGCTCAACATGGACAACTTCGACGAGGGGCACACCGACGCCATCGTCGTGGGCAACACGAGCTCCACGCTCACGGCCGTCGTGAGCCTGTGGGGAGCGCCGGGCGGCGTGGAGAGCCTCATCCAGGCCGACGTGCAGATCCCGCCCCTCGGCCAGCACACGTTCACGCTGCCGAACACCCCGGCCGATTACATCGAGAGCGTGTCGCAGTTGCGCCCGGGCGGCAGCTTCCGCGTCGAGAGCGATCTGCCGGTCATCGCCTACCAGCACTCGCCGCTCACGCCCTACTACACGAACGACGCCTCCTGCCTCCTGCCCGAGGCCACGCTCGGGCGGCACTACTTCGTGCCGAGCTACTACGACGCGTTGAACGGCTACCCGAGCTACTTCAACGTCATCGCCACCGAGGACAACACCCAGGTGACGATCACCGTGCCGCACCCGACGGCCGGCGGCTCCGGCGTGTCGGCGCTCGCGGCCGGCGGCTCGACCACCGTCACGATGAACCGCTACGACACGCTCCAGGTCGTGAACGGCGCCGGCCTCACGACGGCGGAGCGCGACGTGATGGGCGCCGAGATCGACGCCACGGCGCCGGTCGCCGTGTTCGGCGCGATCGAGTGCGCGCAGGTGCCGGCCGGCTACACCTACTGCGACCACATGGAGGAGCAGGCCGTGCCGGTCCGCAACTGGGGCACGACCTACGTGGGTGCCCACGTGCCGCGCCGCAGCGCGAGCGAGCGCTACTACTGGCGCGTGATGTCGCAGGCTCCCGGCACCGTCATCGACACGACCCCACCGCAACCGGGGTTCCCGGTGACGCTCGACGCGGGTCAGTTCTACGAGTTCTACACGCAGGAGAGCTTCATCTTCACCGGCTCGAGCCCCTTTGCCGCGTACCAGTACATCACCGGGCAGGACGCCTTCGGCGCCGGCACCGGCGACCCCGCCATGATCACGGCCGTTCCGGTGGAGCAGTTCCTGAACCGCTACGTCCTGCTCACGCCCTCGGGCTACGCCGTCGACTACGTGCAGATCATCCGCACCACGGGCGACGACGTGCTCGTCGACGGCGTCGCGGTGCCGGCGAACGCGTACTACACGGTCGGGGCCTACACGGTCGCGGACTACGCCGTGCCCGCAGGTCCCCACGTCATCACGAGCGTCTCGCCCTTCGGCATCGTCGGGGCGGGCTACACGAGCGCCACCTCCTACGGCTACCCCGGCGGCATGGCGCTCAACAACATCGCCCCCGAGTGACGCGGGCTCGAGCGACCCACGCCGCCGTGCGGACGATCCGAGCACCGCTACGATGGCTCGTCGGGCTCGCCGCTTTCGCCAGCGCCGTCGCCCTGCCCCGCGACGACGCCTTCGCCTGAGGGCTCACACCGCCCGGCGGTCCGCCGGGAGCAGCCATCACCTGCACCGGCGACGCGCTGCCGGGTGTCACCGCGAGCCCCTGGCACCTTTCCCTCGGCTTCGGCGCCAGCGAGACCGACCTCGCCTTCGGCGATCTCGAGCTCGGGCTGCGGCGCCGTGCGCTCGGCGTCGGGCTCGAGCGCGAGCTCGACGACGGCTGGTCGCTCGGCGCGTCGGCGGGGCTCGCGCCCGGGGGCTGGCTCGAGCTCGGGACCGAGCGCCACGAGCTCGGGCTCGGCGGCTACGGGTCGCTCGCCGCGAGCTACCGCATCCTCGACGGTCGCGGCGAGGAGCCGTTCTGCGTGCTGTCGCTCTCGCTCGGCGCGAGCGCCGCGCCGAGCGAGGGCGCCGGCGAGCGCGCGACCCTGGTCGGCGCGGACGCGCGCGCCGCGTTCACGCTCGGCAAGAGGTTCTGGCGCTCCTTCGCCCCCTACGCCGTGGTGCGCCTCTTCGGGGGCCCCGCGCTGTGGCGGCGCGGGGGCGAGGCGCTCGTCGGCACGGACCGCCACCACTACCAGCTCGGAGCGGGTCTGCTCGTCACGGGCGAGACCGTCGGCGCCTCGCTCGAGGTCGTGCCGCTCGGCGAGCGCAACGTCACGGTCGGTACGACGGTCGCTTTCTGAGGGGTCGAGGAGTCGAGGCGCCCAGGGGCCAAGGGGTCGCCGGCTCCACCCCTGACCCCTCGACCCCCGAGCCCTTGACCCCTTCGTGCTGCGGCCGCTCGGTCACTTGTGTGGCTCGGGCCTCGGCGCCGAGCCGGGCGCGCCCGCCTCGCGCGCTGCGAGGCGGCGCTTCTGGCGGTAGCGCATGTTGAACAGCTCCACGAGCAGCGAGAAGCCCATGGCGCTGTACACGTAGCCCTTGCTCACGTGCTGGCCGCAGCCGTCGGCGATGAGCAGCACGCCGATGAGCAGCAGGAACGAGAGCGCCAGGATCTGCATCGACGGGTGGCGCGTCACGAAGTCGCCGACCCGCTGCGCGAAGACCAGCATCACCGCGACGGCGCAGACCATGGCCGTGACCATGACCCAGAGCTCGCGCGCCATGCCCACCGCCGTGATCACCGAATCGAGCGAGAAGACGATGTCGATGACCATGATCTGGGCCACGACGAGCCACATGCGCTGCACCTTCGGCGCACTGTGCTCGCCCTCCTCGTGCGCCTCGACCTTGCCGAAGATCTCCTGGCTGCTCTTCACGATGAGGAACAGCCCGCCCACGACGAGGATGAGGTCCCGCCACGAGAACCCCTCGCCGAAGATCGTGAACAAGGGGTCGGTCAGGCTCATGATCGTCGACAACGTCAGGAGCAGCCCGATACGCGTCACCAGCGCCGCGGCGAGGCCGAGGCGGTAGGCGACCTTGCGCTGCGCGGGCGGCAGCCGACCCACCATGATCGCGATGAACACGATGTTGTCGATGCCGAGGACGATCTCGAGCGCGGCGAGCGCGAGGAGCGAGCCCAGGGTCTCGATGCCGAAGGTCACGTCCCGGGTGGACAACCGATGTGCGCGCGACGCAAGCACAAACTGGCGGTCCGCGACCCCGGCTTGCGGCCGCGCTCAGCGGCGGCGCCCGCCGAGCGCGAGGCACTCGTCGACCGGCCCGGACTTGGCGTGCTCGACGCACGCGCCGTAGGTCGCGAGGGCGTCGCCCATGCGGCGGAGGTCCTGATACGCCGCCCCGAGGCAGAGGTAGCCGAACGCGTCGTCGGGCGTCGCCGCCACGAGCTCCGTGGCGGACGCCACTGCCTCGTCGAGCCGGCCCGCGATGAGCGCGGCCTTCGTGCGAGCGCGCAGCTCGTGCACCGAGGGCGGCAGGGCGGCGGGCGCCGGGGCCTCCGGGACGCGCGCCGGCCGGGCCTCGGGCGCGGTGGCCGGCACGAGCGGGCCCTCTGCGCTCGGAGCCACGCGGCGAGCCTCGCGCTCGGCTGCGGCGGCAGCGCTGGCGCCGTCCCGCGCCGGGCGCTCGCCCGACGGCGCCTCG
>JACRDA010000483.1 GCA_016212965.1 Myxococcales bacterium
TGGCGAGCGCGCTCGCCGCCTGCTCGGGGCCGACCGCGACCCCGGTTGCCGCCGCGCCCGCCCCGCTCGTCGCGAGCGCGCGGCCGGTCGTCGAGCTCGCGGCGCCGCCCGCTCCGTGCGCCGCCGCGAGCGCGCCCGAGGTCGTCGAGCCCGAGCCCGAGCTCGAGCCCGAGCTCGCGTCCACGCCGGCGACCGCGGAGCCGAGCGCGTCCGCGACCGACCTAGGCGGTCCGGCCGGGCAGCTGACGATCCCCGGCCTGCCCCCGGAGCTCCTCGCGCAGCTCCTGAAGGATCCGAAGCTGCTCGCGCAGCTCCAGATCATGTTCCCGACGGGGATGCTCCCCCCGGGCCTGTTCCCTCCGGGCCTGGTGCCTCCGGGCGTCGTGCCCTCCGCAGCCTCGAAGCCGGTACCCGGCGCGCCGCCCCTGCCGCCTCTGCCTCCGACCCCACCCGGCGCGGGCCTCTTGCCCCTGCCCGGTCCCGTCCTGTTCGACACGGGGCGCGCCACGCTGAGGCCCGAGAGCGATGCGGTGCTCACGGTGGCGCTTGCGAAGCTACGCGCGCGCGCCGACATCACGCTCCTGCGCATCGAGGTGCACTCCGACTCGATGGGCAGCGAGGTCATGAACCAGAGCCTGACCGAGCAGCGGAGCCTTTCGGTCGCGCGCTGGCTCGTCGCGCACGGCACCGCCTGTCGCCGCCTCTTGCCCGTCGGCTTCGGCGAGACGCGGCCCATTGCGGACAACGCGACCGAGGCCGGCCGCGCGCAGAACCGGCGCACCGAGCTCCACGTCGCGGCGCTCCACGGCCGCCCCGTCGGCGGGATGCCGATCGACGGTGGCGGCAAGGTCGCGGGCGATCCCTGTCGGCCGTAGGCGCGCGAGTCGGCATCCGAGCGTGCGGGACGTAACCAAGTACCGCCCTTGTTGCAGTTCAACCCGGGTCGGTTACCGCGCAAGTGCGGGGCGCGGGGGCGGACGTGGCCCCGCCGACCTGCCCGCCGCGACCCCCCGCCAAACGTGCACGCCGGGGTGCAGCCGGTGCGCGTGCAGCGCACACTGTGGGCGAGAAATCCAAGCGGTTCCGCGTCCTGATGCGTCCTTGTCGCCATGGCATGGCGCATGCCCCGCGGAGGGCGTCCCTCGCGGAGGCCAAGGCCATGAATCCAGATCCCGCAGTCAAGGTTGCCGCCGTCACCGAGAAAGCCCGAGAGGCCACGGCGAAGGTGTTCGACAAGGCGAAGGAGGTCGTCGACAAGGGCGCCGAGCGCGTGCTCGCGCTCGAGGGCAAGCTCGGCGCGAAGGCGACCGAGGTCACCCACAAGCTCGCGGACCGGGCCGACAAGGTCGGTCACGACGTGAAGGAAGCCGTCGCGAAGGTCGTCCACAAGGTCGAGGCGACCGCGCAGCAGAAGCTCGGCAGGGTCAAGGCGACGGACGGTCCGACCACGAAGGTCGCCGACAAGGTCCAGGAGAAGACCCAGAAGGCGAGCGACGCCGTCCGCGCGGTCGCGACGCGCGTGGAGCAGGCGGTCGAGGAGCTCGCGCACAAGGCGGGGGACAAGCTCAAGGACAAGAACTGAGTCGGCGCGCGCGACGCGCGTGGCGGATCCCGAGCCGATGCGCGTTGCACGGCGCGTCGGGGAGGCGCATCATGAGGGTGTGCGTCGCCCCGGCGCACCTCGCTTTCTTGAAGGGGACCAGCCATGGCACGTATCTCGGCGTCGCTCGTCGCGACGTTCGCTTGCGTCGGCGCGGTGTTCGCGGGCGGCTCGGTGGTCGCGTGCAGCGCGAGCCAGGAAGGCGCGTCTGCGCCGCGCGCCGACACCTCGTCGACGACCACCACGACGACGACCACCACCACGGGCACCACGACGCCGCCCGAGCAGGAGCTCGAGTCCGCCTACGGCGCCCCGGTCGCGACCGGCACCTACGTGTGGATCGCCAATGCGGCGAGCGGTCGCGTGGCCTTCATCAACGCCGCGACGCTCGCGGTCGAGGTGGTCGAGGCGGGTCATGCGCCGACCTACCTCGCGGCCGTCCCCGATCCCGTGGACGACGTCGCCATCGTCCTCAACGTGCTCTCGCGGGACGCGACGCTCCTGCGGGCTTCCGGGAGCGGGCTCTCGACCCGGGCGCTCTCCGTCCCGACGTCGGGCAACGCGTGGGCCGTGTCGCCGACCGGGCGCTTTGCGACCGCGTGGACCGACGCCCGCCGCATCGCGTCCCCCGATCCCATCGACGGCTACCAGGACATCTCGGTCCTCGACCTCACGGTCGGACAGGAGCGCACGACGGAGCTCGCCGTCGGTTACCGACCCGTCGCCCTCGGCTACGCGGCCGACTCCTCGCGCCTGTTCGCCGTCACGGCCGACGGCGTGACGGTCGTCGATCTGTCGGGCCCGGCCCCGCTCGTCGTCGACAACGTGGCGCTCTCGGACGACCCCTTCGAGGACACGCAGAGTCGCGACGTCGCCATTACCCCGGACGGTGCCTACGCGCTCGTGCGCCGCGACGGCGACCCCACGGTGCGCGTCGTCACGCTCGCCACCGGCGTGCGCAGCGACGTCGTCTTGCCGGGCCCGGTGACCGACCTCGATCTCGCGGCCGACGGCTCGGTCGCGGTCGCGGTCGTGCGCGACACCTCCGAGGTCGCGCTCCTGCGCCTGCCGGACGTGGCCGAGGACCCGCTCTTCTTCACGCTCTTCTCGGTCGCCGACACGACCATCGGCTCGGTGTCGCTCGCGGGCGCGAGCACGCTCGCGCTGCTCTACACGAACGCCGTCCCGAGCCCGGTCCTCACGGTCTTCGACAGCGCCGCCCTCGTCCCAGAGCCGAGGCCCATCGTGCTGAAGGCGCCCGTCGAGGCGGTGTTCCCCACGCCCGACGGCGCCCACGCGGTCGTCCTGCACCACGAGCTCGCGGGCGTGTCGAGCTACCCGGCCGCGCTCAGCGTGGTGCCGGTCGCCGCGCTCCTGCCCGCCAAGATCTTCGGCCTCGACGCCCCGGTCGTGTCGGTCGCGGTCTCGCCCGCGGGCACGCACGCGCTCGTCGCGACCTCCGACGCGCTCAGCCACACCTACCAGATGGTCGTCGCGCGCATGCCGTCGCTCGACCTCGACGCCTTCCCGCTCGCGAGCGAGCCCATCGCGGCCGGCATCGTGCTCGGGGCCGACCAGGGCTACGTGGCCCAGAGGCACCCGGACGGGCGCATCACCTTCGTCGACTTCGGGACCGGGCAGCTCCGGACCGTGACCGGCTTCGAGCTCGCGGCGCAGGTCGTCGACGGGAGCGCGCCGTGACGCCCCGCCATTTCGCCGAGGTAGCGGGTCTCGTCGCAGGGTCGCTCGCGCTCGGGCTCGCCTGCAGCCAGAGCACGAGCACCGACGGCTCCGGCGGCAGCTCGGGCCTGCCGACCGACACGACGACGACGACGACCACCACCACCTGGACCACCACGACCACCACGACGCCGCCCGAAGAGGAGCTCGAGTCGAGCTACGGGGCGCCCGTCGCGACGGGGAACTACGTGTGGATCGCCAATGCGGCGAGCGGTCGGGTGGCCTTCATCGATGCCGCCACGCTGGCGATCGAGGTGGTCGAGGCGGGCCACGCACCGACCTATCTCGCGGCCGTGCCGGACCCCTCGGACGACGTCGCGATCGTCCTCAACGTGCTGTCCCACGACGCCACGGTGCTGCGCGCCTCGGGCGGCGTGCTGACGAGCCTGTCCTTGCCGGTGCCGTCCTCGGGCAATGCCTGGGCCATTGCGCCGAGCGGTCGCTTCGCCACGGCGTGGACGGACGCGCGTGCCATCGACACGCCGGACCCCATCGACGGCTATCAGGACATCGCCGTCCTCGATCTCGCGCCCGGCGCCGAGACGGCGACGGAGCTCACCGTGGGATATCGCCCCGTCGCCCTCGGCTATGCGGCCGACGGCACGCGCCTCTTCGCCGTGACCGCCGACGGCGTGACCGTGGTCGCGCTCGACGCGGGCACGCCGGCCGTGGTCGCGAACGTGCCCCTGTCCGACGATCCCTTCGAGGACACGTCGAGCCGCGATGTCGCCATCACGCCCGACGGCGACCTCGCGCTCGTGCGGCGCGATGGCGATCCGGTCGTGCGCGTCGTGGCGCTCGGGACCGGCGTGCGCACGGACGTGCTCCTGCCCGGCCCGGTGACCGACCTCGACGTGTCGGTCGACGGCACGGTCGCGGTCGCCGTGGTGCGCGACACCGCCGAGGTGGCCGTCCTGCGCCTGCCCGACATCGCGACCAATCCCTTGGCCTATGGCCTCTTCTCGGTGGCCGGCACCACGGTCGGCTCGGTCGCGCTCGCCAGCGCGAGCTCGATCGCGCTCCTCTACACGAATGCCGTGCCGAGCCCGGTGCTGACGGCCTTCGACACGGCCGCGGCCGTGCCCGAGCCGCGCTTCATCGTGCTGAAGGCGCCCGTGCAGGCGGTGTTCCCCACGCCCGACGGCGCCCACGCCGTCGTCCTCCACGACGACCTCGGCGTGGGGTCGAGCTACCCCGCGGCCCTGAGCGTCGTGCCGGTGACGAACGAGCTGCCGCCGAAGATCTTCGGGCTCCACGCCCGGGTCGCCTCGGTGGCGCTCGCGCCCGCGGGCGATCGCGCGCTCCTCGCCACCTCGGACACGGGCAGCTCGACCTACCAGATGGTCGTCGCCCACATGCCCTCGCTCGAGATCGACGCGTTTCCGCTCGCGAGCGAGCCCAACTCCGCCGGTATCGTGACCGGCCCGAACAAGGGCTTCGTGGCCCAGAAGCACCCGGACGGGCGCATTACCTTCATTCACTTCGCTTCCGGCGAGCTCCGCACCGTGACCGGCTTCGAGCTCGCCGCAGAGGTCGTCGACGGGAGCACCCCATGAAGAGCTCGAGCCTTCTCACCGCGCGCGGTGTGCGCCGCGCGGGCCTCGCGGGAGCGGCCGGTGTGGCCCTGGCCGCGCTCGCGGCCGGAGCCTGCCACGCGCGCGACTCGAAATGGGACGCGGCGCCGACCCGACCCACCCAGGCCATTGGCCTCGCGGGGGGCGTCGCCCTCGTCGACGCGCCCACCGAGCGGGTGCTGCTCCTGCCCGTCGTCGGCGAGCTCGAGCTCGCGCCCGTGTCGGTCCCGATCGGGCCGGGGTTCGCCGCCGCGGCCCCGACGCCCGACGGCGAGCAACTGCTCGTGCTCACGCGCGGCACGGTGCCGCGCCGGTCGGCCGACGATCCGCGGCCGGCCCTGTCCGTGCTCGCGGGGCGCGGCGCCGAGCCCGGCCTCGTGGCGCGCTACGAGCTCACCGACCCGCTCTCGGGCCTCGCGGTCGACCCCCTGTCGGAGTACGCGGTCGTGTACGCCTCGGCGAGCGACACGGCGTTCGTGCAGAACCCGAACGAGCTCGTCGTGGTCGAGCTCGGCGCGGCCGTCAGCGGCGTCAACCCGTTCGCGAAGACGCTGCGCAGCTTCGGCAGCGCTGCGACCGCGCTCACCTTCACCGAGCCCCTCGGCCTGCCGGGCGGCACGCGGCGCCTGCTCGTCGTCGAGACCGAGCGCGATCTGCACCTCGTCGACTTCTCGCACCTCGAGCTGCCGGAGATCACGGTGCGCCTCGCGAGCGGTGCGGACACGCGCCAGCCCGCGGGCGTCGCCGTCACCGACGGCGACGCGGCGAGCAACGAGGACGCGCGCCTCGCGGTGCGGCTCGCGGGCGACCCCAACGTCATTCTCATCGATCTCTTGCCGGTGCCCGAGTCGGAGGCCGCCGAGACGCCGCAGAGCTACCGCGTGCTCCCGAACGAGGTCTACGTCGGCGGCGTGCCGAGCGCGCTCGCGTTCGTCGCGACCGACGGCGGCCTGCGGCTCGCGGCGCTCCTACCGGCGCAGGGCATGCTCACGCTGGTCGATCCGGCCACGGGCATCGCCGCCGAGGTCGAGCTCGGTGCGAGCTTCGACCACATGTCGCTCGTGACGAGCATCGTCGGCGAGACGCCCGGCGGCGCGGACGTCGCGCTCCTCTGGTCGAGCACCGGTCCCCGCATCGCCTTCGTGGCGCTCGGCGCGACCATGGGCCAGCCCTACAAGAGCGTGGAGATCCTGGAGCTCGGCCACGCGGTCGGCACGGCGCTCGAGGTGCCGGCGCCGAACGACCACCTGCGCATCCTCACGTCGCCGAACGGTCGCGAGCACGTGGTGCTCGACCTCCTGGCGCGGACGGCCTCGCCCATCTGGAGCCGCGACACGGGCAGCGTGGTCGTGCCGGCGCCCGATGGCCTGCGCGCCTGGATCCACGCGAGCGGCCGCTCGCTGGCGCAGCTCGATCTCGGCACGCTGCACCCGCGCAACCTCGAGCTCTCGTACCCCATCCGCAGCGTGTTCGACGTGGCGCGCGCGGACGGCGGTCGCGCGCTCGTGGCGGTGCACGAGACCGGCGCCGTGGCCGTGACCCTGCTCGATGCCTTCGCCCCGGACCCCGCCTACGCACGGGAGTACCTCGGCGTGATGCTGGGAGGTCTCGAATGACCACCGCAGTCCGACACCCATGGGCCCCGGGCGTGGTTCTCGCGCTCGGCCTCGTCGCGCTCGCACCGGTCGCCGCGGCTCAGCCCGCACCGACCGGCACCGAGGTGCCCCCACCCGCCCCCGCACCGGCCGGCACCGAGACGCCGCCGCCCGCGCCTCCAGGCACCGAGGCGCCGCCGCCCGCGCCTCCAGGCCCCGAGGCGCCGCCGCCCGCACCGACCGCGGCGTGGCCCGCGCCGCCCGCGGCATGGCCCGCGCCA
>JACRDA010000469.1 GCA_016212965.1 Myxococcales bacterium
CCGGGCTCGACGCGTTCACGGCGTTCATGCTCGAGCTCACGGGCCTCGGCCCCGCGGACCGGGTGCTGCGCGTGGCAGAGCTCGCCTTCGACCTCGCGTGGTTCGACCACCTCGCGACCTGGCGCGCGGGCGCCTGCCTCGCGACCCTGCCGCGCCGGGCGCTCGTCGGCGGCCGGGCGCTCTCCGTCGCCGTGCGCGCCGCGAGGCCGAGCGTCGTCTACGCCGTGCCGTCGTTCTTCGCGAAGCTCGCGAGCGCGCTCGCGTCCGAGGGGGGCTGGCCCGACGCGCCGCGCATGCTGTGCTTCGCGGGCGAGACCTACCCACCGCGCGCCCTCGCCGAGCTCGCCGCGCTCGCGCCGCGCGCGCGCCTCGCGAACCTCTTCGGGCCGACCGAGACGAACGTGTGCACCTACCACGTCGTCGGGCCGGGCGAGCTCGACGGCGAGCGCGAGCTGCCGATCGGTCTCGCGACGCCCTACTGTCGCTGCACGCTCGTCGGCGACGACGGCGTCGCGCTCGCGGGCGAGGGCGAGGGCGAGCTCGTGGTCGAGGGACCGACCGCTCTCGGCGGCCGCCACGCGACCGGCGATCGCGTCGCCCGCGGCGCGGATGGGCTCTTCCGCTTCCGCGGACGCCGGGACCGGCTCGTGAAGCTCGCGGGCCACCGGGTGGAGCTCGGTGAGGTCGAAGCGGCGCTCGCGCGTCACCCCGCCGTCCGCGAGGCGGCCGTGCTCGCAGCGAAGGACGCGCGGCGCGGACCCGCGCTCGTCGCGTTCGCGGCGTGCGCGCCCGACGCGAGCGCCGACGCGCGGAGCCTGCGCGCCCACGTGGCCACGCTCCTGCCTCCGTACATGGTGCCCGAGCGCGTGGTCGTGATGGGCGCCCTGCCGCGCACGCCGAACGGCAAGATCGACTACCGCGCACTCGAGGACTGACCTGCGCCGCGGGCGCGCATCGTCAAGCCCCGGGCCTGATGATAGCGTGGAGGCGTTCGGGCCCCACGGAGACCACCATGCGCCTTGCCAAGCTGCTCGCCTTCGCTTCGCTCCCCGTCCTCGCGGCCACGGTCTACGCGGCCGGCTGCGACGCGACCGGCAAGTCCTCGAGGCTCGGCCCGGACGGGACCGGCGGCACCGGCACCGGCGGCGGCACGGGCAACAACCCCGCCGGCGGCGCCGGCGGCTTCATCCTCACGACCTCCTCGACGAGCGCGGGCGGCTCGGGCGGCTCGATCGTGAACCCGTGCGGCTCGGCCTGCGGCCCGACCGAGCTGTGCGACCCGGCGCACCTCGGCACCGACGACGACTGCAACGGCACCGTGGACGAGGGCTGTCCGTGTCAGGCGGGCGCGAGCCACTGGTGCTTTGCCGGCGATGCTTCGTTCCTGAACCAGCCGGGCTCGGGCTGCTTCCCGGGCACGATGAGCTGCAGCGAGCTCGGCACCTGGGGCGAGTGCTTCGGGGGCGTGCCCGTCGGTGAGTGCGGCGGCGGGGAGCCCCTCGGGTGCCACGCCATCACCTCGCCGCCGCTCGCGACCGCGAACCTGCAGGCCGGCGCGGGCAACTTCTACGACCCGGGCGCGCTCTCCAACGTCTGGACGGTCGCGTGCCCCGCGGGGGTGAGCCCCTGCCCGGTGCCGAACGGCCCGAGCTTCGTGCCGCTCGTGAGCGGCGAGTACATGGTCACCTACACGAAGACGACCGCGAACGGCCCCGAGTCGTGCGACTACCCGCTCTTCGTCGGAGCGCCCGGGCTGCGCGTCGAGCTGTCCTGGGACCACCCGGCCGGCTCCTCCGGCGCGGACCTCGATCTCCACATGCACGAGCCGGGCACGACGACGCCCTGGTCCTACGGCGGCTCGAACACGGCCGACTGCGGCTACGGCAACTGCACGGTCGAGATGTACACGCTGCCGTTCCCCCTGCCGACCCCACAGTGGTTCAACGGCGCGGCGCCGCCCGATCCGGTCAACTGGTACAAGGACCCGGACTACAACAAGAACACCTGCTACTTCGCGCCCTGGGGCCGCGGCCAGCAGTGGGTGAGCTTCGACCAGGGCTGCCACAACCCGCGCCTCGACCTCGACAACATCGTCTGCGACCCGGCGGTGAGCGACCCGACCAACTCGAGCTTCTGCGCGCCCGAGAACATCAACGTCGACTTCCCGCCGAACGACGTGTGGACGCGCATCGGCGTGCACTACTACTCGAGCCACTCCGAGAACTACTCGGTGCGGCCCCACGTGCGCATCTTCTGCAACGCGCGGCTCGCGGGCGAGCTCGGCCAGGCCGGCTACGCGAACTCCCCCATCGTGTGGACGCCGGCCGACGGGGCGTCGCCGAGCAGCAACAAGTACTGGCTCGTCGCCGACGTGCGCTTCAGCTCGGGCGGCGAGTGCGCCGTCCAGAGCTGCGAGGTCGCGCCGCTCTACCTCGACCCCAACGCCCACACCGCCTACGTCACGACGACGCCCGTCGTGGAGGGCTCGTGGGCGCCGCCCTACCCCCCCTGAGCCACCCGTCGGAAGGCCGCACACCGGGTCGCGCCGTCAGCTCAGCCCGACGCGAGGGGCAGCCGCACGGTGAACGTCGTGCCGCGCCTGGACTCGCTCGCGACGTCGATGGACCCGCGGTGTCCCTCGACGATGCGCTTGACGACCGCGAGCCCGAGGCCGGTGCCCGCGGCCTTGGTGGTGAAGAACGGCTCGAACAGCCGCGCCTTCGCGTCGTCGTCGAGGCCCACGCCCGTGTCCGAGATCTCGACGCGCAAGAGGGCGCCCGCGGGCCCCGCCTCGGCCCCGGCCCGTACCGTGAGCGTCCCACCGTCCGGCATCGCCTGCAGCGCGTTCAGCGCGAGGTTCAGGAAGGCCTGGTGGAGCAGGTGCTCGTCGCCTTGCAGCGACGGAAGCGCCGGGTCGAGCACCCTCACGATGCGCACGGCGGGCGGGCTGGCGCCGAGCGCCGCCGCCAGGGCGTGCTCGAGGACGTCGCCGAGCGACAGCGGTCGCAGGGTGGGCGCGCTCGGGCGCGCGAAGTCGAGCAGATCGCCGACGATGCGGTTCAGCCGCTCGGCCTCCTGGCCGACGATGGCGAAGAGCGTCGCGCTCTCGCCGTCGAGCCTGAGCTGGCGCTTGAGCGGCCCGAGGGCGCTGAAGATGGCGCCGAGCGGATTGCGCACCTCGTGGGCCACGACGGCCGCGAGCTGTCCGAGCGCCGCGAGCCGCTCGCGCTCGACGAGCTGGGCCTGCGCCTTGGCGAGCTCTTCGTAGCTCGCGCGCAGATCGGCGTAGAGGCGCGCGTTCTCCACCGCCACCGCGATCTGGTTGGCGACGGCGGCGGCGCGATCGATCTCGGCCGCGCCGAAGGGTCGCGGTCCGCCGCGCGTGGCGATGACGACGGCGCCGATCGCCCGGTCGCGCACGACGAGCGGCAGCCCGAGGTAGGCGTGCGCCCCGAGGATCGCGCGCAGCGCCGGGTCGACGCGCGGATCGGCGCTGGCGTCGTCCACCACGACGGGCGCCCGCTCCGCGAAGGCCACCGCGGCCACCGACGCCGGCGGATCGAGCGGTAGCTCCCGGCCGACGAGCTGCCGATGCTCCCCGGCCACCGCGCGGATGACGAGGCTCCGGCCAGCCGCGTCCGGCAGGAGCAGGAAGGCGTCCGCGGCACCCACGCTGCGGGCCAGGTTGCGGACGCCGAGGTCGAGCACCTGCGCGTGCTCGAGCGTCGCGACGAGTGACCAGCCGACCTCGTAGAGCAGCGCCAGGTCCGACACCCGGCTGCGCAGCTGGTCGAGCAGTCGCTGGGCCTCGACCGCCGCGGCGAAGTGGCTGCCCATCGCCTTCAGGAGATCGATCGTCGCGACGTCCACGCCGACCGGCTCGACGTAGGCGACGTTCATCACGCCCACGACCTTGGAGCGCGCCACGAGCGGGATCGACGCGACCACCTCCTGGCGCATGCGCGCGATGACCGAGCGCGCGGGCTCGGGGTAGTCCTCGCGCCGGAACACGAGCGCCTCGCCACCGTGCGCCACGCGCCACAGCAGCGAGGTCGGGCTGTGGAGCGGAATGCGGGCGAACAGCCGCCCGGCCTCCTCGGAGCCCCCGTGCTGATGCACGAGGTCCGCGGCCTGGCCGGGCTCGTCCACGATGTAGATCGCCACGGCCTCGCAGCCCGTCACGCGGGCCACCTCCTCGGCGCCCGCCCGGAACAGGCTCTTGAGATCGGGCGAGGTGCTGGCGAGCTGGGCGAGCCGGTTCAGCGCGGCGAGCGCCTCGTTGCGCCCCGACAGATCGGCGATGGCGCGCGCCGCGCCGAGGGCCGCCGAGATTTGCGAGACGAGCAGGCGCAGGATCGGCAGATCCTCGCGGCGCAACCAGCGTCCGAGCAGCAAGAGGAGCCGCGCGGGAACGCCGTCCACGTCGATGCGGACCGCGGCACCGCGCGCGAGCCCGTGCGCCGCGGCCGCCTCGCGGGCCCTCGTGCCGAGCGCGCCGCCGAGGAACCCCTCGAGCTCGAGCGGGGCGTCGTCGAGATACACGCCGCCATCGCGCCAGGCGGTGCGCTGGGAGCCCGACCACGGCCGCGACACCCCTTGCCTCACCGGACCGAGCGCCTCGGCCAGCGGACCCTCGAGCGGGGCGAACGCGGCCAGGGCGACGACGTAGAGCTCTTCGCCCCGCGGCTCGCCGAGCGCCGACGCGAGCCCGAGCGCGCCGAGCCCCGCGTTGACCTTGCGGTAGATGGCCTCGGGCGTGCCCTCGCGCAGGACGCCGGCGCCGAGCTCCGCGAGCTCGAGCAGGCGCCGCTCGCGGCCGGCGCTCTCGGTGCGGTCGCGGAGCATGACGATGGTGTGGTCGGGGACGTAGGAGGCGAACACGTCGACCTGGCGCAGCTCGCCGGAGCTCGTGACGATCGTCGAGGTGTACTCCGCGGGCACCGGCTCGCCGCGCTGCCGGCGGTGGTAGCGCTCGAGCAGCCGCTCCCTGTCGTCGGGCGCGACGAACGAGACGAACGGCCGCCCGACGATCGCCGCACGCTCGCGCCCGACGAGCCGCAGGGTGGCCTCGTTGACATAGGCGACGTCCCCACCGCGCACCACGACGGTGCACAGCGGCGAGGTGTCGAACACCGTGAAGTCGTCCAGTTCGCCCTCCGCCGCCCCAGCAGTCGGTGTGCCGAGCTTATTACCCGGGCTCCCCGGGCCACAAGCCACGATGCGCGGCTGGCCGCTGGCGCGAAGCGCGCCGCCATCATGGCCGTTGATCTGCCGGGTCGCGTTGCTGCATCCTGGAGGCATGCGGCTCGCGGTGGCGTTGCGCTGCGCACCCCTCGTGGCGGCGCTCGTGGCCTGCAACGCCATCTTCGGAATCACGGCCGGCAAGGCGGGCTCGGCGGGCGGGGGCGGCTCCGCGGGCGGCAGCGCCGGCGCTGGGGGCTTCGGCGGGGGCGGCGCGGGC
>JACRDA010000476.1 GCA_016212965.1 Myxococcales bacterium
CGGCTGCGCCGCGCGTGCCGCGCGCGCCCGCGCCGCCGGCCACGCCCGCGCACGCCGAAGGGCGCGAGCCGGCACCGCGCTGCATCGCGGTCTTCAACCACAAGGGCGGCACGGGCAAGACCACCACCTCGGTGAACCTCGCGGCGGGGCTGGCGGACCGGGGCAAGCGCGTGCTCCTCGTGGACACGGACTCGCAGGGCAACGTGGCGGTGTCGCTGGGCGCGTCTGCCGAGCGCTCGCTCTACCACGTGCTCGTGATGGGTCTGCGACCGGCCGACGCCGTCCAGAGCGTGCGCCCGAACCTCGATCTGCTGCCCTCGAACGAGACGCTCGCCGCGGCGGAGCTCTACCTCGCCGGCCGCCAGAGCCGCGATCGCGTGCTCGCGCAGCGGCTCGCCCCGGCGCTCACCGCCTACGACTACGTCATCGTCGACTGCTCGCCGAGCCTGTCGCTCATGAACCAGAACGCGCTCTGCCTGGCCGAGGGCGTGCTCGTACCGGTGGCGTGCGACTACCTGTCGCTCGTCGGCGTGCGCCAGGTGCTGAAGACGGTCAAGAACGTCAACGCGCTGCTCCACCACCGGCTCTCGATCTGGGGTGTGCTCCCGACCTTCTTCGACGCACGCGCCAACATCTGCGTGGAAGCGCTCGGCACGCTGCGCTCGCACTTCGGCGACCGCTGCCTCGCGCCGGTGCGCGCCACGACCAAGCTGAAGGAAGCTCCGGCGCAGGCACGCTCGATCTTCGAGCACGCGCCGGGGACCTACGGCTCGGAGGACTACCGCGCGCTCGTCGAGCGCGTGCTCGTCGGCCTCGCGGCCGACGCGGCGCCGGCGAGCGAAGCGGCGGCGAGCGACCGACCCCAGAGCGGCGGAGCGGAGCTCCTGGCGACGGGCTGAGGCGAGCAAAGGGAGACGCGCATGACGAGAAGTGGACAGCTCGGGACCGACGCCGCCGACCGGACGACGGACGGGGACACCAGGCACTACGCGACCGCGGAGGCCAGCGCCCGGGACCTCGCGGGGGCCGGTGGCGCGGCGCGGAGCACGCGCGCGGCCGCCGACGCGCTCTTCGATCGCGACGAGGTGGAGGGCGTGCTGCACGGCGCGTTCTACGCCGCCGCGCGGCGTGACGGCGACCGGCGCGCGCTCGGCCCGAAGGACCGCCCGGAGCACTACAAGGTGATCTGCATCTCCATGTACATGGATGCCCTGGCCGAGCTCGACCGCATGGTGACCGAGCTCAAGCGGCGCGGCTTCACCAAGGCCAACCGGAGCGCGCTCATCCGGCACGCGCTCAGCATGGTCGACCTCGACAAGGTCCCACGCGGGCTGTGACGCCTCAGGGCCCCGGCCGTCCCAGGCGCGCCACGGCCTCGGCGAGCGGCTGGTGGGCCAGGGAGAACACGTCGAGCTCGAGGGGCGTGACGCTCGCGAGGCCCGCCTCGTAGGCGGCGGTGTCGGTGCCGCTCTCGGTGTCGTGACGCACGCGCGAGCCGCCGATCCACAGGTACTCGCGATCGCGGGGGTCCCGGCGGTAGACGACGTCGTCCTCGTAGCGCCGCCGTCCGAGCCGCGTCGCCGCGAGCTCCCAGCGGTCGCCGGGCGGCACGTTGACGTTGAAGAGCGGCGGAGGCGGCGCGCCGTCGGCGCCGCGCGTGCCGAGGGCGGACGAGAACTCGGTCTTGCCCTCGCCGATCTCGGCGAGCAAGGCCGCGACGACGCGCGCCCCGAGCGCGGCCGCGGCCGCGGCGTCGGCGCGCGCGTCCGCCGAGACGGCGACCGCAGGGATGCCGCGGTGGGCGGCCTCGCGGGCCGCCGCGACCGTGCCCGAGTACATGACGTCCACGCCGAGGTTCGGCCCGTGATTCATGCCGCTCACGACGGCCGTGGGCGAGCCGGGCAGGATCTTCGTGCCGGAGTGGAGCGCCACGTACACGCAGTCGGCCGGCGTTCCGTCGAGCGCGAAGACGCGCTCGGACACGCGCCGCAGCCGGAGCGGCGTCGTCAGCGTGAGCGCGTGGCTCGTGGCGCTCTGATCGCGCTCGGGCGCGCACACGACCACGTCCGCGAAGCGCTCGAGCTCGAGCGCGAGAACCCGCAGCCCGTGCGCGTTCCAGCCGTCGTCGTTCGAGAGCAGGATGAGCGGGCGCGCCATCAGCCCCCGAAGAGGCGCTTGGGCAGGGCGCCGAGCAGGCGGAAGAACGCGGCGATGCGACCGAAGAAGCGCGCCCCGCCGCGCACCTCGGCCATCGAGAAGGCGACCGTGCGCAGCGCCGGCGTGTACGGATACCACCAGAGCTCGCGCGCGCCGCGGTTCCGGTCCTCGAGCACGAAGCGCACGCGCGTCAGCGCCGACAGGCAGTGCGGGCTGTTGGTGACGCCGTAGCCGGTCTCGCCGATGCCGGTCCACGGCGCGGCCGGCAGGGCGGCAGTGAAGGCGTGGTTGTTGATGGTGACGACGCCGCTCCGGAGCTGGCGGGCGAGCTCGCGGCCGCGGCGGATCTTGCGTGTCCAGATGCTGGTCGTGAGCCCGAAGCGCGAGGCGTTGGCGCGCGACACGGCCTCGGCCTCGTCCTTGACGACGACGATGGGCAGGATGGGTCCGAAGGTCTCGTCGCACATGAGCGGCGTGTCCTCGTCGGTGAGCCGGACGACCGTCGGCGGGAAGTCGAGCGAGGTCGGGTCGTCGGGCTCGCCGCCCGCGAGGAGCTCGGCGCCGCCCTCGAGCGCCGCGCGCAGGTGGCCGAGGACGATGTCGCGTTGCGCTTCGGTGGTGATCCGGGCCGTGTCGATGCCGGGGCGCAGGGCCTTCGTCGCGGCGACGATGCGCGGGATGAGCTCCTTCTCGATCGCCTCGACCACGTACACGCGCTCGATGGCCGCGCAGTTCTGGCCGGCGTTGGTGAAGGCGCCCCACACGATGCCGTTGGCCGTCCGGTCGAGGCGCGCGTCGGCGAGCACGATGGCGGCGTCCTTGCCCCCGAGCTCGAGCGACACCGGGATGAGCTGCTCCGCGCCCGCCACGGCGACCTTGCGGCCGGTCGCGACGCTGCCCGTGAAGCTCACGAGATCGACGCCCGCGCGGACCAGCGCCGCGCCCGCCTCGCGGCCCCCCTCGACGAGCGTGAGGACGCCCTCGGGCACGAGGCCCGCGAACAGGGACGCGACGAGCGCGCCCGAGCGAGGCGTGACCTCGCTCGGCTTGAAGATTACGGCGTTGCCGGCGAGCAGGGCGGGCACGAGCGTACGCAGCGGGATCGCGATCGGGAAGTTCCAGGGCGTGATGAGCGCGACGAGACCGCGCGCCTCCTTCGAGATGCGGCCGCTCTTGCCGGGGTAGGACAGCGGGTCGAGGTCGACGGCGCTGCCCTCGAGCAGCTCTTCGACGTGGTTGCACCAGTAGTCGACGAGATCGGCGTTCGGCAGGACCTCGGAGAGCACGGCCTCCTCGACGGGCTTGCCGCATTCCTCGTGGAGCAGATCGCCGATCTCCCGCGCGCGCTCGAGCAGGCGGCGCTTGAGACTGAAGAGCGCCTCGATGCGCTCGGGCAGGGCGGTCGCGCCCCAGGCCTGCTGCGCCCGGCGCGCGCGCGCCACGAGCTCACCGAGCTCGGGCGTGGCGCTCGGTAGAGCGTCGCCGCCAGCCGACGCGTCCGCCTCGTCCGCCCGGTCCGCCTCGTCCTTCGAGCTGGCCGCGACCTCTTCTTCCGCCTGTTGCATCGCCCTTCGTATCGGCCGACTGCGGCGCTAGGTCAAGGGTGGACCAGGGCGTGATCACCGGCTCGGGGCGGGACCCGGAGAAAACCGCCAGGTAGGCGCCAAGGGCGCCAAGAGGTCCGCGGTGCGACGCGCCTTCCCCCAACGCCCCCTTGGCGCACCTCGCGCGTGGCGGTCGTCCTCTGGGTGCGCCAGGAAGAGGCACCACCGCACTCACAGGACGTCGGCCGGGAAGGCCATCACCGCGTCGATGCCCGCGGCGCCGGCCACGAGCGCGACCAGCCGATCGAGGCCGAGGGCGTTGCCGGCGGCGGGGGGCATGCCCTCCTCGAGTGCCGCGAGGAAGCGCTCGTCGATGGGGTAGGCGGGCTTGCCGGTGCGCAGGCGCTCGGCCCGATCCCGCTCGAGGCGCGCGCGCTGCTCGGCGGCGTCCGTGAGCTCGCCGAAGCCGTTGCAGAGCTCGACGCCGGCGAGATAGAGCTCGAAGCGCTCGCAGAGCTCCGGATCGTCGGGCTTGCGGCGCGCGAGCGAGGCCTGGCTCGCCGGGTAGTCGCAGAGGAAGACGGGCACGTCGAAGGCCGCGAGCCCGGGCTCCACCTCGGCCACGAGCAGCCGGAAGTAGCGTTCCTCGTCGCGCGCGGCGAGCTCGAGCACCTCCGCGCGCCCGATCCCGGTGAAGCGCGCGAAGGCCTCCGCCACCCCGAGGCGGGCGAAGGGGCGGTCGAGGCGGATCTCCCGCCCACCGATGCGGATGGCTCCGGGCTCGCCGCCGCGCGTCGCAGGCGTGCCGAGCGCGCGCACGAGCTCCTCGGTATCGGTCATGACCTCTTCGACCGTCGCGAACGCGCGGTACCACTCGAGCATCGTGAACTCCGGGTTGTGCCAGCGCCCCTGCTCGTCCCGCCGGAACGCGCGGCCGAGCTGGTAGATGCGCGGCAGGCCGCCCGCGAGCAGCCGCTTCATCTGGTACTCGGGCGAGGTCGAGAGGAACGCCGCCGGGCGCTCGGCGTCCGCGGGTGAGCGCGCGAGCTCGAAGGCGTCGAGGTGCACGTCGAGGCCCGGTGATGGCACGACGAGCGGCGTCTCGACCTCGAGGAAGCCCCGCGCCGCGAAGAACGCGCGCGTGGCCCGCACGAGCTCCGCCCGGAGCGCGAGCCCGTTCCCGAGCCCGGCCGTCCCGAGCCGGTGCGCCTCACCGCCCGGGCGCGCGCGCCCGCCGGGCCGCTCGACCACGCGCCAGCCCTCGAGCGCGAGCGCGGGGCGGGCCTCGCCCGGGGCCGCTACCTCGGCGACCTCGGCCTCGAGCACGACGAGCTCGCCCGGCACGAGGCGAGCTTCCCCGAGCGCCGCCGTGGGGGCGTGCGCGTGGCAGGGCGCGCCGAGCGGCAGCCGCCCGAGGGCGTCCGCGAGCGCGAGCTCTTGCCCGCGCCCCGACGACACGCGCCCGCCCACGCGCACGCGGCCGCGAGGCCCGCCGGGGGCGACCACGTCGCTCGGCGCGTGGATCGGCGCCGGAACCTCGGCTCGCGCGCGGGACGGCATGCCGCGGTGCTAGCAGCCCGCGCGGCGGTCGGGAAGGGCGCGCCTCGCGTGCGTCCCCCGCCCAAGTTGGGCTTGCGGCGCGCCATGCCGTGCCGCTACCGTCCCCGGCATGAGTGCACGCCGCGACAAAGGGGAGAAGGTACCGGGGGAGCGCGAGTGGGTCATGATCGCGCTCGACGAGAAGGTGGCCCGCCGGCAGGGGATGCCGAAGGAGCTGCCGGTACCGAAGGACGAGTTCGAGAAGATGGCGGACAAGGGGCTGAACCCCGAGATCGTCGTCGCGTGGATCAAGGACTTTCTCACCAACTCGCCGATGGGGCAGAGCGGCGAGTGGCGCCGCCGGCAGGTGAACTTCGTCAACGCGGCCGAGGCCTACGTCGACAAGCAGCCGCTCTACAAGAAGGCGCAGGAGGCGTTCGCCAAGAACGACTACGAGGGGGCGATCAAGGCCCTGAAGAAGATCACCATCCTCGACGATCGCGACGACTCGGCGAAGCTGAACCTCGCCTCCGCGCACGCCAACAAGGGCGAGCACGACAAGGCGCTGAAGCTCCTGAAGCAGGTCGAGAAGACCTTCGCCGACGATCCGGACTACCACATGACGGTCGCGCAGCTCCACGTGAGCCGCCAGGACATCGAGGGCGCGACCAACTCGCTCGTGCTCGCGCTCGAGGCGAAGCCCGATCACCGCGGCGCGATGGAGCTGCTCGTGAAGCTCGGCGTGCTGACGCAGATCTACGACAACCCGCGCGACGCCAAGACGGTCACCTTCGTGCGCTCGGACTCGGTCCTCGACTACCTGAAGGAGCTCTGGGACAAGGAGGCGCGCAGCGCCGACTACTACCTCGAGCAGCTCGGCTACCACGCGAGCGAGAGCCGCCCCGCGGCGGCGCTCGAGGCGGCGGAGCGGGCGCTCGCGCTCGCCGCGGGCGCGGCCGCGGCGCGGGCCAAGCTCGGGCGCGTGGCGTCCCTGCGCGCGCTCGGCCAGAAGGACGGGGCGCTCGCGGCC
>JACRDA010000479.1 GCA_016212965.1 Myxococcales bacterium
CGCCGCCGCCGCCGCCTCCGACGACGGCCAAGCCGCCGCCGCCGCCGCCGCCTCCGACGACGGCCAAGCCGCCGCCGCCGCCGCCGCCTCCGACGAGCCTCTACACCGAGTGAGGACCTTCTCGCGCCAGCGATGGCAGCGAGCGCAGCGCGGCGGCTCCGCACGGGCGGAGGCCGCCGCGCGGCGTTTGGGGGTGCCTGAGCACGCCTTCAGCGCCGCGGCGGAGGGCGTCGAGCTCCGGTGAGCGCGTCGCAGGAGCCGGCCAAGGGCGGGGTGGGCGCACGCAACCAGCGCCGCAGCCGCAAGCGCGACGTGGCCCGCTCCCGGCGCCTTCGCGCCGCCGTCTTCGGCTTCGTCGGGGCGCTCTTGCTCGTCGCGTTCACGGGCGTCGTCGGCATGCACTGCTTCGCGAACCGCCCCGGCCCTGCCGTCGCCGACCGCGTGGCCGTGAGCTGGCCGGCGGGCCTCGGCGCTTCCGAGGCGGCCGATCTGCTCGCCGACCTCGGCCTCGTCGGCAGTCCGACGGCGATGTCGCTCTACCTGCGCACGGTCGGCGCGGCCGCGTGCTTCGAGCCCGGGCCGCACCTCTTGCCGAGCCAGGCGACGCCCAAGCTGCTGGCGGAGCTCCTGTGCCGCGATCCGCAGGCGCCCCGGGTGACCGTCACCATTCCCGAGGGCTTCCACCGCTTCGCCATCGCCGCGCGCCTCGAGTCGAGCGGCGTCTGCGCGCGCGACGCGTTCGTCAAGGCGAGCGCCGACCGGGAGCTCCTGCACGCGCTCGGGCTCGAGCTCGGTGCGGAGCCCGGTACGGACACGGCCGAGGGCTTCCTGTTCCCGGCCACCTACCGGCTCGCGCTCGACAGCGACCCCGCCGAGGTCCTGCGCCGCATGGTCGAGGAGAGCAACAAGCGCTGGCGGGCGCTCGCCGCGACCAACGCGGCCGGGCTCGCGACCCTCGCGGAGAGCCTGGGCTTCGGGCGCCGCGAGATCGTGACGCTCGCGTCGATCGTCGAGAAGGAGGCGGCCGTGGCCGACGAGCGGCCCATCATCGCGAGCGTGTTCCTGAACCGCATGCGCGATCGGCGCGCCTTCCCCTCGGGGCGGCTCGAGAGCGATCCGACCGCGATGTACGCCTGCCACGCCATCCCGGACGCCGTGCCGAGCTGCCAGGGCTGGAACGGCCGCGCGAGCTCGGCCATCAACCGCGACCCCGCCAACACCTTCTCGACCTACACGCGCGCCGGGCTGCCGCCCGGCCCCATCGCGAGCCCCGGCGACGACGCCATCGAGGCCGTGCTCGCGCCGCGCGACACGCGCTACTTCTACTTCGTCGCGGCCGGCCAGAACCGCCACACGTTCAGCGAGACCTTCGAGCAGCACCAGCAGGCGGTGAGAAAGCTGCGCGAGCGTCAGGGACGCTGAGCGCCGCGGGGCCGGGGGGCGCGTCAGTCTGCGTCGGGGTCGGCGCCGTCGAAGTCGTCGTCGGGGAACGGCAGGAGCTGCTGCGCCATCGGCCGCAGCCCGACGGGGCGCTTGCCGAGCGCGGCGAGCGCCGCCTCCTCGCGCGCGATGTCGGCCTCGACCACCTCGCGGTTGTCGTAGGCAAAGGCCAGGGCGTCGAGCAGCCGGGCCGGGCCGAGCGCGGGGTAGCGCTTGAGCAGCGTCTCGATCGAGGCGCCACCCCGATGCCACGCCCACAGCCTGCGCACCGGCACGCGCGAGCCGTCGACGTGGGGGCTGCCGCCGAGCACGCGCTGCTCCGAGCGCACGTGCGGGTGCGGCACCAGCACGCGCGGCAGGGGCGGCAGCGGCACGTTCTTGGCTTTGGCCATGCGACAAGCGTAGTGAGGCGCGGCGCGTACCGCTACGATTTGGCGTGTCGCCCTCGGTCCCGCGCGTTCACGCCGCGCCGAGATCCTTGCCGGCCGGCAGCACGCTGCGGAGGGCGTCGGTGCGCCACACCGCAAAGGGCTTCTTCACCGCCAGCCCGAGGCGCTCCAGGTTGTCCGACGTCGGGCCGTGGCCGACGAGCCGCAGCTCGACCGAGCGTGCGCCGCCCCAGCGCATGCGGTGCTCCGTCTCGACGACCGTGCGGAGCACGCGGCCGCCGTGGGCGCTCAGCAGCACGAAGGGGATGCCCGGCGTCACGAGCGGCCCCGCGCGCCCCACCACGAGCTCGAACTCGCCGCGCTGCACCACGCGCACGCGCTCGGGCGCGAACGAGGTCTCGATGTCGACCACGTACTTCGGAAAGCCCCAGAGCTCGCGCCCGGCGGCGCACGCGGCCTCGGTCGTCACCGGCAGGTTCAGAAAGCAGTTGCCCTGGGCCTCGACGCCGCGAAGATCGAGCAGCGTGCGCACGAGCGACGGGGCGGTGCCCTTGCGCCTCACCTGGGCAGCGAGCGCCACCTCGTTGTAGCGGCCGATCGACGTGTCGCGGTACTCGAGCAGCGCGAACTGCACCACGGCCTGCCCGAGCACGAGCTGCGGCTCGAAGGGCGCGCGCCCGGCGACCGCCGGCAGGCAGGCCCCCACGAGCGCCGGCTCCACGAGGTACATGAGCCCGATCGCGCTGCCGTCGCGGTACACGATGGGGAGCTCGCACGGGCCGGCCGAGGTCGGGCTCCGAACGGTGCGGATGCCTGCGAGGAGATCGCGCGTCAGCCCGAACATGCGGCCGGCGTAGCACGCGACGCCGGTGTCGTCGCGTCCGCGCGTCGCGGGCGCTCACGCGCGCTCGGGGCAGACGCCGGCGCGCCGGAGCAGCTCGAGCGGCGGGATGGAACCGATGAGGACCAGCACGGCGTCGGTCGCGAGCTCTTGCCGGCCGTCCGGCCCCGCGAGCTCGACCGCACCGGCGCGGAGCGCCGCGACCTCGGAGCGCCAGAGCACGGTGACGCGCCCGGCCGCGACGAGCCGGCCCAGCTCCTCGACGTTGCGGCGCTTGCCCCGCCCGAAGCCCGGGCCGCGGTGGCACACGGTCACGCGGCAGCCGGGCTGGCGCGCGAGCGCGATCGCGGCCTCCATGGCGGCGTCGCCGAGCCCCACGACGAGCACACGCGCCTCGGCGAAGCTGCGCGCGTCGGCGAGGTGGTAGTGCACGCGGCTCTCCGCCTCCGCCGGGACGGGGCAGCCGAGCCGGCGCGGCGTGCCGCGCATCCCGACCGCGACGAGAACGCGTGCGGCGCGGAGCTCGAGGGGCGCGCCGTCGGCCTCGGTCGCCTCGATCGAGAAGCCCCCCTCGGGCTCGCGCTCGAGGCCCACGAAGCGCACGCCCTCGTCCACGGCGAGGGCCTCGGTGCGGACGATGCGCAGCCACTTGGCCAGCAGCTCCTCCTTGGTCGACTCCTCGAGCCACAGCTTGCCCGCGAGCGGCAGCTCGAGGGGCTGATCGAACACGAGCTTGCCGCGCGGGAAGCTCCGGATGCTCTGCGCGACGCTGGCCTGCTCGAGGACCCGGTAGCGCAGGCCGAGCTCCTGGCAGCGCAGCGCGGCGCTGATCCCGGCCGGGCCCGCGCCGACCACGAGCACATCGAGCGGGTAGGCCCGCGCCGCGGCGGGCGCGGCGGCGAGCGAGTCGCGCACCGAGTCGACCGCGCGCCGCCCCTGCACGATGGCGTTCTTGATGAGCGGCAGGCCGGTGACGTCGCCGGCCAGGAAGACGCCGGGGGCGTGCATCGCCTCGAGCGACGCCTGCACGAGCGGAGCGTCGCGCGCCACGTCGTCGAGCTCCGTCACGACGAGCGATCCGTTGGGGCAGGCCCGCTCGCACAGCGTCAGGCCGCAGCACGCGTCCGGGTGCGCGACCGTCGCGACGTAGCGCTCGATCGCGAACACGTCGTAGGGGCACGCGTCCACGCACGCGCGGCAGCCGAGGCAGCGCGAGGCGTCGATCACCGGTAGTCGCCGCCCCCCGGACAGGTCGTCGGGCCGCCCGAGCGTCGCGCTTGGACGGGCC
>JACRDA010000480.1 GCA_016212965.1 Myxococcales bacterium
AACAGAGCAGGAACATCGTCGACTTCATGCGCGATGCGTGCTGCGCGGTTCTCGAACATCGCTCGCCCCCGTCCTTGCTGCCCACGATTGCGCCCGTCATTCAGCTACGCCGCGCGGCGTAGAACCCCGTGAACGGATACGTTCCCGTTCTCCGCCCGTGAGGGGCCCGCCGGGCCGCCACCGCTGTGTCGTGCGAAAGCGGAAACCAGGCGAGTTGCGCGGACGCGAGTCCAATCTACTTCTTGCGCAAGCAGTGGTCCAAGCGACACTCATATCCAGTATCGCAATCCGAGTCAGTCTTGCAGGTGTCGGCTCGCGGGCCCGTCGTTTGACACGTCCCGTTCTTGCAGGAGAGCCCATCAAGGCTTGCGCAGTCGAGATGGCTGGTGCACGACTCTCCGGCCCCCTTCGGCCGATAGACCGCGCGGGTCTTCTCTGGTGGCGACACGGATGAAGCGTCGCCGCCACCGCAGGCGAAGAGGCACAGAGATGTTGCGACGACGGCGGCTGCCCTGCACGGAAAGAACGGAGGCGCACCGTTGCTGACTCTGGCCTGAGCGATGTTTGGTTCAAGGTCTTTGGCCATGTGAAGTCTCCATCGACTGTGCGAGAGCGCCGGCAGTGGATTTGGAGTGCCTGCATGGAGTGCGGCCCGTCTGCCCAACTATTATTAACCCGCGCCGCCCCCTCGTGGACGCAGCGCGCTCGTCGAGCCTATCCTCTCGAGAAGGACTCCGCAAGGGATGCTCAGGTACCGAAGATCGCTGCCTCACGACCGTTCTCCGTGCTGCCGAACGCGCGAAGGGTCTGCGGGGCGAAACGCTGTCGGCGCGAGCCTCTCCCCGGGTTACTTTCGGTGCCGGGCGGTGCGGCCGGCGGTGCGCCGAGGGCGGTGTCGAGCGGACTGGGGACGCCCCGGCCGCCGCGGTTGAGGACGCCGGCACCGACGGCCTCGAGCTGCCGGACGCCGCCAGACGTACCCGAACGCCGCCCGCGAGTGGCCCTGGCAGTGGGTCTTCCCCGCCACCCGCACCTAGCTAGCTGACGCCAGGCGGCGGCGCCCGCCGACACCATCTGCACGAGACCGTCGTCCAGCGGGCGGTCCGCGATGCGGCCGAAGCTGCCGGAATCACGAAGCATGTGACGAGACACTCCGGCGGGCCGCCTCGAGCTGTGTGGCAAGCGGCTTTCACGAGGACGTCCGCCAGCATGGTCACCTGGTCGCGGCGTCCCTTGCCGTCGCGCAGGCGGATCTCGCCGCGGGCGAGGTCGGGGTCCTTCACGGCGGCGCCAGGCGCCCGCCAGGCGGCCGCCAGGTCCGGGGCCGGGCGCCCATGGCTTCGGCTTGTCGGCCCGTGAGCTGCCACGGTACCATGTTCACCCATGGCGACTGGACGTACGACGAGGACCCGGCCGGTTGCGGTGCGAGCGACACCACCGACGGCTGTACGAAGCCCGAACGTGCGCGCGAAGGGGGTTGGCGGGCCCATGGTACCCGTGCCGCGGCCGGTGCCTCCGCCGCAGCCCGAGCCGCGGGCGCCCGACCCGCCCGCGAGGCCTCCGGCACCGCAGCGTGGAGCTGCTCCTGTGCCGCGACCTCCTGCGACACCCGTGTGGCCGGGCGACCCGGAACCGGTAGCTCCGGCGCCCGTGCCGCCGGCACCCGTGCCGCCGCCGTTCATGCCCCGGGGGCCCGTCGCCCCGGCACCCGTGCCGGGGTGGCCCGTGCCCCCAACGCCCTTGGCTGCACCGCCGCCACCGCCGGGCTCGATGCCGGAATGGTCGGCCGCGCAGATCCTCGAGCAGGCGAGGCCGCGCTTCGATACCTTGACGAGCGCGGCCTATGTTCTCGGCGTCGCGTTTCGCGAGCTGTCGCGGCCGGAGCGGTATCGCGACGAGCTCGGGTATCGGTCGTTCGAGGAGTTGCTCGACGCCGAGCGGCTGGGGTGCCGCATGACGGCGCACAAGTACAAGACCGTGGTGCCGCACTTCAGCCTCGCCGAGGTGAAGAAGCTCGGCGGCATGGAGAAGTGCTACTACATCGTGTGCGGCGTGAAGGCCGAGAGCCCGGCGGGCGATCCGCGCATCGCCCTCGAGCCCGGGAGTCGCGTGGCGGGGCTCGACGTGTACGCGTCGTCGGGGCGCCAGCTCCGCGACGCGGTCCGGGGGCTGAAGCCGAGGCCGAGGCCGAGCGGCCGCCCCGTCCGTCCCATCCGCCCCATTCGCCCCGACACGAGCGCGATGCGGCGCGCGGCGGAGCGGTTCCGGTCGGCCATGAAGCGCGCCGAGATCCAGGCGCGCGTCCGCGTGCATAGCGAGGACGGAAAGCCCTGCGTGGCCGCGCACTTCGACACGGGTCCGGCGCTCCGCGTCGCCGAGCTCGTGCGAGCCGGCCTCGGGCACGCCACGCCGCCTCCCTGAGGCCGGCGCCGTCGAGGCGGCTATACGTCATCGACGGGGCACTCCGACACGAGCACGATGGGCGAGAGCGACCACGAATGAGGCTCTCGAGGGAATGAAAGGCGCGAATCGAAGCGGCCGAATGGGAGAGGCTCGCGCGGGGGCGTGGGCGGGCGCGGGGGCGGGGGCGGGGGCGGGCGCGTGGGCGGGGGCGCGAGCGTGAGCGGGCGCGCGAGCGTGAGCGGGCGCGTGAGCGTGAGCGGGTGCGCGGGAGCCGGCGCCACCGCCGACTCCCGCGCGAGGCGGTCTGCGCTTCGGGCGTCAGTGCCCGCCGACGAGCCGCACCAGCGTGCCGAGCACGTGGTCGAAGCGCCCGCGGAGCGCGGGGTCGAGGTCGGGCAGGTAGCCGACGGCCGAGGCGACCTCGAAGCACGCGAGCACCTCACGGAGCGACCCGAGCGCCGTGTGGTAGCGCAATGGCCGATTCTTCCCGCGGCCGTAGCTGCCCTCTGCAACATTCAGAGGCGCACTCGCCAGCGCACGCCTGCACTGCCGAGCAAGGTCAGGGTCGTGCCGCTCGAGCTGCCGCACGAGCGGCTGGAGGTCGCGAACGAGCTGCAACAGAACGGGGTAAATGCGAAGCATGGACGAGCTCCTTGGAACGAGCCCGCGCACCGCGCGCGGGGGCACCCGTCCCCACCCGCCGAGCGCAGGAGCCGTCGAGGCTGAGCCGGCGCGCTGCGCGCCGGCTCACCGCGCGGAGCCGCGCGCCGGCGCGAAGCGCCGAGCACGGCGAGCACGGCCCCGGCCTCGACGGCTCCGAGCACGGCGGGATACTCGAAAGCCCCGAGCAAGCCCAATCTCGCTCGCGCACTCTCTCCCGCACCCGCACCCGCTCACGCTCACGCTCACGCTCACGCACCCGCTCCCGCGCAGCCGTTCGCCGTCGCGCACGATCCCCCTCCCGGGCCGCGCGCAGGCCGCAGGCCGAGCACGGCCCTTGGGAGGGGCGGCGGGCCGCAGGCCCGCCGGGGGTGGGCAACTACAGAACTACATGGAGAGCGCTGACTCCCGGCGCAGAGTCATCCGCTGCAATCCGAGCGCACCCGCACCCGCACCCGCCCCCGCTCCCGCCCCCGCCCCCGCTCCCGCCCCCGCCCCCGCCCCCGCACGATCCTCACGCGATGCCGAGCGCGCATGCGACGTCGGCGGTGCTCTGCGGTCGGGCGGCGGGCTCGCGGGCGAGACAGGCGCGAATGACCCGATCCCAGCTCTCGGGCAGCTCCGGACGGAGCGCGCGCGGCGACGGGGCCGCGCCGCTCAGCCGCGCGCGCGCCACGGCGAAGGCGTCGGGGCCGCGGTAGGGCCGGAGCCCGGTGGTCATCTCGAACAGGATGACCCCGAGCGCGAACATGTCGGTGCTCTCCCCCGCGAGCCCACCCGCGACCTGTTCGGGTGCCATGTAGGCGGGCGTGCCGAGCAGGTGCGGCATGTCGCAGCCGCAGCCGAGCTCCGAGCAGCACGGGACCGCGAGCCCGAAGTCCGTGATGACGACCCGCTCGTGACCCTTGCCGGTCAGGAGCACGTTCGACGGCTTGAGGTCGGCGTGGACGACGTCCGCGGCGTGCGCGGCGCCGAGCGCGAGCAGCAGCTGCCGCACGAGCGGGGTCGCGTTGGGCGGGTCGAGCGGCCCCGTCGCGCCGAGGTGCTCGGCGAGCGTGATGCCGTCGTGCAGCTCCATCGTGAAGAACACCCGTTCGCCATCGATGCCGACGTCGAAGACGCGGCACACGTTCGGGTGCGTGACGCGGCGGGCGAGGCGGATCTCGTCGGCGAAGCGCTCCTGCGCGCCCGGCTTCTTCACGAGCTCGGCGCGCAGGAGCTTGACCGCGACGGGCTCGCGCAAGAGGGCGTCCTCGGCCTCGTACACCTCGCCCATGCCGCCACCCGCGACGAAGCGCACGATGCGGTAGCGACCGGCGAGGAGCTCCCCGGCGCGGAGGCCCATGTCGGGCCGGCGCGCGGGCGTCCGCTCCCCCACCTCCGTCAGCGTGCGCGGGGGGAGCGGCCCCGGGGTGGGCTCCGGCTGCTCGAGCGTGCTCATGTCCCGAGAGGGTAGCACCGGGCCCGCGTCCCGCGTCGCGGTAGCGCGCCGCGCTCCTTTGGACCCGTGGTATGCAGCGCCTCCGCCATGACCATCGACCTCACGAAGCTGCTCCGCGTCCCGCCCGACGACGCGCGCGTCTCCCGCATGGCGGCCGGCATCGTCGGCTCGGAGATCCTCAAGATCGCCGCCGACATCCGCGCGCTCATCGCCGCCGGCACGCAGGTGACGAATCTCACGGTCGGCGACTTCGACCCGAAGCAGTTCCCGATCCCGGCGTCGCTGCACGAGGGCATCGTCGCGGCCTACGAGGCCCGGGAGACGAACTACCCGCCCTCGAACGGCATGCCGGCGCTGCGCGCGGCGGTGCAGCGCTTCTACGCGCGCGAGCTCGGGCTCGAGGTGCCGATCGAGTCGGTGCTCGTCTGCGGCGGCGCGCGGCCCGTCATCTACGGCATCTACCGCGCGCTCGTCGATCCGGGCGACGTGGTCGTCTTTCCGCTGCCGAGCTGGAACAACAACCACTACGTCCACATGTGCGACGCACGCGGCGTCACCCTCGAGTGCAGCCCGAAGAACCGCTTCCTGCCGACCGCCGAAGAGGTCGTCGCGGCGCTGCCCGGGGCGCGGCTCGTGTGCCTGAACTCGCCCTTGAACCCCACCGGCACGGCCCTCGACCGCACCATGCTCCTCGGGATCAGCGATGCCATCGTGGCCGAGAACCGGCGGCGCGAGGCGCGCGGCGCGCGGCCCGTGTACCTCATGTACGACCACATCTACTGGATGCTCACGGCCGAGGGCGCGACCCACGCGACGCCGCCCGAGCTCGTGCCGGAGATGGCGCGCTACACGGTGTTCGTCGACGGCATCAGCAAGGCCTTCGCCGCGACCGGCGTGCGCGTCGGCTGGGCCGTCGGGCCGACCGACGTCGTCGACCGGATGAGCTCCATCCTCGGTCACGTCGGGGCGTGGGCGCCACGCGCCGAGCAGGTCGCCACGGCGCGGCTGCTCGACGATCCGGCGGGCATGCAGCGCTACGTGACCGCGCTGCGGCGGGGCCTCGTGAGCCGCTTGTCGGCGCTGCACGAGGGCTTCCAGGCGCTGCGGGCCGAGGGCCAACCGGTCGACAGCCTCGCGCCCGAGGGAGCCATCTACCTCACCGTGCAGCTCGCGCCCTTCGGCAAGAAGACGCCGGCGGGCGCCGTGCTCCGCACGAACGAGGACGTCCGGCGCTACCTGCTCGAGGCGGCCGCGATCGGCATCGTGCCGTTCCAGGCCTTCGGCTACCCGCACGACGACGGCTGGTTCCGCCTGAGCGTCGGCGCGGTGTCGCTACGCGAGATCGAAGACGCCCTGCCCCGGCTCGGCGCAGCGCTCGCGGCGCTTCACGCCTGAGCGGAGTCGGGTAGGATCGGCCATGGCGAACGTCCTGTCCCAGAGCGCGGGCGCGAGCGCCGAGCCGAGCTCGCGCGACGACGCGGGGCTCACGCTCCTGGCGGCCATCGCGGGGATCGCGCTCGACGGCGGCGACGAGCGCGACGGCTACGGCGCGCTGAAGGAGCGGCTGCGCACGCTCGCGACGCGCGATCCGGTCGACAGCTTGCTCGCGACCGTGCTCGGCGGGGGCCTCGTCTTCTACCTCGCCGAGCGCGACACGAACCCGCGCTGCGGCACCTACTGGGACGCCGTCCTCTACGTCGCGACCAGCCTCTCGGTCGGCTACGACGACGTCTTCCCGAAGACGCCGGTCGGCAACCTGTTCGCCGCCGCCGTCCAGACCTTCGGTCCCGCGCTGGCGAGCGCGGCGTTCGCGCCCCCCGCCGCCGAGGCGCAGGCGGAGCGGGCGGCCGCCGAAGCCGCCCGCTCCGCGGCCGAGGACGCCAACGCCGAGCTACTCGCCGTGAACAAGGCGATCCTGGCGCGCCTCGAGGAGATCTCCGCCGCGCTCGCCGCGCGGCCCGAGCGCTGAGCCGGCGCCTCGAAACGGCGGCCCCGCCCCGAGCCACCGCAAAGTTGGCCCAGCGGCGCCGTCGGTGGGCAGGCTCGGCCATGGCGACTCGCACCCGCTCCAACCGCTCCCTCGGTTCGACCGCGCCACGACCGCGCGCTCCGCAGAGCTCCACGCCGCGCCGCAGCGCGTGCAGCTACTGTCGCGCCCGCTGGGTGAAGAGCGTCAGCGTCGAGGGCGAGCGCGTCGAGCTCTGCCTGGGGCACGCGCGCGCGCTCGCGCTCGGCACCCCCGCCACCCGTGCCGCGCTCGACGCCGCCGTGGCGGCCCTGCCGGAGCGTCGCCGCCTGGCCGACCGCCGTGCGGGCGACGACCGGCGCACCGTCCCGCGCCCGGAGGGCCGCCGCATGAGCGACGGGCGCCGCGCGACCGACGCGTGAGTCACAGTCCGAGCGCCACGAGCCACGCGCGCACGCGGTCGCCGAGCTGCCCCTCGGCGAGCTCCGCGGTCTCGTGGGCGGCGGTGCCGAGGACGAGCACGTGGCTCGCCGGCTCGGCCGCGAGCGCGGCGTCCACGGCCGCCTGCAGCTTCGGGGTCTCGGCGGCGAGCCCGAGGTCGGTCGCGGCCCCGGCGAGGTCCGGATCGCCTTCCGACACGTACTCGAAGCCGAGCGCGCGCGCGCCGCTCCAGCCGTCGAGCACGACCCCGAGCGCGACGCCGTCGACGGTCACGGCGAGCGACCGCGCCTCGGTGGCCGACACGCCGTGTGCCGCGAGCTCCGCGCGCACGATGCGTACGCCGTCCTCTTCCGGGATGACGTAGGCGGCGTCGCCACAGCCGGCGAGGACGACGAGCAGGAGGGCGCGCGGGACAGCCATCCTCTCAATGTAGGCGAAAGTCGGCCACCCCGCGATGGGACGCGCACCGCCTCCGTCCGCACGCGCCCGCCCGCGCGCGCCGCACCTGGCCTATGATGCGCACCATGGCCCCGACTCAGGTCCCGCCCGACGACCTCGCACACGAGCGCTTCCGGCGCGTGTTCGAGGACGGGCCGCTCGCGACGGCGCTCGTGACGCGCGAGCACGGCTTCATCGAGGTGAACGCCGCCTTCGAGCGGCTCTTCGGCTACACGAACGCCGAGCTCCGCGCCATGACCTTCCGCGAGCTCACGCACCCCGAGCACGTGGCCGACAACCTGGCGCAGGTCGCGCGCCTGCAGCGCGGCGAGGTGCCGTTGATCCGTACCGAGAAGCGCTACGTGACGAAGAGCGGCGAGGTCTTCTGGGCGCAGACCACCGTGGTCGTCGTGCGCGACCCCGCGGGCCGCGCCGTCAGCAGCATCGCCGTCATCGCCGACCTCACGGAGCGCAAGCGCGCCGAGGAGGCGCTGCGCGCGAGCGAAGAGCTCTACCGGCGCCTGGTCGAACGCCTCCACGTCGGCGTCTTCCTCAGCACCCCCGACGGGCGCTTCATCCACACGAACCCGGCGACCACGCAGCTCTGCGGCTGGAGCGCGGAGGAGCTGCTCCAGCTGCCCGCCGCGCGCCTCTACGCCGACCCGGAGGAGCGCGCCGCGCTCGTCGACGCGCTGCGCACCGAGGGCAGCGTGCGCGATCGCGAGTTTCGCTCGCAGCGCAAGGACGGCACGACCTACCCCATCCGAATGAGCGCCGTGCTGCTCCACGACCACGAGGGTCGACCCGAGTCGATCCTCGGCATCGTGGAGGACATCACCGAGCGCAAGCGCGCCGACGAGGCGCTCGTGCGCTCGCAGCGCCTCGAGTCGCTCGGCGTGCTCGCGGGCGGCATCGCCCACGACTTCAACAACCTCCTGGCCGCGATCTTCGGCTACGTGGATCTCGCGCGCTACGCTGCCACCGAGCCCGCGGTGCAGACCCACCTCGAGCGCGCCCTGACCGGCTTCGAGCGCGCCACGGCGCTCACGAAGCAGCTGCTCACGTTCGCGAAGGGTGGCGTCCCGACGAAGCAGCTGACGGCGCTCGGGCCGGTCGTGCGGCAGGCGGTCGGCTTTGCGCTCTCCGGCTCGAGGGCGACCTCGCAGCTCTGCCTGCCGGACGAGCTCTGGGCGTGCGAGATCGACCCGAACCAGATCGCGCAGGTCGTCCACAACGTCGTGTTGAACGCCCTGCAGGCGATGCCGAGCGGCGGACACCTCGAGGTCACGGCCGACAACGAGTGCGTGGGGCCCGACGAGCTCGCGGGCGTGCCGGCGGGCGACTACGTGCACCTCCGCATTCGGGACGACGGCCCCGGCATCCCGCCCGAGGTGCTGCCGCGCGTGTTCGACCCGTTCTTCACCACCAAGCCGAGCGGCACCGGCCTCGGGCTCGCCACCGCCTACTCGATCGTCCGCCGGCACGACGGCTCCATCGACGCCGAGTCGGCGCCCGGCGCGGGGACGACCTTCCACGTGCGACTGCCCGCGACGCGCCGCACCGCTCCCGCGCCGCACCGGACGGCGCCGCTCGGCCACCGCGGCAGCGGCACCTTCCTCGTCCTCGACGACGAAGACCTCGTGCGTGGCGCGGTCGGGGCGATGCTGCGCGCGATGGGCTACGCGCCGGTCTTCGCGTGCGACGGCGCCGAGGCGCTCAGCGTCGTGGCATCCGCCCGGGCGCGCGGCGAGTGGCTCGCGGGTGCGCTGCTCGACCTCACCATCCCCGGGCGTGCCGGGGGGCGGGAGATCGTGGTGGAGCTCCGCGCCCTCGACGCGACGCTGCGCCTGTTCGCCATGAGCGGCTACTCGGACGACCCGGTGATCGCCGAGCCCACGAGATTCGGCTTCACCGGCAGCGTGGCCAAGCCCCTGTCCCTCGGCAGCCTCGCAGCCCTGCTCGAGGCCCACTTCGCCAGGTAGCTCGCGTGATCTCCCGCCGTCCGCAACCTCGTCCTGCTGCGCGGCGGCAAGGGACGCCTCCGAGCCGGCCACGCAGGACGATGCCCTGGCCAAGTGGTACCACCCGCGGTACCATCGACGCGTGCCGCCGAAGATCCGCGAGCTCGAGGCCAGGCTGCGCAAGGCGGGTTTCGTGCGCCAGGCTTCCCGGGGCTCCCACCGCAAGTGGGGCCACCCCGCCGGCAAGCTGTTGGTGATGAGCGGTCGCGAGGGTGACGATGCCAAACGCTACCAAGAAGAGCAGGTCGACGACGCGGTCCGCTCGGTCGAGACCCGGCCCAAGGCCTGACGATTACCAGATCGTCCTCTACTGGTCCCCCGAGGACCAGTGCTACATCGCCATGCTGCCCGCGTGGCAGAACGCGCGCACGCATGGCGCCACGCTCGAGGAAGCGACGACCAACGCCCGCGAGGTTCTCGGCCTGCTCATCGACAGCGCGCGCCGCCACGGCGAGCCGATCCCCGAGCCGCAGCGCAAGTTCTCCGGCAACCTGCGCGTGCGCCTCCCGGCCTCGCTGCACGAGCGGCTGGCCCGCGAGGCCGAGCGCGAGGGGGTGAGCCTCAACCAGTGGATCGCGGTCAAGCTCGCGAGCTGAGCTCGCCGGCGCCGTGTTCTCGACGAAGGTCAGCTACGAGACGGGGAGCAACGGGCGCGGCTGGCGCTGACCTCCCGACGTCGCTCGCGACCACCACGCCGTCGCGCTCGTCGTCTCGGCGAGCGCGCGAGGGCGTCACCTGCCTGCCGGCGGAGCCCCCGCGATCGCGTCGCGTGGAACCGGGCCGACCTTGAGGATGGGGATCCGGCTGCCTGGATGTGTCAATCCGTGCCAAGCCGCGAGCTCCCGCCGAGACGGCTCCGACTGTTGCAAGGAGATCCGCTACCTTCGCGACGCGACGCCTGGCACGATCCTTGTATCTGCCGGAACCATGGTCTCCATGAAGGGTCCCGAGGGGACGGCTCGCGCCGCCCGCAGACTCGTGGCGCTCGCCTGCGTGGCGCTCGGGCTGCACGTCGTCAGTGCACCGGCCTGCGGCAAGCCGTCGGACGAGGGGAGCGCCGCCGATGGCGGTGGTGCCGGTGGCGCGACGTGCAGCAACGACTGCGCGACCGCCCCGGCCGAGCCCTGCTGCGAGGGCTCCATGTGCTGGCTCGACAGCTTCGGCCAGTGTGGCCTCTGCGACGTCACGTGCCACTGCGTCGCCGGGGCGTGGGACTGCAGCAGCAGCTGCAACCCACCCTGCACCGGCGGTGGTGGCAGCGGTGCCAGTGGCGGTGGGCCCGGAGGCTCGGGCGGCGGCGGGGCCACGGGCGGCGCCGGCGGCTCCCATATCTAAGATCCAATAGCCAATCGCTAATAGCTAATAGCTAATAGCTAATAGCTAAAGAAGCATGCGCCGCACGTCGGCGAGGATCGTGCCGAGGTAGGTCGTGAACCGCGCCGCCAGGGCGCCGTCGACGACGCGGTGGTCGTAGGACAGGGACAGCGGCAGCACGAGGCGCGGCTCGAACGCCTTGCCGTCCCAGACCGGCTTCGTGACGGCGCGCGACACGCCGAGAATGGCGACCTCCGGGGCGTTGATGATGGGCGTGAAGGCCGTGCCCCCGATGCCGCCGAGGCTCGAGATCGAGAAGGTGCCGCCCTGCATGTCGCCGGGCGCGAGCTTGCCCTCGCGCGCCTTCTTGGCGAGCTCGGCGAGCTCCCCTGCAAGGGCGAGCGCGCCCTTCTGGTCGGCGTCCTTCACCACCGGCACGACGAGCCCCTGCGGGGTGTCGGCGGCGAAGCCGATGTGGAAATAGCGCTTGAGCACCAGGCTCTCGCCGTCGAGCGAGGCGTTGACCTCCGGGTAGCGCCGCAGGGCCGCCACGCACGCCTTCACGAGGAAGGCGAGCAGGGTGAGCTTCGGACCGTCCTTGCCCTGCTCCTCGTTCTGCTGCACGCGGAAGGCCTCGAGCTCGGTGATGTCCGCCTCGTCGTGCTGCGTGACGTGGGGGATCATCACCCAGTTGCGCGCCAGGTTCGCGGCCGAGATGCGCCGCACGCGCGCCAGCGGCCGCGCCTCGACGGGCCCGAAGCGCGCGAAGTCGACGCGCGGCCACGGCAAGAGATCGAGCACGGGCGCGCCCACGGGGGCCGACGCGCCCACGGGCGCCGTCCCGCTCATGACCTCCTTGACGAAGCGCCGCACGTCCTCGTGCAGGATGCGCCCGTGCGGGCCCTTGCCGACGACCCGCGCGAGGTCGATGCCGAGCTCGCGCGCGAGCATCCGCACCGCCGGCGAGGCGTGGACCACGGGGCGACCTCGCTCGGGGTCCTGCCCCGGCGCGGACGGCGGGGCGGCGGGCGCGGCGCGCACCGAGGGCGGCGGCGCCGGCACGACCGAGCGCGGCGCGCGCGGCGG
>JACRDA010000481.1 GCA_016212965.1 Myxococcales bacterium
GACGAGACGCGCGCGACGGCGACGAGCCCGCCCGGCGCCTAGAGCGCGGCCGAGACTGCGCCGCCGACGGCGAGCACGCTCGGTGCCGAGGCGACGCCGGCCGCCCCGCCCTCGGCGCTCTCCACCGCGACCGGGTCGGCGACCGCGAGCGCCGCCGCGAGCACGACGGACGCGATCGCGAGCGCCGCCGCGAGCGCGCGCGCGACCGTGGCGCTGCCTCTGCCGGGCGTGCGCACCGCGACCGCACCCGGTGGCGTCGCCACGAGCGCGCCGGTCTCGCCGGCCGGCCCCGATTGCGCGCAGCCTTTCGTGGTAGATGCGCACGGCAACCTCGTGCCGCGGCGCGAGTGCCTGTGAGCGCCGACTCCTCATGAATCGCTTGCGACGGCTCCTCGGCCTGGCGCTCCCGCTCTCGGCGGCGGGCGTGTGCGCCGCCCTCGCCGTGGCGGAGGTCGGCGCGCAGCCCGCACCCGACCCGATCGCCACGGGGGCCGACGCCGGCCCGGATGGAACCTCCGCCCCGGTGGCCGACGCAGGCGCGGAGCGCGACGGCACGAGCGACGCGGGCGCGGCCGACGGCAGCGGCGCGAACGCGGGCGACGCGGCGGCGCCGGTCGCAGAGGCCGTGGTCGAGCAGTGCCTCGGTGGCTTCGCGGCCGCGCAGTCGCGGCGCCGCGAGAGCCAGCTCCTCGCGGCACGCGCGGCGCTCGTGCGCTGTGGCCAGGCGGATTGCCCGCCCGTCGTCCGCGCGCAGTGCGTCGCGTGGCTCGGCGAGCTCGACGCCGCCCTCCCCACCATCGTCGTCGTGGCCGAGGACGGCGCGGGCAACGACGCGGTCGAGGTGCGGCTCGGCGTCGACGGCGTGACGGTGCGCGAGCGGCTCGACGGCACGCCGGTCCCGCTCGATCCCGGCGTCCACCGGCTGCGCTTCGAGCTCGACGGTCACGTGCCGATCGAGCGGCGGATCGTCGTCGCCCAGGGCGAGAAAGACCGCAAGGTCCGCGCGGCGTTCGTGCGCGTCGGAGCGGATGCGGGCGCCTCGAGCACCGGTGCGCTGGCGCCCTCCGACGAGCTCGAGCCCGGCCCCACGGACCTCGAGCTGGTCGCGTGGACGGGCTTCGGCGTCGCGGCGGCGGGCGCAGCCCTCGGCACCGCGACCGGCATCGCGGCCCTCGTCGGCGGCGCCGCGTTGCGGGGCCGGTGCGCCGACGACCTGTGCGCCCCCGACGAGCAGGCGGCGCTCGACCGCGGCACGGCCCTGGCGCACGTCTCGACCGTGAGCGTCGCGCTCGCGGGAGCCGGCCTCGTGGTCGGCATCGTGAGCCTCGCCCTGCCCGGCGGCGCGGGCGACGCCGGGGCGCCCGTGGCGCTCACGGTCGGCGGCGGCACCCTCGGGCTGCGCGCCCGGTTCTGAGCCGGAATCGACCCATGCGACGCGCGCCGCACCTCCTCGCCACCACGCTCGGCGCGACCGGTCTCGTGCTCTTCGGCTGCCACATCCTGGCGGGCTACGCGGGCCTGCACATCGGCGACGCCGGCGGCGCGGGCGGGGCCGGCGGCAGCGGCGGTGAAGGTGGGCTCTTCAACCCGGACAACACCTGCCACGAGCCCTCCGACTGCCCCGCGGACGACGAGCCATGCACGCTCGGCAGCTGCCTCGCAGGCGCGTGCCTCACCGAGCTCGTGCCGAAGGGCGACGCGTGCGTCGCCGGATCCGCCGAGGTGTGCGACGGCGACGGGGCGTGCGTCGCGACCGGGGGGCTGCGCCCGAACGGCGCGAGCTGCGGCGCGCCCGGGCAGTGCTTCAGCGGTCACTGCACCGACGGCGTGTGCTGCGACGCCGGGTGCCTCGGCCCGTGCGTCGCCTGCAACGCCGCCGGCTCGGAGGGCAGCTGTCGCCCGCACGCGCTCGACTCGAATCCCGAGGTCGAGGCCGGCGGCTGTCCGGCGCCCGGACGCTGCGACGGCTCGGGCGCGTGCGCGAGCGGCACCTTCCGCCACGCGCTCCTGCTCGGCGGCGCGGGCGACGCGGCGCTCGTCGCGGTCGCGGTCGCACCGGACGGCTCGAGCTACCTCGCGGGCGACTACACGGGCGCGCTCGCAGCCGGCGGCGACAACCCCACGAGCCAGGGCGGCCACGACGTGTTCCTCGCGCGCCTCGACGCCGCTGGAGCCCTCGTGTGGAGCCGGAGCTACGGCGGCGCGGGCGAGCAGCACGTCGCGGCCATCGGCGCCGGTGCAGAGGGGGTCTACCTCTTCGGCCACTTCGCGGGGCAGATCGACTTCGGCTCGGGCGCGCTCGTGAGCGCGGGGGGCGACGATCTCTACCTCGCCGCGATCGACCCCGGCGGCACCGAGCGCTGGAGCCAGCGCTACGGCGACGGCGCGGATCAGCACGCGGCGGCGCTCGGCCTCGGCCCGGACGGGGCCGCCCTCTGGATCGCCGGCAGCTTCGCCGGCAGCCTCGATCTCGGCGCCGGAGCGCTCGTGCAGACGGGCGTCGAAGACGCCTTCCTCGCGAAGCTCGCCACGACGGGGGCGCTCGCCTGGGCGCGGCGCTTCGGCGGCGCGGGCAGCGCGCGCGCGCTCGCGGTCGCCGTCTCGGAAGCGGGCCGCTCGGTCGTCGGCGGCACCTTCGACGGGAGCATCGACTTCGACGACGCCCTGCCGGGCGGCATCGTCACGACCATGGGGGGCGTCGATTTCTTCGCGGCGCGCTTCGACCCGTACGGCAACGCCTTCGGCAGCGGCTGGCCGCTCGTCGTCGGCGACCCCGACGACCAGTGCCCCGCCGCCCCGGGCGGCTGCCACCTCGCGCTCGCAGTCCGCAGCGCCGGAGCCTACGAGGAGATCCTGTTCGCCGGCGGCTTCCAGGGCATGCTGCCGCTCGGCACGGAGGAGCCCGCCCTCGCGAGCGCGGGCGGCAGCGACGTCTTCGTCGCCAAGCTGTTCGAGAACGGTCACCCGCTCTGGCGCCGCGCTCTCGGCGGCGCGGGCCACGAGAGCGCGCTCGCGGTCGGGCTCGACGCCACCGGCAACGCCTTCGTCGCGGGCCGCCACGCCGGCACGCTCGATCTCGGCGGCGGCAAGGCCCTCGCGGGCCACGGCGGCGACGACGCCTTCGTCGCCAAGCTCTCCACGACGGGTGACGCCGTGTGGGCACGCAACTACGGCGACGGCGCGGCGCAGCGGGGCACGGCGGTCGCCGTCGGACCGGAGGGCGAGGTGTGCCTCGGCGGGAGCTACGCCGGCACGGTCGACCTCGGGGGCACGAGCTACCCGAGCGCCGGCGGCGACGACGGCTTCGTGGTCGCGCTCGATCCCTGACGGCCCCTGAGCACGCCGCGCCCGAAACATTCCCGAAACACGCGGGTGGTACATGCCGTCCGACACCCTCCGGACAGGCACTCGGGCGCCCATGAAAAAAGTCGAAGCCATCATCAAGCCCTTCAAGCTCGACGAGGTGAAGGAAGCCCTCACCGAGGCGGGCGTGCAGGGCATGACCATCACCGAGGTGAAGGGCTTCGGCCGCACCGGCGGCAAGAAGGAGGTCTACCGGGGCTCGGCCTACGTCGTGGACTTCGTGCCCAAGGTGAAGGTCGAGGTGGTGGTGCCCGAGGCCCTGGTCGGTGCCGTCGTGGCCGCGGTCGAGCGCGCCGCGAAGACCGGGCGCATCGGCGACGGCAAGATCTTCGTCTCGCCGGTGAGCGAGGCGGTGCGCATCCGCACCGGCGAGCGCGACGAGGACGCGATCTGAGGCTGCGGCGGTGCAGCACGGGCGCGTGAAGGGGCCGGCCTGCGGGGCCGGAAGCGGAGGCGTGTGCCGTCCGCGACAACAGCCGAACGAGGAAGCGAGCGACCCATGAAGCCGAAGGACGTCATCACGCTGGCCAAGAACCACGAGTGCAAGTTCGTGGACCTGAAGTTCATCGATCTGCCCGGCATCTGGCAGCACACCACGCTGCCCGTGAACCGCCTGACCGAGGAGCTGTTCGAGGAGGGCATCGGCTTCGACGGCTCGAGCGTGCGCGGCTGGCAGCCCATCAACGCCTCCGACATGAAGCTCACGCCGGACCCTGCCACGGCGCGCATCGATCCCTTCCCGGCCTACAAGACCCTGTCGATGGTCGGCGACGTGGCCGACCCCATCACCGGTCAGCCCTACGGCCGCGACCCGCGCTACATCGCGCACAAAGCCGAGGCCTACGTGAAGAGCTCCGGCCTCGCCGACACCGTGTACGTGGGCCCCGAGGCCGAGTTCTTCATCTTCGACTCGGTGCGCTACGACAGCGCGCCGCGCGGCGCCTTCTACGAGATCGACAGCGAGGAGGCGGCCTGGAACACCGGCCGCGAGGGCCCGAACCTCGGCTACAAGGTGCGCCACAAGGAGGGCTACTTCCCGGTCCCGCCGACCGACACGCTCGCCGACATCCGCGCCGACATGATGATGACCCTGCAGGACTCGGGCATGACGGTCGAGGTCGGCCACCACGAGGTCGGCACGGCCGGGCAGTGCGAGATCGGCGTGCGCTACGCGCCGCTCACCACGATGGCCGACAACCTCATGTGGTTCAAGTACGTGGTCAAGAACGTGGCGCGCCGCCACAACAAGACCGCGACCTTCATGCCGAAGCCGATGTTCGGCGACAACGGCAGCGGCATGCACTGCCACCAGTCCCTGTGGAAGGACGGCAAGAACCTGTTCGCCGGCGACGGGTACGCGGGCCTCAGCGACGTCGGCCTCTGGTACATCGGCGGCGTGTTGAAGCACGCGCGCTCGATCGCCGCGCTCACCAACCCGACCACGAACAGCTACCGGCGCCTCGTGCCCGGCTACGAGGCCCCCGTCAACCTCGCCTACTCGAGCCGCAACCGCTCGGCCGCCATCCGCATCCCGGTCTCGGGCACCTCGGCCAACGCGCGCCGCATCGAGGTGCGCTTCCCCGACCCGTCCTGCAACCCGTACCTCGCGTTCACGGCTCTCCTCATGGCGGGTCTCGACGGCGTGCAGAACCGCATCGATCCGGGCGAGCCGCTCGACAAGGACATCTACTCGCTCTCGCCCGAGGAGCTGCACGACGTGCCGCAGATGCCGGGCGGCCTCGACCGCGCGCTCGAGGCGCTCGAGAAGGACCACGAGTTCCTCCTCAAGGGCGACGTCTTCAGCCGCGACTTGCTCGAGACCTGGATCGGCTACAAGCGCGAGCGCGAGGTCGATCCGGTGCGCATGCGCCCGGTGCCGTACGAGTTCCACCTCTACTACGACATCTAGAAGCAACCGCGCTGCGTCGGCACGTAGGGGTCGAGGGGCCGAGGGAAGAGGGGCGGAGGAAGAGGCAGCGAAGACGCCACCGCGCGCCCCAAGGCACGCCGTTTCGTCCGGAGCAGTTCGGGCAGAGCCCGGTGCCGGAACCGACTCGACTCTCCCCCCTCACGCCCCCTCACGCCCCCGCCCCCTCACGCCCCCGCCCCCGCGCCCGCACCCGCACCCGCGCACGCCCACGCCCACGCCCACGCCCACGCCCACGCCCACGCGCCCGCACTCGCGCCCGCCCTCGCACGCGCCCCCGCCCCCGCACCCGCCCCCGCACCCGCCCCCGCCCCCGCACCCGCTCCCCGCCCC
>JACRDA010000489.1 GCA_016212965.1 Myxococcales bacterium
AAGTCGTACCCGACTGGCGTTCTCATCTCGAGGGCGCAAATGAAGTCGCTCGCGTTGCATACGCACGCCTTCCACGGGGAGTGGAACTATGAGCTGCGGCCTCATTGAACTTGATCAGTTAAATTCGATCAGACGCCTAATGGCTAACGGCTAACGGCTAATCGCTGCTTCTCGGTCTAGTCTCTCCATCGAACAGTTGCCCACAGCCGAGAGCGATGATGTTGCGCTTCGACCATTGCACGTGCCCGTGGCCCCCGCAGCGGCTCCACGGTAGCCCCACGAGCCGAGCCGGAGGCGCCGCGCCGTCCACCCTGTACAGCCAACCCGTGTCATCGACGTACGTCTTACTGTCGGGCGCAAGAGCGATGGGCCGCGCCGCCCACCAGAATGGAGCTTCGCTAAAATGGACGGTCGTCTGCCTGAGCTTGGCTCCGGTGCGCGCATCCCAAACAACGTCCAACGGCCTTCGTTCGAAGTGCTGGGGAAACACATCCAACATGTCCGAATTCGGACGACCAGATACATGGACCAAGAGCCTGTTGCCATCGGGCGTGAAATAGAACTCGGGCAGCAGCGTCTCCCACGTTGGAGCGAAGCTGGCGATCATCCTCTGAGTCTCCACGTTCCACGCCCACACTGCCTCGCCCAGGGAAGCAGCGACCGTCTTGCCATCGGGCGACACCACGACACGATGAGGACAGCGCAGCCACCTCGTTGGAATCAGCAGGGTCGCCACCTCCCGCAAGTCGGGGAGCGCAAGTACGTGCAGACGCACGTCCTCGGCCAGTTCGCAGGTGACCACAGCTTGTTCGTGCGATCGAAAGCCACGGTCTGCCCGGGCGCGGGCGGAGGCCCGCTCACGGCTCTCTCTCCGGTCGCCGGGTCGTAGAGAATCTCCTCGAACGGGCCGGCAGGCTGCGGCTCGAAGAAGCGTTCGCGACCGCGAACGATGTCGAGCACGTGCCCCGCCACGGTCACGAAACGACCGTCCGAGCTCCAGCGCACACACTTCGGGCTCTTGCCGCGCGAGCCGCAGTCGCTGGCCGCATCATGCCCGCGTCGAACGCGCTCGCCGGTCGTCGTCTCGAGCGCCTCGATCGCCTGGTCGAAGAAACGCTGCGCCAGCGCCCGGCGCCGTCCCCCCACCCCGAAAGTCCACACCCTGAAACACGCGCAGGCGCCGCCGCTCGAGCGCCTTCAGCACCTCCTCGATGACCTCGACGTCCGTGAGGCGATCGGGCTCGAAGTGGGGGCTCGCCGCGAGCACGGCGCGAAGCAGGCGGAGCCCGTGCGGCTCGTCGAGCACGAAGCCCACCCAGCGCAGGGCCTGCTCCCGCTCGGTGACGCGGAACGACGCCTGCTCGCGTCCCTGCCGCAGGGCGTCCATCTCCCACACGAGCTCGAAGCTCGTGCCGAGCGCCCGGAACGGGATGCCTTCAGCCACGCTTTGCCTCGAGGTCGATGCGCAGCGTGCCGTCGATGCCGTCGCAGAGATCGGGGGTGCTGGTGGCGACGACGAGCTGGTTGTGGCCGAGCCCCGCAAGGCCGCGGACGAACGCGCCCGCCTGCTTCGGGTCCTGGTAGAGCTCGGGCCGATCGACGAGCACGAGCGAGCCCTCGAGGCCCTGCCGCACGAAGGTCGCGGCGAAGAGCACGGCGTCGGCCTCGGAGTCGGAGAGGCCTCCGAGCTCGACCTCGCGCCGGTCGCGGCGTACGAAGACGACCTCGGCCCCGAGTGCGCCGCAGAGCTCGACGCGCAGCAGGCGCAGATCCTTCGCGAGCGGCCATCGTCCCCGTGTAGCGCGCCGCGTAGCGTGCCCTGCCCTCGACGTCCGCGGCGAGCGCCTGCCGGCACGCGACCGAGAGCTCGCGCCAGCGCGCCTCGTCGACCTCGGCCGCCGCGAGGACGAGCGAACGCTCCGCGAAGACGTCCGCAAGCGCGGCCGTGACGACCGCCACACCCTCCGGTGTGCCCGCCCACTCGGTCTCGACCTGCACCCTCGTCATCGCCCCGAGACCTCCGTGACCGCACCGCAGGACCTCGCGACCGTCGAGCTCCGCCAATCCGACGGATACGCTCGGTGGAGGGCGCCGGCAATCGGCATCGACCCTCCTCCGCGCCGTCGGTCGTGGTCAGGGAGGGGACCCGCGCTCGCGGTTTACGCGGGGCTCGAGCGCGCGCCTCAGCGCCGCCGCAGGCCGTCGAGCAGCATGGTGATGAGCGCGCCCGGCACCTCGGGGAGCGCGCCGAGGTCGCGCTGCTCGAGGAAGCCCATGAGCAGTGCCTCGACCGCCCCGACCACGGCGAGGGCCGTGAGCTTCGGCGGCAGCGGGCGCAACAGGCCGTGCACGTGGGCCGCGTACGTGAGCGCGAAGGCCCCCTCGGCGAGGTCCTCGGACAGGGCGCGGATCGGCCGGCGCGCGCCCTCGGCCGGCCCGCGGCACTCCTGCAGGTAGAGCCGCACGAGATCGAGCGAGCCGAGCAGGGCGCCCGCGAGCTCGGTCGCGAGCGCCTGGTAGGTCGAGGCGAGCGTCTCGGGTCGCGTCTCGTTCGCGAGCGCCGCCTCGCAGCGCCGGATCGCCCCGACGACGGACGTCCGGAGCGGCGCGAAGAGCGCGTCCACGAGCTGCTCCTTGTCGTCGAAGTAGCGGTAGAAGCTGCCCTTCGCGACGTCCGCCGCGCGCGTGATCTCGTCGACCGTCGCGGTCTCGACTCCGTGGGTCAGAAACAGCCGCAGGGCCGCCTCGCACAGCACGCGCGTGCGCTCCTCGCGGTTCTTCGCCCGCACGCCGCCCGCCGTGCCCGGGCGCTGGCGCGGCAGCCGGCCCGGCTCGAAGGCCTGGGGCTGGGAGGGCGCCGCCGGCGGGATCGCGAGCGACGCGCCGCCTGCAGCGCGCGGGCGCCTGCCCGACCCGCGCGCGCCCGTCCGGGCACGCCCACCGGCACGCGCGGTCGCACGCGCGGCGGAGGGAGACGGCGTGGGCTTCGGATGCATCGTGGCTCTAGCGGAGGTCGCCACCCGCGAGCATGCCACACGCAAGGCTACGGGCGACAGACTTCAGGCGGCAGGCCGAGAAGTGGCCAACCGCCGGCGACCGCACCCCGAACGGTTGAGCTCGCCCGCCGCCTGCTGCTACAGCGGCCTGGCCGCCCATGAGCCTCAACCTCGCCACGCTCCTCCGCACGAGCGCCCGCCGGCGCCCCCACGCTCCCGCCGTCGCGCTCGGCCCGGAGCAGCTCGACTACGGGGCGCTCGATCGCGCCGCGCAGCGCTTCGCGGGTGGCCTCCGCCGCCTCGGCGTCGCGCGCGGCGCGCACGTGGCGCTCCTCCTGCCGAACGTCCCCGAGTTCACGATCGCGTACTTCGGCTGCCACCTCGCGGGCTGCCCCGTCGTGCCGATCAACGCGCTCTCGGTGGCGGACGAGGTCGCGTACTACCTCGCGGACAGCGAGGCGCGCGTGCTCGTCGCGTGGGAGGGCCTGCTCCCTGCGGCAGAGAGCGGCTGTGCCCGCACGCCCGGGTGCGAGCGACTCGTCGTGGTGCGCGCCCCGGGCGCGGCCGGTGCGGGGGCTGCCCTACCCGACGGCGCCCTCGACTTCGAGGCCCTGTGCGCGGCGAGCGCGCCCGAGCCCGAGATCCCGGACACGCGGGCCGACGACACGGCCGTCCTGCTCTACACCTCGGGCACGACCGGGCGACCGAAGGGGGCCGAGCTCACGCACGTGAACCTGCTCTACAACGCCGACGTCGTCGCGCGCCTCTTCGAGATGGACGCCGGCTCGGTCTCGCTCGCGGTCCTGCCGCTCTTCCACTCCTTCGGCCAGACCGTGATGCAGAACGCGACCCTGCTCGCGGGCGGCAAGCTCGTGCTCCTGCCGCGCTTCGACGCGGGCGCGGCCTTCGCGGCCATCACGGCCGAGCGCGTGACGCTCTTCGCCGGCGTGCCGACGATGTACTTCGCGCTCCTGCACCACCCGGACGCGGACCGCTACGACCTCGGGACCCTGCGCACCTGCGTCTCGGGCGGCGCGCCGATGCCCGTCGAGGTGATGCGCACCTTCGACGCGAAGTATGGGGTCAACATCCTCGAGGGCTACGGGTTGAGCGAAACCTCGCCCGTCGCGGCCTCCAACGTGCCCGAGAAGAAGAAGGCGGGCTCCATCGGCGTGCCGCTCTGGGGCGTCGAGCTCCGGCTCGTGGACGCCGCGGGCCAGGTCATCGAGGCCGCGAACGTGCCCGGGGAGATCCACATCAAGGGGCACAACGTGATGAAGGGCTACTACCGCCGGCCCGACGCGACGGCGGAGGCCATCCGCGACGGCTGGTTCGCGACGGGCGACGTCGCGGTGCGCGACCTCGACGGCTACTACTTCATCGTCGACCGCAAGAAGGACATGATCCTGCGGGGCGGCTTCAACGTGTACCCGCGCGAGGTCGAGGAGGTGCTCTACCAGCACCCCGCCGTGCTCGAGGCGGCCGTGGTCGGCGTGCCGCACGAGAGCCTCGGCGAGGAGGTGAAGGCCGTGGTCGCCCTCAAGCCCGGCGCGAGCGCCACCGTCGAGGAGCTCATCCTGCACTGCAAGGCGCACGTGGCCGCCTACAAGTACCCGCGCTCGGTCGAGCTCCGCGCGTCGCTCCCGAAGGGACCGACCGGCAAGATCCTGAAGCGCGAGCTCCGCTGAGCCTCGCGCTCACGCCGCCGGGGTCGCGTGCCGGCGCTGGCGGTTCTTGACCTCCGGGCTCTCGGTGACGGCCATGCCCACGAGGCGCGCGCCCTCGAGGAAGTGCTTCATGCCGATGCGCACGAGGTCGGGGCACGCCGCGCCGACGTCGGGGAAGCCGCGCCCCTCGGCGTCCGGCTGCACCTCGGCCCAGTTCGCGAACAGGCGCCCCCACTCGCTCTCGAGCACGGGCGCCATCTTCTCCTTCGCGTAGCGCGGGTACCAGAACATGTCGTGGTAGGCGACGCTCGCCACGTAGGCCCAGGGCGCGAGCCAGGTCTTGAGCGACCACTCGACCGGCTTCTTCAACGGACCCCAGTAGATGCGGTGCTGGTTGCGCGAGGCGAAGGTCATCTGCTTGAAGGGCCCGTCGAAGTGCCAGTTCTCCTTGGCAGCCTCGACGTCGCCCACGATCTCGATGTCGCGCACGTCGCCGCAGCCGAGCCCGAGCTCGTGCGCGAGGCGCACGAACTTGCAGTCCGCGAGCGGGTCCATGCCCATGAGCTTGGCCGCCACGGCGTCGATGGCGACCTGATCGGCCGACGCGAGCAGCACGTTCTTCACGTGCGGCACCATGCAGCGCGGCCCGGGGCCGTCGCCGGCGAAGGTGCCGTCCATCACGGCGAACACGCCGCGGTGGATCTTCTTCTGGATCATGAGCAAGTCGACGAGCGTCTCGTGGATGACCGGGTGGGTCCAGTGGCGGTGCTCGTTGAGCAGCCCGCCGAAGGCGTTCTTCATCGCGCCCGTCGTGGTCGTGAAGATGTGCGTCTTGACGGTGGGCAGGTGGATGATGTTCTCGCCGATGAAGCGCTTCGGAATGCTGAAGCCCTTCGGGTAGACGTCGTTGAGGCACAGGAACTTCTTGCGGAGGTCGCCGACCGCGTCGCCGATCGGGATCCACTCCTCGCCCTCGTAGAGGTGCACGTTGCGCAGGCCGTGCGCCTCGACCACGGCGAGCTGCTTGTTCTCGCGCTCGCCGAGGTGCGCGTCGATGACGACCGTGCGGTTGTGGCAGGCGTGCACGAGGTTCTTGTCGTAGCCGTCCTTCAGCATCGCGCGGATGACGCCGTCGAGCTGCCACGGCGTCGTCGAGGCCGCCGGGTAGAAGAAGTGCCACGAGATGTTGACCTTGAGGCCCGTGTCCGCGTCCTTGGCGATCACGTCCTGGTAGCCGCCGAGGTTCATGAGGCGGTGGTAGTCCTCGAGCACCGTCTTCGGAGAGGTCTTGAGGATCGCGACTTTCGACTTGGCCATGAGGATCCCGCTTGGCTGGGTGCTGACTTCGCGCGCCGCCGCGACGCCCGAGGGCGCTCGCGCGCGCGCCCTTTCCTTGGCACTGCTGCGGGCAGAAGACGAGGGTGTCTTCGTGGAGCTTCGGGGGAGAGCCCGCAGACGCCCGCGCGCCTCAGGGCGGCGGCGCGACCGGCTCGTCGAGCGCCCGGGCGGCGCGCGTCACGAGGCGCGAGCCGCCCGCGTCCCACCAGGCGGCGTAGGTGACGGAGCGGGGAGCGCGCCGCTCGCGCCACATGCCCCCGACCCAGCCGACGTAGCGGTCCGTCTCGGCCGAGAGCGTGCCCTCGCCGCGCAGGTGCCGGGCGAGGCGCCCCGGCCCGCCGTTGTAGGCCGCGGCCACGAGCTCGACCGTCTTGCCGGGATCGTCGGCGGCGAAGTCCGCGCGCTGCCGGGCGAGGTACCAGGCGCCGAGGTCGAGGTTGTAGCGCGGCTCGACGAGGCGGCGGTCCTCGTGGTCCGCGAGCGCGCGGACGCCGGCGATGTGCCGGCCGGTCGGGGGCAAGATCTGCATGAGGCCGCGCGCGCCCGAGGGGCTCCGCGCCGCGGGGTCGCCGCCGCTCTCGACCAGCACCACGATGGCGACGAGATCCGCTGGCAGGCCGTGCACGACCGCCGCGGTCTCGATGTCCGCGCGCCAGTGGGTCACGCTCGCGGGGAGCCAGTCGACCGCGACCACGCTCGTCGGCGACTCCGGCGCGAGCCCAGGTGCGGCGCTCGCGACGGGAGGCGAGCACGGCGCGCCGTCGCTCTCCTCCGCACCGGTCCGACGGCACGCGGCCGAGGCTCCGATGACGGCGCCGAGCACGGCGACGCGCACGCGAAGCTGGCACGAGCGCGTCGGCATGGTCCGGGCGTGAAACGCGCGGGGCGCGGGTGGCCTTCCCTGCGGAGCGGGAGCGGGCGCGGGCGCGTTCGCCAGAGGGCTCGGTCGACGCCTCGGTGCGGCCGCGCTACGCGGGGGCGCATGTGGCGGACGATCTTGCGCGTGGCCCGCGCGGCGGGCGGGACGGCGGGGCTGGCGCTCGGAGCTTCGGCCTGCGCGCCACCCTGCCCGCAGGGCCCACAGCTGCCGTGGGCCGCCGGACTCCAGCCGGCGGCGCCGGTCCCCGCATCCGGTCCCGCCGCCGTTCCGGCTCCGGGTGCGGCGCACGAGCCCGTCGCGGTGCTGCCGCTCGAGGACGATGGCCTCTTCCGCGCCGAGCGCGCCGAGCTGCGGCAGCTCCTCGCGCTCGGACTCGCGCGGGTCGCCACCGACTACGCGATCCTGCCGCTGCTGGAGCTCGACGCGAAGCTCGCGCCCGTCTCGCGTGCCACGGGCGCGCGCTGCGCCTTCGACCGCGCGCCCGGCGCGGAGCGGGCGCGGCGCGCCGGATGGCACACGACCGACGTGCTCCACGTCGCGGGCTCCGACGGCCGCAGCGACGAGCTGTGGGTGCGGCTCGCCGACACGGACGGCACGCCGGTCGAGACGTTCACGGCGCCCTGGGACGCGACGCTCGAGCTCGCCGCGCGCTACCGCCGCGCCTTCGGCGCGCTCGCGGCCTCGGAGGGCGCCGGCCTGCTCGGCGGGCTCTTCGCCGGAGACGGCGCCGAAGGGGCGCTCCGCGACGGACCCGTCACGCTCTGCGAGGGCGGGTCGTTCGGTACCTGCGCCGCGAGCTCGCCCGCGTGGCGGGACCGCGTCGGCGAGCTCGCCGCGTGCTTCGCGGGCGAGGACGCCGCCGCCGCGGAGCTGCTCCTCGAGCCCGGCGCACCGGCCCGGTGCGAGATCGTCGACCTCGAGCGGCTCGAGGGGCGCGAGGGTGCGCGCGAGAGCTGCCTCTGTCGCGCGTTGTCGACGTCCGCCGCCCTCGGCATGGGCCCCGAGCGCCGCAAGCTCCGCGTCGCCTTCGAGGCGAGCGACCTCGCCGGCAAGCCGCGGCCCGGGATGCGCGTCGTCGACGCGACCACCAACCTCGAGAGCCGCGCCGGGTGGCTCGCGCGCGACCGCAGCGTCGCGGGCAAGGTCGAGCACGGGAGCGTCCGGCGCCTCGAGATCGAGCACCTCGACGCCCTCGCCGCGCCGCTCGCGCGCTGCACCGCCCCGACCGGCAGCGTGGCGGTGGCCGAGGTCGCCGTGCGCGAGGACGGCGCGGTGACGGGCGCTCGGGTCGTCGGCGGTCTCGCCGCCAAGGACGCGGTCGCGTGCGTGGAGCAGGCCCTCGTGCGCGGCGCCTTCGACTGCACCAACGACGGACGGAGCGCGGAGCTGCGCGTCGCCATCGCCTGGCCCTAGGCGCGGGCGCGGGCGCGGGCGCGGGCGCGGGCGCGGGCGCGGGCGCGGACTAGCCCAGTCGACCGTCGATGATCTCGGCCGCGCGCAGGCCGAGGGCCATGATCGTGATCTGCGGGTTCACGCCGAGCGACGAGGGCAGCGCGCTGCCGTCGCACACGTACAGGCCCGCGGCGTCGTGCACCTCGTGGTCGGGACCGATGCACGAGCTGCCCGGGTCGGAGCCCATGCGGCAGGTGCCGAGCGGGTGGAAGGCCGCCATCTCGAGATCGCCCGGGCGCAGGCGCGCGCGCCGGAAGCGCTCGAGCTCGGCGGGGGTGCTCACCTCGTCCCAGCCCGCCACGAGCGGGAGCACGCGCTTGGCGCCGGCGGCCTGGTAGATCTCGCACAGGATCGCGAGGCCCTGGTGCACGCGCGCGAGATCGCGGTCGCCGAGGTTGTAGAAGAGCAGCGGCTTGCCCCCCGGCCCGGTGCGCACCTCGCCGCGGCTCTCGTCCTTGACCATGAAGCCGAAGGTCGCCAGGTGCGGGTAGCGCTCGACGAGGTCCATGAAGCGCGGACCGCTCCATGGGATGTTGAGCGCCGTCACGTTGAGCGGCGTCGAGCCACCCTCGAACATGATGCCCTGCTCGGCGAACTCCTCGACGCAGTAGCCCTGCGGGATGGCGCTCGACATGTCGATGCGCTCGTCGAAGAGCGCCATGACGCGCGTGGCCGGGTGCACGGAGAGGTTCTTGCCGAGCATGTTGCTCGTGCGGCCCACGCCGCTCCGCCGCATGAGGAGCGGCGTCTGGAAGGTGCCGGCCGCGACCACGACGGCGCTGGCGCGCACGGTGAGCGTGTGACCGCTCCGCAGCCGCACCGTCACGCCGCGCGCCCGGCCCGCCACGAGATCGACGCGCTCGACCCGCGCGCCCGTGTAGAGCATGGCGCCGCGCTTGAGCGCCTCGGGCACGTAACTCACGTCGGTCGAGCGCTTCGCACCCGTCGGGCAGCCCATCGTGCACACGCCCTGGCCGTCGCAGTCCGGCGCGTTGCGCTTGAGCACGCCGTGGCGGTAGCCGAGCCGCTCGGCGCCGCGCGCGATGACCTCGCCGACCTTGCCCACGTGCGCCGGGTTGGCGGCCGTGACGGCCAGCATCGCCTCGACGCGCGCGAAGTACGGATCGAGCCCGGTGTCCGAGAACACCGCCGGCAGGCCGAAGCTCGAGCGCCAGCTGGCGAGCGTGCGCTCGGGCGTGCGGTAGCACGTGCCCGAGTTGATGGTCGTCGTGCCGCCGACGGAGCGCCCCGTCCAGATCGGGATGGACACGTTGCCGAGCGCCATCGTGAGCCCGTGGTCGCGGTAGAGCTTGTGATAGGCGTGCGCGGGCCGGCCGTCGAAGCTCGCGCGGCGATGGAAGTCCCCCTCCTCGAGCATCACGACCGCGCGACCGCGCTGCGCGAGCTCGTACGCGACCGCCGCGCCACCGGCGCCCGTGCCCACCACGACGACGTCGCACTCGACGGTCGTGTCCTCGGTGGCCTGGCGCCCGTCCACGACCTGCCCGAGCCAGCGCGGCTCCTCGTCGCGCACCGTCGGCCAAGTGTAGCGGCAGCCCATCGCGGCGAACATCTCGGGCCGGTCGAAGTGCACGAACTTCATCGGCACGAGCAGGGCGCGGAGCGCGTTGCGCAGGTGCGGCGAGCGGAGCTTCTCCCAGCGCTCGAGCAGGCGCTGCCGCTCGCCGAGGGGCAGCGCCGAGAAGGTGCGCCCCGTGAGGGGGAGCGAGGCCGCCTCCAGCGTCCAGAGCGCGCCCGCGTAGGCGAGGCCGGCGCTGCGCGGCACGCTCGCGAGGTAGCGCTCGAGCCGCTCCGTCGTCGAGCGCCCGCCACCCTCGAGCACCTTGCCTTCGGGGATCGCGGCCGCGGCGAGGGCGTCGGCGACACGGCGCGCCCGATCCCCGAAGATGCGCGCTGCGGGCGCCGTGCTCGTCGCCGCGGAGGGCGCTTCGCTCGTCGTGGCGGCGGCGCGCGCGGGCTTGCGCCGGAGCTTCAGGGGCACGGTGTCCGTGATCATGATCGCCTCCCGTGGATCGCCGCGACCCGACTCGCCGGCCGGTCGCGCGAAATGATGACTGGTACGACTACTGTTTTACCTCAACCCCGCGAGGACGCAAGTCCGGCGTGAGGGACGCGTGTACCCTGGCGGGCGTGCAGCGCCCGAGACCGGCCCCGACGAGGCGTGCGACCGCGCCCGGTCTCTGCAGCGCAGCGCTCGTCGCCCTCGTGGCGGTCGCCGCCCTCGCGGCGCTCGCCGCGGGTCCGGCCACGGCGCGCGCGGACGACGTGCCGGCCGCCCCGGAGGAGCCCCGCCCGAACCGCGGGGCCTTCTATTACCCGCGGGGCCCCGACGAAGGTGAGCTGCGTGGGGTCGTCGGCCTGTCGCTCGACGTCTTGCCGCGGCGCCTCGTCGAGGCCGAGCAGCGCATCGTGCCGCGCGTGACGGGCGGCGTCCGCGGGGGACTGCCGCACGGCCTGTGGCTGGACGCGCGCGTCAGCGCCATCGTGCTCTCGAACGAGATTCTGGCCGGCGTGGGCTGGTCCTACGCCACCCCCGACTTCGCGCTCGAGCTCCACGAACGGCTGGGGCTGTGGTTCGGAGCCATCGGCGTCGAGGGCTTCGACGCCACCGGCGTCGGCCTCGTCAACGCACCCGGGATGTCGTTCGGCGTGGCCGCGGGCGAGGTTCGGTTCACGCTCGGCGCGACCGCCATCCTGTCGCACACGCAGACGTTCCGCGTGGGCGGGCTCACGCTGCGGCGCAATCGTCTCACCTTCGAAGGGCTCGAGCTGCCCCTCACCGTGGAGTCGATGTGGCCCTGGGGCGGCGCGATGTACGCGGGCCTCACGATGGTCTGGGCGCGGCCCGACTACCAGCTGTGGCTCGTGTTCTCCGACGGCGAGACGCGGCAGCTCTACCCGCGCTTCGTGCTCGGCTACGAGATCTGAGCGCGCGAGCGGGCGCGCGAGTGCGAGCGCGGGGGCGGGGGCGTGAGGGGGTGCGGGCGCGGGCGTGAGATCATCACCCGTCATCACCCTTGGCAGTTCCTGGAATGGGAACGCCAACTGGGGATGACTCGCGCGCGTGCGAGCCATCCCCCTCCCACGTTCCCGAAATGGGAACTGGCACCCGGGATGACGCATTCATCCCCGCCCTCAGTTCCCCTTTAGGGAACCTCGTCCGGGGATGACCCTCCCCCGTGCGAGCCATCCCCTCCCACGTTCCCGAGATGGGCTGCCGCCGGAGCGGACAGGCCCATGGAGGCCCGTGCGCGCGCTCGAGCAGGTGCGAACGCGGCGCGCTCCACCCCCGCGCCTGCCCCGACTGGGTGCGTGGGCGTGGGCGGGCGCGCGTGCGTGGGCGTGGGCGGGCGCGGGCGCGGGCGCGGGCGCGGGCGTGGGGGCGGGAGGGGGTGCGTGAGCGGGAGCCGGCGACGGGAGATGGGAGCCGGGTGGAGCCCAGCGGGCTGCGCATGCCCGTGGGCTCGCGCTGTGCACGAGTTGCGCAGTGCGCGGTGGCCGGCGAGACGCGACGCGGCGGCGCGTGCACAGAGCGGCGCGAAAGCCGCGCGGACGCGGGGCTGCGCGCGTCGGCACGTTCACTGCAGGGGCATCCGTGCACCCGCCGCGAAGTGCGCAGCCGACTCGAGTGCCGCGCGCGACGCGTTCCCGCACGTCCGGAGGCACGCCATGTCCAGCGACAGCTCGCGACTGCGGCAGCTCGCAGTCAGCGAATCGGGCTTCGTGTTCGACCCGCTGACGGGCCACACCTTCACGGTCAACGCCGCCGGCCTGGCGGTGCTCGCCGGCCTCAAGGCGGGTCTCGACGTCGACGCCATCGCCGTCGGCCTCGGGGCGTCCTTCGAGGTCGAGGGCGGCGAGGACGTGCGGCGCGACGTCGACGACTTCGTCCTGCGCCTGCGCGAGCACGGGCTCGTGAAGTGATGCGGCCCCCCCTCGAGGCGGTGGTCGCCGTCACCGGCATGAACGCCACCGACAATCCGGCGCCGGGCGTCGCGGTGTGCCGCTCGCTCCGCGCGGTGCCGGAGTTCCGGGGCAAGCTCGTCGGCCTCGGCTACGACGCGCTCGACCCCGGCTTCTACGCACAGGGGCTGCTCGACGCGGGCGCCATCCTGCCCTACCCGAAGGCCGGCCGGCTCGCGATGCTCGATCGGCTGCGCGCGCTGCGCAGCGAGCTCGGCATCGAGGTGCTCCTGCCGACCCTGGACTCGGAGCTCCGCGCCGTGGCTGCCTCGGAGCGCGAGCTCGCCGAGCTCGGCATCGCCTGTTTCGTGCCGCGCCTCGACGCGCTCGCGGCCGCCACGAAGGCGCGCCTGCCCGAGCTCGCGGGGCGCGGGGGCTTCCGGACGCCGGACAGCGAGGCCGTCGGGCACGCCGAGGCCGTGCGCACACTGGTCGACCGCCTCGGCCTGCCGCTCGTCGTCAAGGGCGTCTTCTACGGCGCCACCATCGTCCACAGCGAGGCCGACGCGGTCCTCGCCTTTCACCAGTTCGCCGCGAGCTGGGGCCTGCCCGTCATCGTGCAGCGCTACGTGGCGGGCGAGGAGTACAACGTCGCGGCGCTCGGCGACGGCGAGGGGGCGCTCGTGGGCGCCGTGGCCATGCGCAAGATGGCGCTCACCGACAAGGGCAAGGGCTGGTCGGGCGTCACCGTGGACGGTCCGGACCTCTTGCGGACGACGAGCTCGCTCGTCCAGGCGCTCGGCTGGCGCGGCGGGCTCGAGGTCGAGTTCCTGCGCGAGCGCGCCACGGGCGAGCTCTACGTGCTCGAGGTCAACCCGCGCTTCCCGGCGTGGGTGTACCTCGCCACCGGCGCCGGGCAGAACCTGCCCTGGGCGTACGTCATGCTCGCGTGCGGAGAGCCGGTGCCCGAGCTACCGCCCTACCGCGTCGGCACGCAGTTCGTGCGCATCAGCCTGGACCAGGTCCAGGACCTCGCGACGTACGGCGCGCTCTCCGCGAGTGGTCGCTTCGACTCCGTGGGGGTGAGGAGAGCGTCATGAGCCCACGCTACGAGCGCCCCGTCATCGTGCGCCACGCCCTCGGCGGCGCCGACAAGTTCGGCGCGGCCAACGCCGTCCGTCCGATGCGCGACTTCGAGGGCGTCTCGATCGCCGAGCTCGTGGCCGCCCACGGCTCGCCCCTGTTCCTGTTCTCCGAGCGGCTGTTGCGGCAGCGCGTCCGCGAGCTCCGCAGCCAGCTCTCGCGGCGCTTCGACGACTTCGTCGTCGCCTGGTCGTACAAGACCAACTACCTCGGCGCGATCTGCGAGGTGATGCATCAGGAAGGCTCGTGGGCCGAGGTGGTGTCGGGCATGGAGCTCGAGAAGGCCCTCGGCGCGGGCGTGCCCGGGGCGCGCATCCTCTTCAACGGCCCGGCGAAGAGCGCCGGCGACCTCGAGGTCGCCTTCCGCACCGGCGTGCACGTCCACGTCGACCACCTCGACGAGCTCGAGTTCGCCGAGCGGGTGGCCGAGCGCCTCGGCCTGCGACCCCAGGTGGGGCTGCGCGTGCACATCGGCGATCTGCCGGTGCAGCAGTGGGACCGCTTCGGCTTCACGCTCGACAACGGCAGCGCCGACCAGGCCGTGCGGCGGCTCCTGCGCAGGGGCGTGCTCGAGCTCACGGCGCTGCACTGCCACATCGGGACCTTCGTGCTCGACCCGGCCGCCTACCGCCACGAAGCGCGGGCCCTCGCGCGCTTCCTCCGCCGACTCGAGCGCGAGCACGGCGTGCGCATCGACAGCCTCGACCTCGGAGGCGGCTTCGCCTCGCACAACACCCTGCACCAGCAGTACCTGCCCGGCGAGGAGCTCACCCCCTCGCTCGGTCAGTACGTCGAGCAGCTCGCCGACGGCCTCGACGAGGGCCTCGAGGGCGCCCCGCCCCCGCGCATCGTGCTCGAGACCGGCCGGGCCATGGTCGACGACGCCGCCATCCTCGTCGCCACGGTGCTCGCCAACAAGCGCCTCGCCGACGGGCGGCGCGGCGTCGTGCTCGACGCCGGCGTGAACATCCTGCCCACCGCCTGGTGGTACCGGCACGACGTCTTTCCGGCGCAGGAGCCGCGCGGGCTCGCGGAGCCGACGGTGTTCTTCGGTCCGCTGTGCATGAACATCGACGTCGTGCGGGAAGCCTTGATGTTCGCGCCCCTCGAGGCGGGCGAGCGCGTCGTCATCGGGCACGTCGGCGCCTACAACGTCACGCAGTGGATGCAGTTCATCACGCTGCGCCCCAACGTCGTCCTCGTGTCCGAGCGCGGCGAGCACGCGGTCATCCGTCGCGCCGAGACCGTGGCGACCCTGCTGCAACAGGAGGAGGTGCCGCCGTGGCTGCGGCGCTGACGCGCGAGCGGCAGCTCCTCCGCGCCGCGCTCGAGATCGTGCTCCGCCCCTACGGGCAGATCGTCCTGTCGCGCGACCTCGGCAGCGGGGCGCTCGTCGCCGCGGCGGTGGCGCTCTTCCCGCGCCTCGCCCTCGCGACCCTGCTCGCCGTCGCGGTCGCCGCCGTGACGGCCGCCGGGCTCGGGCTCGGCGCCCGGGCGGTGCGCGAGGGCGTGCACGGCTGCGCGGCCGTCCTGACGACCCTCGCGACGGCCGTGTTCGCGCCGGGGGGCGGCCACCCGGTCGCGCTCGTGGTGCTCGGCGCGGTGCTCGCCGTGGCGCTCGTCGCGGCGTTCGACGCCATCTTCGCCGCCGTGGCGCTGCCGAGTCACTCGCTGCCCTTCGTCGGCGCGAGCTGGCTCGTGCACCTCGCCGCGCGCAGCCTGCCTGCGACGGAGCCGGCGCCCGACTGGCTGCGGCCCTGGTCGATCCTGCCCGAAGCGCTCGTCGCGCCGTCGCCGCTCGACGTGCCGGCGGCGATCCTGTTCCTCCACGGTGGGCTCGCCGCGGCCCTCGTGCTCGCGGCCATCGCCCTGCACAGTCGCATCGCGCTCCTGCTCGGCGCCGCCGGCACGCTGACGGCGCTCGCCCTGCACGCGATCCTGCGGCCGGCGATGACCTGGTCCGCCATCGACACCATCGCCTCCTTCAACGCCCTGCTCACGGCGATGGCCCTCGGCGGCGTGTGGTTCGTGCCGCAGCCCTCGGCGCTGCTGCTCGCCATGGCCGGCGCGGCGGTCAGCGTCCTCGTGAGCTACGCGCTCTCGCCCCTGCTCGGCACCTTCTACCTGCCGCTCCTGTCGCTGCCGTTCGCCCTGACCGTCCACCTCACGCTGCTCGCCGCGCGCCGGCGCGTGGCGGACCGCCGCCCGCGCTCGGCACCAGCCGCGGCCCGCCCCGAGGAGGCCCTGGCGCGACACCTCACGCGCCTGCGACGCTTCGGCGACGCGGCCTGGCTGCCCTTCCGCCTGCCGTTTCGCGGCTCGTGGGTGGTGACGCAGGGCTACGGCGGCATGCCCACGCACCAGGGCCCGTGGCGCCACGGGCTCGACTTCGAGGCCGGACCGCCGCGCACGCGCCCCGACCGCGCGCCCACGCTCCGCGACTACCCGAGCTACAACCTGCCCGTCCTCGTGGCCGGCGGCGGCACCGTCGTCGAGGTCGTCGACGGCATCGAGGACAACGAGCCCGGACAGGTCGCGCCTCACGACCCCTGGGGCAACGCCGTCGTCGTCGCACACGGGCCCGCGCTTTACTCGGTCTACGCGCACCTGAAGCCCCGCAGCATCACCGTGCGCGTCGGCGAGAGCCTGCAGGCTGGCCGGGAGATCGCGCGCTCGGGCAGCTCCGGCCGCTCGCCCGTGCCCCACCTGCACTTCCAGCTGCAGGCGACGCCGGCCCTCGGTAGCCCCACCCTGCCCGGCGACTTCGGCGACGTCGTCTGCGCGGGCGAGGGCGGCGAGGTGCTGCACAGCCTGATGGTGCCGCCCGAGGGCGCGCACGTACGGCCGGTGCTCTGCGACGAGAGCCTGGCCCGCGCCCTCGCCTTCGCGCCGGGCTCGACCTTCGTCCTCGAGGACGCCGGCGGCGCGCGCGAGCCGGCGCGCGTCGAGCTCGATCTCGCGGGCCGCCGTCTGCTCCGGAGCGAGCGCGCGGCGCTCCAGATCGAGCGCTACGACGCCGGCTTCGTCGTCGTCGATTTCGAGGGCGATCCGCGCTCGCTCCTGCGCTTCGTGCTCATCGCGCTCGGACGCGTGCCCTTCGACCAGGCAGCCGAGCTCCGCTGGACGGACAGCCTGCCGCGGCGCCTGCTCCTGCCGGCGTGGCTGCGCTCGCTCGCGGACCTCGTGGCGGTCGTGCTGCCGCGCCGGGACAGCGCCCGGGTCGCGTTCCACGCCGAGCGCCACGCCGGCGAGCTACGCGTCGTGGGGACGCACCCCGAGTGGTCGAGCGAGGCGACGCTGTCGCTCGACGGCGGCGTCCACCGCATCGTCGTGCGCCACGGCGCCCTGACGCACGCGGTGACCTTGCGGGCGCTCGCCGCGAGCGCGGTCGAGACCGGCAGCCCGCTCCCGGTGCGCGTGGCCGGGAGCGTGCCCGCGGGCGGAGGCGCATCGTGAGGCGCGCGGCGCTCTCGCTCGCGGCGTCGCTCGTCCTCGGCAGCGCGCCGGCCGCTGCACAGCCCGCAGAGCCCGCAGAGCCCGCAAGGACCGCGCACCCTCCGCGCCACGTCGTGCCTCCGGCGCCCATCCGCGCGCTGCGCTCCACCGCCTGGAACCACTCCGTGGCGCTCGAGCAGGCCGGCGACGTCGCCGGGGCACGCGACGCGCTCGAGCTCGCCTGGACGGCCGAGCCCGAGAGCTACGAGGTCGCCCTGCGCACGGGCTGGCTCAGCCTGCGCCTCGACGAGGTGGAGCGCGCCGTCGCGCGCTACGAGCGAGCGCGGAGCCTGCCCGGTGCGAGCACCGAGGCCGAGCGCGGTCTCGCCGCAACCCACACGCGCGCCGGGTACCAGGACCTTGCAGCGGGCGCCCGCGCGGAGGCGCGCGCGCACTTCGACGCCGCGCTCGCGCTCGATCCCGAGACCCCCGACGCCGCCGCCGGGCGCAGGCTCGCGCCCTCCGAGCGTGTCGCCCCCGAGCTCTGGGCGAGCTTCGTCGGCTGGTCGCTCGGGCGCAGCCGCGCCTACGGTGGCGGCGTGTTCGTCGCGCTCCCGCTCGAGCTCGCCGACGACGCCCGCCTGCGCGCGGCCTACCGGCACCTCGAGCTCTCGGCGACCGGGCCCGGCTCCGGCGCGGGCGCCGGGCCAGCTGGGGCCGGGCGCCTGCGACTCGCCCAGGACGAGGCGTACCTCGGCGCCGGCTACAGCGGCGCGCTCTTCGGCCTCGAGGCTCTCGGCCTCGTCGTCGCCCCGAGCGGCACCTCGCTGCAGGGCGGCGAGGCGGTGCGCCTGCGCGTGGGGCGTCGCTACGGTGTCGTGCTCGAGGAGGCCACGCTCGCGGGCGGCGGCGCCTGGAGCGTCCAGCTCGCCCCGAGCGCCTTCGTGTGGCCGACCGAATGGCTCGGCCTCGCGCTCGGCGCGCGCGCCACCTTCGACGCCACGGGCAGGGCCGCGAGCGGCGTCGCGGGGGCGAGCTTCGTCTACGCCCCGATCGAGCTCCACCTCTCGGGCCACGTCGGCGTCGAGCGCGCGCGCGTCGACTTCGACGCCCCGAGCGTGCTCGACGCCAACGGCGACGTCACGGGCGGCGGCGCGCTCGGCCTGTTCGTCGCGCTCGACGACGCGTGGGCGCTCGGTGTGCACGCCGAGCTCTGGCGCCTCGCCGCGGACGCGAGCGCGGGAACGCACGAGAGCGCATCCCTCGGCCTGCGCTTCGCGCCGGCGATCGATTGAGGAGACAGCGATGAAGAAGCTTCGAGGCACCCTGACCCTGACCGTGGCCGTCGTGTGGGCGGCGCTCCTCGGCGCCACCGCGGCGGCCGCCGACCCCACCGAGATCCAGGAGCTCTACCGGCGCTCCTACCAGCTCGAGGCGCAGGCGCGCCCCGCCGATGCCCTCGACGCCGTGCAGCAGATCCGTGCGAAGGCGGGGCCCTCGTACTTCGCCCTCGCGCGCAGCGCCTGGCTCGCCTACCTGGCGGGCCGCCACGACGTCGCCGAGAGCTCGTACCGCGCCGCCGCGTTCCTCAAGCCGAAGGCGCTCGAGCCGCTGCTCGGCTTGACCGCCGTCTTGCTCGTCGAGAGCAAGTGGCGCGAGCTCGAGCAATCGTGCGCCGCCGTGCTGCAGCTCGATCCGAGGAACGCGCTCGCCCGGGCGCGGCTCGCCCACGCGTATTACTCGCTCGGCAACTACCCCGACGCGGCCACCGTATACCGCGAGCTCGTCGAGGAGTACCCGGGCAACCTCGACCACCAGACCGGCCTCGCGTGGGCGCTCGCCCGCATGGGCAACGTCGCCGACGCGAAGGCGCGCTTCGCCGACGTGCTGGCGGTCTCGCCCGACAACCCGAACGCCCTCGCGGGCATGACGCTGCCGTGAGCGGGGGCGCGCGGGGGCGGGCGGGGGCGGGCGCGGGCGCGCGAGCGCCCCGCACGGAGCGGGCACCGCCCCGTGAGCCCGTGAGATGCGCGAGCCTCCTCTCCTTCCGCGAGGGCGGAGCGTCGACGTGGCTCGTCTGCTATCATCGACGGCATGAGAGTCGTTCGTGGCCGCGTCGTCCGCGGTGCTGTCGTCGTCGACGAGCCGCTCCCCGATGGCAGCGATGTCGCCGTGGTGGTGAGCGGCGCCGCCGAACCGTTCGAGCTCGACGACGGCGGCATCGCCGAGCTCTGCGCCTCGATCGAGCAAGCGGACCGCGGCGCCGTCCTGCCGCTCGAGCAGGTGCTCGGCGAGCGGTGAAGCCGCTCGAGGTGTTCGTCACCGAACGGGCGGCGGGCGAGATACGCGCCGCCCTCCGCTGGTGGCGCGCGAACCGACCGGCGGCTGCCGACCTCTTGGCGCAGGAAGTTCGCAGCATGCTCGAGCTGCTGCGCGCCGCGCCGGCTCTCGGTGTGCGCGCGCGCGACGCCCGTATCCAAGGAGTACGCAGGGCTCTTTTGCCGCGCACCCGCTACCACGTCTACTACCGCGTCGAGGCGTCGAGCGGTCGGCTCGACACCCTCGCATTCTGGCACACCAGTCGAACGGGGCCGTCGCTCTAGTCTGAAATCGTGCAGCCATGTGGCGGGCACGCGTGCGGGGGCGGGCGCGGGCGCGTGAGGGGGGCGCGGGTGCGTGAGGCAACGCGGGTGCGGGCGAGGCTTTCCCTTTCGTTCGCGTCGATTCGCGCCTTTCGTTCCCTCGAGAGCGCCATTCTCGGTCGCTATCGCCCTTCGTGCTCGTGCCCGAGTGCCCCGTCGATGACGTAAAGCCGCCTCGACGGCGCGGCGTTCGCGCGCCGCGCGCCGCCGTCACGGAGGGGGCCTCGCGCGCGCGAGGCCGGCCCGCACGAGCTCGGCGAGCGCGGCCACGCAGGGCTTGCCGTCCTCGCGATGCACGCGCACGCGCGCCGCAATCTGCGCGCGCATCATCGCCGACCGCAATCGCTCCGCCGCGCGCCGCATCGGCCGCGTGTCGGGGCGGCATCACAACGCGGTCCAGTGCGCGGGCTGGTAGCAGGCGCGGTCGGGTCGCCAGGCGCCCGAGCCCGGCGCCCCAAGCCCGAGAGCCCGATTCGCGCCCCTCAGGTCCTCAGGTGGACGGCGCGTGGTCGCGCGTGCGGCACGTCGAGATGCCGAGGAGCGTGTAGATCGGGCAGCTGCCGACGAGGCCCGTGAGGAGCGGCACGATGCCGACCAGGCCCCAGAGCGTCTTCGGGCCGAGGACGACCAAGAGGAGAAGGCCGATGCCGAGGACCACGCGCAGGACGCGCTCGATCGGGTGCTCGTTGCGGGGGAGGATCTTGGTGAGGGCGCTCATGGTGTTGCGACTCCGTTCTCGCTCCGTCAGAGCCAGCGCGGGCGGGAAGGGTTCGCACGGGCTCGTTCCGGCCCACCGCGCACCTTGATCTCCTCGTCGGCGCAGTCGATGCTGCTCGGGCCCATGCGACTCGCGCTCCGCCCCTGGCTCCTCGTCCTCGTGGCGCTCGGCGCCACGACGTGTGGGCCCCCGGGGACGGGCTCGCGGCACCCGACCTTCCCCGACGGCGGCCTGCTCGCGGGGGCGGCGCCCGTTCCGGCGACGAGCTTCGCGGCGTTCCGGGGCACGTGGACGGTGGGGGCGGGCGCGGACGCCTTCGGCGAGGTCGTCGCGGCCGGGAGCACCGCGGGCGGCGCGGGCACCGCGGGCACCGCGGGCACCGTGTCGCTGTTCGCGGCCCGGAACGAGGCGTACGTCGTCCTTGGCGCCGGCTGCCTCGCGGGCGGCACCGAGCTCGTGCTCGAGGGCTACTGGCGCTACGCCGCGAGCTCCGACACCGGGCTCGTGCGCCTGTTCGTGGGGCCGCCGGACGCCGCCCGCGCGCTCTGCGAGGGCTCCGCGCCGACGACGGCCCTGTCCCTCGACGGCGCGTACGGCGAGGGCTCCGATCTGCCCGGCGCGCCCCTCGCGCTCGGCTACCGCGCCCGGCCGAAAGAGGAGCCGGGTCGCACCTTCCACGTGGTCGCCCACCGCGGCGGCTGTCGGACCAGCGACGATTGCGGCGCCTCGGAGAACAGCCTCGAAGTGCTCCGCCTGGCCGAGTCGCTCGGGGCGGATGCCGTCGAGATCGACGTGCGCCTCACCGCGGACGGCGTGCCGATCCTGTACCACGACGACGACTTCAGCTCGCGGCTCGTCGTGGGCGAGTACTGCCGGGGTCCGGTCGAGGCGTTCACCTTCGCCCACGTGCGCGCGCTCTGCCGGCTGCGCTTCGGCGAACAAGTCCCGACCCTCGAGGCCGCCCTGCGAACCATGGTCGAAGAGACCACGCTGCGCGGCCTGTGGCTCGACGTGAAGCGCGCGGCCGCCGTCGCGCCCGCGGCCGAGCTCGCGCGGAAATACATGGACCTCGCCGCCGCGGCGGGGCGCCACGCCTCGATCGTGACGGGGCTGGGCGATCGCGACGTCTTCGACGCCTTCGTCGGCGCGGGCCTCGTGGGCAGCGCGCGCTGCCTCACGGAGCTCGAGCCGGAGGACGTGCACGCGGCGGACTGCCGCATCTTCGCCCCGCGGTGGACGCGCGGCCCCATGCCCGAGACGGTCCAGGCGCTGCAGGCCGCGGGGCGCATCGTCGCGTTTTGGACGCTCGACGAGATGGACTTCATCGACGCCTTCCTGCGCGAGGCCGTGCCGAACGCCCTGCTCACGAACCGCCCCGGGCTCGTCTTCCATCGCTTCCAGATGGTCGGCACCCTGCCGCCGCCGGCGCCCGAGCCATGAGCCCGCCGGCGACGACGCCGGCGCTGGCGGCGGCCTTCGCCCTGTCGCTCCCTGCCCTCGCCCAGGCCGACGGGCCGAGCCGCTCGGCCCTCGAGCTCCGCGCGCTCGCCGGTTACGGCGGGATGGTCGCGCCGTCCGTGAGCCACGAGCGCGAGCTCTGGGCGCGCAACGGCGGCGCCATGCTGTCGGCCACGCTGCTCTACCGCTCGACGCTCCCCCTGTCGCCGTTCGTGGAGCTCGGGTACGCCGAGCTCTACGCGAGCCGCGAGCGCGTCGACACGGCGGAGCTCGGCGCGCTCGACGCGGAGTCGAGCCTCGCGACCGTGTCCTTCGTGGGCGGCCCCGCGCTCGATCTCGGGCTCTTCCGCCTGCGCGGCGGCATCGGGCTCTACCGCATGCTGGTGGAGTCGACGGTGCGCGGCGTCACGATCCACACGGCCGAGAATGACCTCGGCTGGTTCGCGTCGGTGGGCGGCGACGCCTACCGCACCGAGCGCTTCCGCCTCGGGCTCGAGCTCCGGGCGCTCCTCGTGTCCGAGGCCGGGACGGCCTGCCTCGGCGTCGGGCTCACGGCGGCGGGAGATGCGCTGGTGTGGTGAGCGGCCGGCCCTGGGCTCGCGGCGGCGCGAGCACGCCGTCCTCCATCTCGTGCACCGTGTCGAAGGCGTCGAGCACCCGATGGTCGTGCGTGACCACGACCACGGCGGTGCCGCGCTCGTGGGCGATGCGCCGGAACAGCAGCATGACGTCGCGGCTGCGCGCCCCGTCGAGCGCCGCCGTGGGCTCGTCCGCGAGCACGAGCGGCGGGCTCATCGCGAGCGCCCGCGCGATGGCCACGCGCTGCTGCTGGCCGCCCGAGAGCTCGTCCGGGCGGTGGTCCGCGCGGTCGGCGAGCCCCAGGTAGCCGAGCAGGTCGAGCGCGTGCCGGCGCGCCACCCGTCCGCGTTGGCCGTTGATCTCGAAGGCCACCATCACGTTCTCGAGCGCCGAGAGGAAGGGCACGAGGTTCGCCTTCTGGAACACGAAGCCGATCTGACTGCGGCGCAGGGCGGACAGATCCGCGAGCGCGCGTCCGCCGACGACGACCTCGCGCCCCGCGAGCCACACGCTGCCGCGGTCGGGCAGCTGCAGCAGGCCGAGGGTCGTGAGCAGGGTCGACTTGCCCGAGCCACTCGGCCCGAGCAGCGCCGCGACCTCGCCCGCCTCCACGCCGAGCGTCACGTCGCTGAGCGCGACGACGCGGTTGTCGCCCGCGCCGTAGGTCTTGTCGAGTCTCTCGCCGCGGAGTGCCAGCATGGATCAGCCTGCCAGGATGGTGGTCGGGGGGATCTGGAGCGCGCGGCGGACGGCCGCGAGACTCGCCACGAGCGCGATCCCCACTGCCAGCACGAAGACGCCGGCGAGCTCCTCGGGCCCGACGACGACGCGGCGCGGGAACAGCCCGAAGGCGACCTGCGACGCGGCGAAGGCCACGCCGTAGGCGAGCACCGACAGGAGTAGGGCCTGCTGCACGATCATGCTCACGATGAGGCGCGTCCTGGCCCCCATGAGCTTCAAGAGGGCGATTTCGCGCGTCTTGGCGACCGTCATGTTGAACACGACGAGCGACACCACGATGCCCGACACGAGGGCGAGCAGGCCGCGGAAGAGGCCGATCTGGCGCCGCGCCTTGTCGACGACGCCCTCGAGCAGAAAGCTCCGCTCGTCGCTCTGCGAGTACACGTCCACGTCGGTGAAGCTCGCGAAGCGCCCGCGCACCGCGGCGACCGAGGTGCCCGGCGCGACGCGCACGAGGATCGCCTGCGGGCCCGAGGGGGCAGCGTCACCGTCGCCGGGCGGCAGGGCGCGGCGGGCATCGGCGGCGAGGTAGCTCTGGATGCGCTCGAGATCCGCGTGCGTGACGAAGCCGAGCGGATCGCCGCCCGATGCGACGAGGCCCGCGCCGAGGCCCACGACCCGGTACGGATCGTCGCCGAGCGTGAGCGTCTCGCCGAGGGCGAGCCCGAGGCTCGCGTCCACCACGATCTCGCCGCGCGACCGCTCGAGGGCGCGCCCGCGCGTGACGCCGATCGACGCGCCGCGATCGTCGGGCCAGCCGAGACCCACGAGCGTGAGGCGCAGCGAGCGCCCGGCGTGCTCGGGCTCGAGCGTGAACGACGAGAAGGGGTGCGCCCATGCGACGCCCGCGACGGCGCGCGCACGGTCCTCGAGCACGGCGGGCACGGTCGAGCGCTCCGCGAACGGACCGCGCGTCCCGCGCTGCACGAGCCAGAGGTCGGCGCCCGAGCGCTCGACGAGCACGACGGCGTCCTCGACCATACCGCGGTAGATCCCGCCCATCGCGAGCACGATGGCGAACAAGAGCCCGAGCCCGAACGCCGTCGCGACGAAGCGCCGCAGCTGGTGGCGCAGATCGAGGTAGGCGAGGTTCACGGCGCGCTCCGGCGCACGCGGCGACCGACCGGGGGCGCGCCGGCGAACGAGCTGCGATCGACGACCTCGTCGCCCACCTCGAGCCCGTCGACGATCTCGACGTGATCGCTGCCGTGCAGGCCGAGGCTCACCGCGGCCCACGCGAGCTCGCCGTCGCGCTCGACGAGGCAGCGCCCGCCCGCCGGGTCGCACGCCGAGCGCAGCACCCGGCGCACGTCCGCCCGGCGTGCGAGGGTGATGCGGGCGTCGACGCGCTGACCGAAGGCGAACCGACCCGGTCGCTCGAGGAGCTCGAGATCCACGAGCACCTCGTGGGTGCGGCGGTCCGCTTCGGGCGCGATGCGATCCACGCGCGCGGCGAGCGGCGGGGCGCCGGTGCCGCGCAGCGTCACGCGCGCCTCGGCTCCAGGGGCGAGGTCCCCCAGCACCGCCTCGTCGACCCACACGCGGGCCCAGAGCTTCTGGGTGGCCGCGACGCTGAGCACCGTCGCGCCGGCGCCGACCACATCGCCGGGCTCGTGCCGGCGCGCCACCACGACGCCGTCGAGCGGGCTCTCGAGCACGCCGTCGTCCACGCGCCGCTCGTGGAGCGCCACGGTCTCGCGCGCGACACTCACGCTCGCGCTGCCCTGCGAGCGCGAGGCGTGCGCCGCGGCGAGCTCGGCCCGCACGACCGCCTGGCGCTCGAGCGCCGCGTCGAGCTCGGCCCGGGTCGCGACGTCCGCGGCCACGAGCGCGCGCACGCGTGCGGCGTCGGTCTCGGCGCTCTCCACCCGCGCCTGCGCCCGGGCGATGTCCGCGTCCGCACGCGCGAGGCCGAGCGCCGCCACTTGGACGCCGGCGCTCGCGACCGCGCGCTCCCTCTCGACCGCGGCGACGTCGAGCCGTCCGAGCACCTGTCCGGCCCGCACCGCCGTGCCCTCGCTCACCTCGAGCGCCTCGATGCGGCCCGGGACGGTGAAGGCGAGCGCCACCACCGACTCGCTCTCCAGCGTGCCCGTGCCGACGGCATCGAGCTCCACGTCACCGCGCTCGACGTGCGCCACCGCGACCTCGACCGGGCGGCGGCTGTAGGCCACGGCGCCGGTAGCGCCGGCGAGCGCGAGCACGCCGAGGGCGAGGGCCTTGCCATGTTTGCGCAACTTGCTGCCGATGCTCATCGTCGACCTCCCACCTCGGGCGCGAGCAACGCGCGCAAGGTCGCCCACACCTTCGCGGGGCTCGCCGCGCGCGCGATGAGCGTGCCCGCCCGCAGCTGCGCCAGGACCTGCACCGTCGCCATCACGATCGGCACGAGGTCGCTCGCCTCGAGGTCGCGGCGGATCTCGCCGCGCGCCTGACCGGACGCGAGGGCCCGGGCGATGGCCGCGCTCGTCGTCTTGACGACGCCGCGCAGGCGTTCGAGCGCCGTCTCGGGGAACGCGAGCGCGAGCTGCTCCGAGAAGAGCAACCGCGCGAGTCCCGCGTGACCGCCGACCGCCTGCGCCCGCATCTCCGCGACGCGATCGAGCCACGCGAGCGGGGGCAGCGCCGGGTCGGGCAGGCTCGCGGTGAGCAGCTCGACCGCGCGCGCCGCCACGGCATCGAGGATGGCGTCGGTCGACGCGAAGTGCCGGTAGAGCGCGCCGCCCGTGAGCCCGATCTCGGCCGCGAGCGTCGCCACCTTGAGGGCCGAGATGCCGCGCGTCGCGATGATGCGGAGGGCGGCGTCGGCGATCTCGCGCTGCCGCTCGGCCGTGTTCTTGCGAGTCGCCATGCGTTACTTAGTAAGTGAACATTTACTTACTGTCAAGGGGCGACCGCTCGATTCCCGGCGCCGCGCACCGTGTCGGGACGAGTCACCGGCTCGCGCGGACCCGCGCCCGCTCGCACCGAAAGCGAGGCTCAGCCCGGCTCGAGCGCGATGTGGCGCGGCTCGTCCTCGTCCTCGAGGAGCTTGCCCACGCCCTCGGCCACCGCGACGAGGTTCGGCTTGATGGCCCCGACGAGGATCTTCTCGACGGCGCCGTTGACCGCCCGCGCGAAGATGCGCGGCACGCCGGGCACCTTCGAGGCGTCGCAGGTGATGTCGCCGCGGATCTCGAGGCGCACGCCGCGCTCCGTCGGCAGGTACACGTTGCGCCCCGAGCTCTTCACCGCCCCGGGGAAGGCGTGCACCTCGGTGCGCCAGTCGCAGGTGAAGGTCGACTCGTGCCACGTCGCGAAGTCCGTCCACCGGAGCATCGACTCGCTCAGGATGGCGCGCGCCACCTTCGGGATGTCGGCGCCGCCCGCCCACTCGTTCACGAGCTCGACGACGCCGCCCGCTTCGCGCCGGCTCTTCACCTCGATGCTGCGGATGTTCGGCAGGTAGGGCGTGAGCTCGGGCAGCCGGTCGCGGTAGGTGCGGAACACGCGCTCGAGAGGAAAGGAGAGCTCCACGTCGGCCGAGATCTGCATGCCGAGGAGGCTAGTACAGCCGGCCGGGCGGGGGCGAGCGGCTACGGCACCGCGCGGAAGTCGTGCACGCGAGAGTCGATCCGCTAGGCTGAAGGCACATGGAACGGAGAGCCCGCGGCGTGACGCTCGGTCTGTGGGCGCTCGCGGCGCTCGCCGCCTGCTCGCACGCGCTCGGCGAGGCGGAGCTCGCGCTGCCGGCGCCACGCCCCGTCGAGGAAGCGGCGGCCGTCGCGGGCGACGCCGTGCCGCTCGTCGCGCGCCCGGAGCGCCGGGCGCCGGCTCCTCCGGCGGCGGAGCCGCCGCGGGCGCCGCTCCCCGTCGCTGCTCCGCTCCCCGTCGCAGCGCCGGGCCCCGCCGAGACCGGCCCGGTCCGGGCGGCCGACGACGAGCCCGTGCCGCCGTTCCTGCACCTGGCCGACCACGGCGTGCTCGCGGTCGATCCCGGCTGGCAGGAGTCGGCCTCGCTCGGAGCCTGTGCGACCCAGGCGATCGCGGCGGCCGGCCTCGCGCCGCTCGTCGCGCAGAAGAGCCTGGGCGTCGCACTCGTCAACCTCTCGGGCGAGCGCCTCCTCGGACCGGAGGTCGCGTTCGCCAACGCGCGCTGGACCACCTACGCCGCCAGCGTCTCGAAGACGCTGCTCCTTCTGTCGGCCTTCGTCCTGCGCGAGGACGCCCGGCAGGGGAGGCTCGCCCTCGAGGCCCCGACGCCCGGGCTCGCCGGCATCTTCCAGAGCGACGGCGGCCGCCTCGTGCCCGAGTTCAACGCCGACTTCGAGGCGAGCCTCGGCAAGATGATCCGCGAGTCCCACAACGAGTCCGCCTCGCGGCTCATCGATCTGGTGTCGCCGGGCTTCATCGCCGACGTGGCGTGGAGTCACCGGCTCTACCGCCCGAGCCTCGGCGGCGGGCTGTGGATGGGCGCGCCCTTCCGGCCGGGCAGCATGCTCGTGCCGGACCCCGTCACCGGTCACTGGCACGCCGCCTCCGCCCTCGGCCTCGCGCGGTACTTCACGCTGCTCGCCCAGGGCCGCCTCGTGTCGCCGGCCGCCTCGGCCGAGATGAAGGCGATCCACGCGGACTCGCCGATCTTCGACCGCTTCAACCGCGCGCTCCTGTCGCACCGACCGGGCACGAAGCTCTACCGCAAGACCGGCACCTATTGGGTGGGAGATCTGCTCTGGGCCCACGACGCCGCGCTCGTCGAGCGCGGCCCCGTGCGCTACGTCGCGGCCGCGGTGTGCATGAGCAAGATCTGCGAGGTCGGTCTCTGGGGACTCGTCCTCGGCCTCGACGACTGCATCGCCGCGGCCGGGTGACGCGCCGGCGTGCCCTCAGGCGCCGAGGGGCGGCACGCCCTGCGCCCGCCGGCGGGCGTTCTGCTGCCCCTCGAGCGCGGCGTGACGGTAGAGGTCCGACAGCGTCGGGTAGTTGTAGAGCATCTCGGAGATGTCGTCCGCGGTCGCGCCGGCGTAGAGGAACGCCTGCCCGATGTGGACGAGCTCCGCCGCCTGCGCGCCCACGATGTGCACGCCGACGAGCTCGAGGCTGTCGGCCGCGAACAGGAGCTTCAGGAGGCCGCCCATGTCGCCGCAGATCTGGCCGCGCGGATTGAGATCGTAGCGGCCCCGGCCGACGACGTAGGGGGTGCCGGCCGCCACGAGATCCGCCTCGGTCTCACCGATGTAGCTCACCTCGGGGATGGCGTAGATCGCGAAGGGCAAGAGCTTGGTCGCGCGCCGCGGACCGGTGGCGCCGAAGGCGTGGCGGATGGCCCGGCGCCCCTGTTCCATCGAGGTGCTCGCGAGGGCCGGGTAGCCGATGACGTCGCCGACCGCGTAGATGTGCGGGACGGCGGTCTGGAAGTCCTCGTTCACCTCGAGCAGGCCGCGCGGCGTCGGCGTGATGCCCACCGCCTCGAGGCCGAGGTCGGCCGTGTTGCCGTCGCGACCGACGCAGTAGAGCAGCACGTCCGCCTCGAGGGTGTTGCCCATGTGGGTGTGCACGCGCACCGTCGGCGGCTTGCCCGGCCGGATCTCGATGCGCTCGTGGTGGTCGTCGTGCATGACCACCATCCCGAGCTTGCGCAGCTCGCGCTCGAGGATGGTGGCGATCTCGCGGTCGAGAAAGGGCAAGAGCTCGGTGCGCGTGTCGACGAGCGTGACCTCGAGGCCCAGGGCCGCGAAGATCGACGCGTACTCGACGCCGATGACGCCCGCGCCGAGCACCAGGACCGAGCGCGGCATGCGCGGCATGGTGAGGATGGTCCCCGAGTCGAACACGCACTCGGCGTCGAAGGGCACGTCGGCCGGGCGGCTCGGGCTCGAGCCAGTGGCGATGACGACGTGGTCGCCGCGCAGGTGCACGCGCGCCTGCCCGCCCGCGCCGCTCACGGCCACGGTGTGCGGGTCGACGAAGCGCCCGCGGCCGCGAAACAGCTCGATGGCGTAGCGATCGAGGGAGCGGTTGATGAGCTCGAGCTCGCGCGCCACTACCTGCCGCTCGCGGTGCATGAAGTCGGCGACCGTGATCTCGCCCTCGATGCCGCAGGGGATGCCGTCGAGCTTGCGGTTCGTGAGGCTCTGCACGAAGAGCGCACTCTCGCGCAGCGTCTTCGAGGGAATGGCACCCCACACGACGCCCGTGCCCCCGACGACCCGCGCCTGCTCGACGAGCGCGGCGCGCTTGCCGAGCTTGGCCGCCTGGATCGCCGCCCGCTCGCCGGCCGGACCGGCCCCGAGGATCACCACGTCGAAACGCATCATCGGCCGAAGCCTGCCACGGATCGGGCGAGCCGGGCGAAGGACCGGGCGAGCTCGGCGCCCGCGGGCCGCCGTGGACCCGGGTGCTATGGAAAACGCAGCCGCGGAGACACGCCCATGACCCGCCCTGCGTCCGACCACGTCCCGCTCGACCCCGTCGACGCGGCGTGGCTCTGCATGGACTCGGCGCACAACCCGATGGTCATCACGACGGTGCTCGCCTTCGACGGCCCCCTCGCGGACGACGCCCTGCGCGGCACGCTCGAGCGGTTCCTCGAAGAGCCCCGCTTCCGGCAGCGCGTGGTGCGCGACCGCCGCACGCTGGCGGGGCTCGCCTGGCAGGACGATCCGCGCTTCGCGTACGAGCACCACGTGCGCCGCGTGCGGCTCGCGCCCCCGGGAGACGACGCGGCGCTCCGGGCCTTCGTGTCCGAGCAGATCAGCACGCCGCTCGCCCGCGACCGGCCGCTCTTCCGCGTCGCCGTGGTCGACGGCGTGCGCGCCTGCGGGGTCGGCGGCACCGGTACGCCCGAGGGCTCCGCGCTGGTCGTGCAGGTGCACCACGCCGTCGGCGACGGCGTGGCGCTCGTCCGACGACTGCTCGACGTCTCCGGCGCCGCCGCTGCGAGCCGGCCGCCGGAGGTCGGGCTCGCGCGGCCGCCGCGACCGCGGACCCTGCGCGGTTGGCTCGGCACCGCGGTCGCGCGCGGGACCACGCTCGCGCGCCTGCTCCTGCTCTGGCCCGACGCCCACACCCCGCTGCGTGGCGCGCTCGGCGCGCGCAAGGTCGCGGCCTTCTCGCGACCCTTCTCGCTCGCGGCGATCAAGGCCGCCGCGCATCGCAGCGGCGGGCACGTGAACGATCTGCTCGGGGCCGCCGTCGCCGGCGCGCTCCACGCCTACCTGCCCGCCCCGCGGGGCGTCCGTGCGCTCGTCCCGGTGTTCCTGCGCGGCGGGCGCGAGCGCGCCCACAACCAGTTCGGCCTCGTCTACCTGCCGCTCCCGGTCGGCGAGCCCGATCGCGCGGCCCGCCTGCGTGCCGTCGAGGCCGAGATGGACGCCGTCAAGGCGGCGCCCGACGCGACCGTCGCCTTCATGGTGCTCGGCGCCCTCGGCCTCGCGAGCCCGACGCTCGAGCGCCTCGGCATCCGGCTCTTCACGCGCAAGGCCTCGATGCTCGTCACGAACGTCCCCGGTCCGGCCACCGCCGTCCGCGTCGCGGGGCGCGAGGTCAAGAGCCTGGTCGTCTGGGCGCCCACCTCGGGGAGCATCGGCCTCGGCTGGAGCCTGCTCACCTACGCCGGAGACTTGCGCCTCGGCGTCGCCGCCGACGCGCGGCGCGTGCCCGATCCGAGCGCGCTCGTCGCCGCCTTCGAGCGCGAGCTCGACCTGCTGTGCGGCGCGGCCGGGGGCGGGAGCTGACGCGGGCCGCCGCGCGCCGGCGGGGCGCACGCCGGCGGGGCGCGCGGGTGGGACCCGCGATGGTAGGATGAGCGCTCCCTTGCATCCCTCGAGCCGCCCCCGCCGTCGCGCTCGGCCCGCGCTCCGCGTCGCGGGGTGGGTCGTGCTCGGGGTGGGCGCGCTCGCCGCCTGCGGGTCCCCGCCCCCGGCGCCGCCCACGGCCGTCATCCGCGCGACGCCGAGCTCGCTCTGCGTGAACGACGACCACGCGACCCTGCTCACGCTCGACGGCAGCGCGTCGGCCGCCGAGATCACGCTGGTACCCCTGCCGCCGCTCCCCGACGCGCCGCAGCTCGACTACGCGTGGTCGCTCGCGGGCACGAGCTGCGCGCTCGAGGGCGGGAGCTTCGGAGCCGCGCTCCTGTTCGTCACCTGCGCGGCCGACCGCCCCCTGCACGTCACCCTGCGCGTCACCTCGCCGTCCGGCGGCGAGGCCGAGTCCCTCGCCACGGTGCCCATCACCTGGCCGGAGACCGTGCGCTGCGACGCGGCCGCCTGTCCCGACGGCGAGCGCTGCGTGACGAGCGGCGGGGTCGCCGTATGCGCCCCCGAGGCGAGCTGCGACGGCGACGAGGCCTGCCCGGCGTGCACGCGCTGCGACCGGGACATCGGGGCGTGCGTGCCGAAGGAGCTCGCGCCGTGAGCGCGCTCGGTGGGAGGGCCCGAGGAGCCCGCGGGGTCGCCACCCTGCTCGCGGGCGGGCTCGTCCTCGGCGCTCGGGGCGTGGCCTTCGCGGGCAGCGGCGCGGCGCTCGGCGAGGAGGCCCGGGGCGCGGCGCTCGCGGGGGCGGTGACCGCTCGGCCGGGCGAGGCGAGCTCGGTCGCCGACAACCCGGGCGCGCTCGCCGACGTCGAGCGCGGGATCTTCCACTTCACGTTCCACGCGGGGGCGCTCGGGCTCGGCTTCCAGCGCACCGGCGAGGAGCGCCTCGACCTCGGCCGCACGCTCGCGGGCTTCGGCGGGGCCGTCGCCGCGCGCTTGCCCGGCCCCGACTGGCTGCGCGCCTTCCGTGTGGGGCTCGCGGTGAACGTGCCGGCGAGCCACGCCCTGCGCCTCGTGGCGCCCTCGCGGCTCGACGAGCCGTCGTTCGCGCTCTACGGCTCCCGCGCCGAGCGGACGGCGGTCGCGGGCACGCTCGCGGTCAAGCTCTTCGACCGCATCGGCGTCGGCATCGGCGTCGCGCTCAGCCCGAGCCTCTACACGCCGACCCTGGTGCGCTACGTGCCGGGTCGCGGCACGCCGGCCGAGAACGTGGTGGTCGATCTCGAGCGCCAGCTCCACATCGGGCTGGCGGCCATGTTCGGGGTGAAGACCGAGCTCGCCGACGAGGTCTCGCTCGGCTTCGCCTACCGCCAGGAGATGGTGACGCGCGCCTTCGGTCCGAACGACACGCAGGCCGGCACCCTCGTCGTGAACGACGACATCGACTTCCACGATTTTCTGGCCCCGGACGAGCTCGCGACCGGCATCGCGGTGACGCCCGACCCGATGGTGACCGTGTCCGTCGACGCCGTGCTCGCACGCTGGTCGCGCTACCGCACCATCCACGACGCGACGCCGCGCCCCGGTTTGTCCGACGTCGTGAACGTCCGGGCGGGCGCCGAGATCTTCGCCCTGCCCGAGCTCGCCGTCCGCTTCGGCTACGGCTTCGAGCCGACCCCGGTCGAAGAGCAGACCGGCGCCACGAATCTCCTCGACGCGAGCCGCCACGTCTGGTCGGCCGGCGTCGGCTACGACCTCGACCGCGCGGGCCTCGCGCCCGTGCGCCTCGACGCCTACGTGCGCGGGCACGTGCTCGGCACGCAGCGCGCCGAGAAGAACCTCGCCGAGCTCGGCGACGCGAGCCCGATGCACGGCCGGCAGATCGCCAACCTCGGCTACCCGGGCTTCGAGGCGACCGGCCTGCTCGTCCAGGCGGGCGTCACGGTCAGCGTGTATCTGAGCGAGCCCGACGCGCCGACGACCGAGGAGCTCGAGGCGCACGAGCCGCACGAGCCGCACGAGCAGCCCGAGGAGCCCGAGGCGCCATGAAGCGGAGCCGGGCGTGGTCGGGTGCGCTCGCGGCCTTCGCGGCCGCGGGCACGACCGCGGGCGCGAGCCACGCCGGCACCGAGGACAGCTACGGGCTCGGGCCGACCGACATGGCGCTCGGGGGCTCGGTCGCCGCGCGTCCCGGCACGGCGGCCGCGACCTACTGGAACCCCGCGGGGCTCTCGCCCGGCGGCGAGACGCCGCCCGACCCCGAGGGCTTCGGCGAGCTGTCGCTCGCGTTCGTCCACGCGCACCCGCTCGTCTGGGCGAGCCGCGCCGACGGGAGCGCGGTCCCCCTCGCCGTCGAGCCGCCCGACACGCGTCAGGTGGTGCTCGGCTCGCGCTTCGACTTGCTCGGTCGCTGGGGCGTGCCGGGCCTGCACGTGGGGCTCGTCTTCGAGGTGCCGGCGACCGACATCTTCCGCTGGTCGATCCACCCCGACGAGGCGGTGCAGTGGCTCTTTCTCTCGGACCGCTCGCAGCACGTCGGCATCCACGTCGCCGCCGGCTACCGCATCGTGCCGTGGCTCTCCCTCGGGCTCGGCCTGACGACCCTGTTCGACGTCGAGACGAACACGACGGGCACCGTCACGAAGGTCACGAGCGTCGTCGATCCGGAGACCGGCGCGAGCAGCCTCGACGTCCAGGCGCTGCTCGGCGAGGAGGTCCGCGTCTTCGGCCGCTTCGCTCCGAACGCGGGCGTGCTCGTGACCCCGGTCGAGGAGCTCCGCATCGGGGCCACGTACCGCGCGCGCACCTACGTCGACGACTGGGGCTCGACGCGCATCCAGGGCGCCCCGGTCGCGGGCGATCTCGGCTACGTGCACCACTACGCGCACTACTTCCGGCCCCACGAGCTCACGCTCGCCGTCGCGGCGCGGCCCCACCCGAGCGTGTGGCTCTCGGCCGACGTGACCTACGCGCGCTGGAGCGAGGGGCTCACGACGAGCCACGCCGCGCTCGGACCGGGGCGCTTCGGCGACACCTTCTCGCCGGCCGTCGGCGTGTCGTGGCGACCGGCCGCGGCGCTCGAGCTCATGGCCGGCTACGAGTACGCGCCCTCGCCCTTCGACAACTTCGGCGGCCCGACGAACCTGCTCGACGCCTCCTCGCACGTCGCGTCCTTCGGCGGCCGCGTCGATCTGCCGCCGGCCTACGACACGAGGGCGTGGGTCGGCTGGGCGTTCCGCACGACCTTCTACGAGGCACGCGCAGAAGAGAAGGACCCGCGGCGCTTCGCGAGCGACCTCGCGGTCCTGACCAATCCCGGCTACCCGGGCTATCGTTACGGGGGCGCCGTCCCGGCCGCGTCGCTCGAGGTGGGGGTCCAATGGTGAGCCATACGCGCTCCGCGTCCCTCGCGGCCACGCTCGCGCTCGCGGGTGCGCTCGGGGCGTGCGGCCCGAGCGCCGACCGCTACGAGCTCCTCCGCCCCGACGCTGGCCCGCCCGATCCCTCGGTGCTCGACAAGGACGCCGGCGCCGTCAACGTCATCGAGGACGATCCGCTCGAGGACTGGGACATGACGGACGCCGGCCCGCTCTCGGGCGTGTTCGCGCTCGAGGTCGAGGCGCACGCCAACGTCATCATCGACCTCGACTGGCGGCAGCTCTACCGCGTGCGGATCCTGCAGCACGGGCACACGCTGCGCGTGAAGACGCAGCTATGCCGCATCGGCCTGCCTTCGGTCGAGGGCATCGCCGAGCTCACGATCCCGCTCGCGCTCGAGATGCTGCTCCGCGCCAAGCCGCTCGAGGTCGAGGGCGACTTCCTCTCGGACGCCGCGGCGGTCGGCGCGACCTTCGACCACCCGCCCTTCCTCAACGTCGTCGGCGCGGCGCTCGACGACCCGAGCGCCGACCCGCTCCCGACGAAGGACTCTCCGTCGACGGCCGTCGACGAGGACGACGACGGCCACACCGGCGTCACGCTCGCCGCGAGCACGCTCACCTGCAACACCCCGCAGGAGCTCTACGTCGCGCTCCGCGGCGGCATGACGCTCGCCGGCACCGTGCAGGATCTCGACACGCTCGTCGGCGCGGCCGACCCGCGCCTCGATCAGTCGATCCTCGGCTACAGCGACCCGTGCCTCGATGCGGCGGTGAGCATCCCGGTGACCATCCTCGGCGACAACACCTTCACCGCCCGGCGCACGAGCGCCGCCCTCGACGTGAACGACAACGGCAACGTCACCTGCGGCGAGATCGTCGTCGCCGCGCCGAAGCTGTTCGGCGCCTTCTGGGGCCCGGCGAAATGACAGCGCGTGCAGGAATTGGCCTGCGAACCGGGCGTTCAAGGTCGTGAAGTCGTCGATGGAGGGCGAAGAGATCATGGCGAAGCTCACGCTGGTATGCGAGGCGGCCGCACGACCTGGCCTGGCTGCGCTCGCCCTTGCCGCGCTCGTGGCGGCACTGTGCGCGTGCGGCAATGAGCACGGCCCCGGTCCCCGGGTCGCGGTAGCTACGTCTGCCGACGCCAGGGTGTCCAGCCTCCCGCGCCCGGTTCTCATTGCCCCCGAGCCAGAGGTCCCCGCCTCCTACGCTCCGGAGCGCGATGGCCCCCCAGACGCCGAGCAAGGCGGCGTCGCCGCTCCCGATCCCACGGGGCTCGCCGTGGGGGGCGTGCCAGATCTCGCGCCGCCGCCCCTGCCGCCGCCCCCGCCGCCGAGCGGCGAGTCGCGCCCGGATGGGGGCACCGTGTTCGGCACGGGGATGGACCGCCCCCACAAGCTGAGCGGTCCCGATCCGGCGTACACGCCCGAAGCCAGGGACGCGCACGTGGAAGGCACGATCCTCGTGCAGTGTTCGATCGGCACGGACGGACGGCTCACCGGCTGCTCGATCTTGAAGAGCCTGCCGTTGCTGGACCGGGCGGTGCTCGACGCGCTCGCCCAGCAGCGCTGGACGCCCGTGACCTTCCAGGGGCAGCCCGTGGCCGTGCGCTACGTTTTTCGCTTCGCCTTCAAGCTCTGAACCGGCTCACGGGAACGACGCCATGCCGCCTGCGCGCATCTACTGCTCCGGGCCGCTCTTCTGTGCCGAAGAAGTGGGGGGCATGAACGCCATCGCGAAGGTGCTCGAAGGGGAGGGTTACACGACCTTCCTACCGCACCGTGATGGTCTCGAGGCCTATCTGCTGCGTTTCGGGCGCGGCGGCGTGGGCCTGGGCGCAGCCATCGCGAGCTCGGCCGGTCTGCGCGCACGGGTCGATGAGGCCATCTTCGCGCTCGACGTGTACGAACTCGTGGAGCGCTGCGCGGGTGTCGTGTGCAACCTTGACGGCCGCGTGCCCGACGAGGGCATGATCGTGGAGGCGAGCCTCGCGTATGCCACGGGCAAGGCGCTCGTGCTCTTCAAGGACGACGCCCGTGCCCCCTTCGGTGGCTACGACAACGCCATGCTGACGAGCCTCGTGCGGGGTGAGGTCGTCGTGCGGCGCAGCGCCATCCCGGGGGCCCTCGCAGCCGCGCTCGCACGGGCGCGGCCGACGGTGTCACCGGTCGGAGATCTCGGGCGCGCGGTCGCCTACGGGCGGCGCATCTCGGGCCTGCTCGCCCGCCTGCCCGAGGACCTCGGCAAGGAGCGCTGGCCGGACGCTGCGCTCGCGGAGGTCCTCGACGCGGGCTGAAGGCGCCCCGTGACTCCAGGCTGGCGCGCCTCCTTTGGCGGGTGCGCCGACGTAGGACGCGTCCTACTTGTTGCGGTGGGCCTTCATGGCCTCTTCCTTGTTCACTTCCTGCACGCACTTGAAGAACTCGGTGCAGTCGGCCTTCTCGACGCAGGCCGCGGCCTTCTTCGCCGCCTCCGGGTGCTTGCCGGCGCCCTCGCCGCAGTTCTTCTGACAGCCGGGGCCGATGTTCTCCTTCGCCTCGGCGAGCGCGGCCGACTTCTTGTCGGCGGGCAGCTTGAGCTTGTCGAGCTCCCCCTCGATGTACTTCAAGGCGTCGGACTCGCACTTGGCGAGGCGCCCGCAGAGCGCGTCGCACTCCGGGCCGCCGGAGCTCGCAGAGGCCGAGCCGCTGGCCGAGGCGCTGGCCGAGGCGGACGCGCTCGCGGACGCGTCAGGCGACGGCGCCGACGCAGCGCCGGACGCGGAGGCGGCGGGCGCGCTCGCGGAGGGCTTGGTCGAGGCCGCGGGCTGGCTCTTGGTCGCCGAGCCGGTCGTGGGGGCGGAGGCACTGTCGCCGCAGGCGACGAGCGCCGGCGCGAGCACGAGGACGAGGGAGAGGAGCTTCATGGCGGGGCGCCGTAGCACGGAGCCCGCGCGCACCCAACCGTCCCGCCGTCACACCCGCGCCCGCCCCCGCACCCGCACCCGCCCCCGCGCCCCCTCACGCCCCCGCTCCCCCTCCCGCCCCCGCGCCCCCTCACGCCCCCGCAGTCCCTCCCGCTCCCGCGCGGGAGCCGGCGCCGAGGCCGGCTCCCGCCCGAGCCCGCGTCAATGCCCGCCGACAAGCCGCACCAGCGTGCCGAGCACGTGGTCGAAGCGGGCCCTCATTCCGGCGTCCACGTCCGGCAGGTAGCCGAGCGCCGCGGCGACCTCGAAGCACGCGAGCACCTCCCGCAGCGACCCGAGGGCGGTGTGGTACCGAGCGGGGCGATTCCCGCGCCGGTTGTAGCTTCCCTCGGCGACGTGGAGAGGCGCGCTGGCGAGCGCCTTCCGGCACTGGCGTGCGAGGTCGGGGTCGTGCCGCTCGAGCTGCCGCACGAATGGCTGGAGGTCGCGAACGAGCTGCAAGAGGACGGAGGAGTAGATGCGAAGCATGGACGAGCTCCCTGGAACGAGCCCGCGCATTGCGCGCGGGACCGCCCCGGCCTCGACGGCTCCTGCGCTCGGCGGGACAATCGAAAGCCCCGAGCAAGCCCAATCTCGCATTCGCGCACCCGCACCCGCCCCCGCGCCCGCGCCCGCGCAGGCGCTGGCGTATGCGCAGGAGTCCCCCTCCCGGAGTCCCGCGGGTCCCAGCTCCGCTCGCTCCGCTCGCTCCGCTGCCGCGGGAGCCCAGCGCGCAGGCCGCAGGCCGAGCACGGCCCTTGGGAGGGGCGGCGGGCCGCAGGCCCGCCGGGGGTGGGCAACTACAGAAC
>JACRDA010000486.1 GCA_016212965.1 Myxococcales bacterium
CTTTCGAGGAGGATCGGAGAGCCGTCCACGCTGGGTCGTCCAAGTCCACGTAGACGTCGCCGTCGAAGTCCACGTCAACGACCACGTCAACGTCTACGTCTACGGTTCCGTCCTTGGGCGACGGCGCGGTGGGATGGCCGCTCGCCGGGCGTCTGCCGCGGTGGGCGCGGAGCCGTGCCTCGGTGGTTCTGCTCAGCGGACGAGGTCGCCGTAGAGCTTCGTCACGCACTCCTGGCACAGGCCGTGGGTGAACTCGGCCTCCGAGTGCTCGGTGATGTAGGCCTCGAGCTGCTGCCAGTAGCCGCGGTCGTCGCGGATGCGCTTGCAGGAGGCGCAGATCGGCAAGAGGCCGCTCAGGCGCTTGACCCGCGCGAGTGCCGCCTCGAGCTCGCCGATGAGCCGCTCGCGCTCCTCGGCGTGGCGCCGAGCCGCGCGGCGGTGCAGGACGAGCTCGACGGCGCGGTCGAGCGCCCGGGTGAGCTGCGGCAGCGCGATGGGCTTCAGGACGTAGCCGTCGGCACCGAGCTCGATCGCCTCGAGCAGGTACGACAGATCGCTGTGGGCAGTCGTGAGCACGATGGGTAGCTCGGGGCGGAGCGCGCGCAGCTCGCGCGCCATGGCGAGGCCGTCGAGCTGCGGCATGCGGATGTCCGACAGCACGAGATCGGGCTCGTGCGCGCGAAAGGCGGCGAGCCCCGCGGCACCGTCGGCCGCGACCCGCAGCTCGCGCACGCGGCGGCCGAGGAGCTCGGCGAGCTCGGTGCGGGTCGCGTCGTCGTCCTCGACGTAGAGGACGGAGACGTCGTGGACGCGGGCCGCGCTCATGGCGCCTCCGGCCCCGCGGCGGGCAGCTCGATCGCCACGGTCGCCCCCTCGCCGCCTCGCTCGGCGGCGATGGTTCCCCGCATGTGCTCCTCGATGATCACCTTCGACATGTAGAGCCCGAGCCCCGTGCCCTTGGCGCCCTTGGTCGTGAAGAAGGGCTCGAACACCCGGTCGAGGTTCGCCGGATCGAAGCCGCAGCCGTCGTCGTGCACGTGGATCGAGATCTTGCCGGCCGTGTGGCGAAAGTCGAACACGATGTGCCCGGGGCGCTCGTCGCCGCGCTCCCGGCGCCGCGTGAGGATGGCCTCGCGCGCGTTGTCGACGAGGTTCAGCATCACGTGCTCGAACTCGTTCTTGGGCCCGCGCACCAGCGTCGAGTCGCAGGCCGGGATGCCCTCGACGCTCTCGAAGCTCCGGCCGTGGGCGTGACAGACGATGCGAAAGCGGATGTCGTTCGCCAGGAGCTGGGCCGACAGGAGCTTCAGCACCTCGCCCACGGCCTGCATCGCGCCGAACAGGGTGGGCTCGCGGTCGGGGCGGAAGAAGGCGCGGAAGTCGTCGATGGTGCGCGACATGTGCTGGATCTGCGCCATGGCGCGCGCCACCGCGCCCGCCAGGTAGGGGTCGTCGAGCTCGCCGAAGCGGTGGGCGTCCTCGAGGTTCTGCACGACGAGCGCGAGCGCGTTGAGCGGCTGCCGCCACTGGTGCGCGATGGCGCCGACCATCTCGCCCATGGCCGCGAGCTTCGACTGCTCGATGAGGACCTGCTCGCCGCGGTAGCGCAGGGCCACCTCGGCCTCGACCTTGCGCTCGAGCGTGCGCGTCAGCTCCTCGAGCTCGGCGGTCTTGTCCCGCAGGCGCTCCTCGACGCGCTTGCGCGCGGTGATGTCGGCGTGGGTGCCGGCCATCCGCAGCGGGCGTCCGGCGGCGTCGCGGCTCGAGACCTTGCCGCGGTCGTGCACCCACACCCACGCGCCGCTCTTGTGCCGCATGCGGCACTCGCAGTCGTAGCTCGTGGTCTCGCCCGCGAAGTGGCGCGCGAGGCACGCGTCCGAGCGCCGGAGGTCGTCGGGGTGGCACAGGCTCGTCCAGGTCGCGATGCCGAGTGGCGCGAGCTCGGCCAGCGTGTAGCCGAGGATCTCGGCCCAGCGCTCGTTGTAGACGGTCTCGCCCGTCTGCACGTTCCAGTCCCAGAGGCCGACGCCCGTGCCGTCGATGACGCGCTCGAGGCGCTCCTCTTTCTCGCGCAGGGCGAGCTCGGCCCGCTGCCGCGCCGTGATGTCGCTCACGACGCCGTTCCAGACGCTGTCGCCGCTCGGCTCGAGCGTCGGCTCGGACGCGATGCGCACCCAGCGCGTCTCGCCGTGTACCACGAAGCGCCCCTCCCACTGGAAGGGGACCCCCCGGATCCCGGCGTCGAGGTTCTCGCGCGCCAGCTGCTCGGCGTCGTCGGGGTGCGCGGCGCCGAAGGCCACCGAGGCGTCGGCCATCACCGCCGCCTCGTCGACGCCGAGGATGGCGCAGAAGCGCGGGCTCACGTACTCGAAGGCCATGCTGCGATCGGTGCGAAGGCGGAACACGTACACGCCGCTCGGGATGCGCCGCACGAGCTCGTCGAAGCGCGCGTTGCTGCGCTCGAGGGCGGCGCGCGCGGCCCGGTGCTCCTCCAGCGCGACGCCCGGGCCCGGGGCCGAGGCAGGCGCCCGGTCGAGCTCGCGCTCGAGCTCGGCGACGCGGCGTCGCAGGGCGGCGAGCTCGTCCTCGGGCGGCGCTTCCTGGCGCTCGGACGGACCTGACAGCGACACGGCTTAGGCTACCACCGCGGGCGGCTCGGCGCCGGTCGCGCCGCGTCCGGTCTCGCGCTCAGGGGCGCGTGGCCACGAGGCCGAGCAGCATCGGCACCATGCCCTCGGCCGCGCGGAAGCGGTAGCCGCCGTCGGCGCCCCGGACGAGGTTCGGGAACACGTCGTAGGGCACCGAGTCGAGCTCCTCGAGCCGCTCGAGGCGCAGGCCCGCGCCGAGCAGGGCATTGACGACGTCGGCGATCGAGTGGTTCCAGCCGTGCTCCACGAGGCGGAGCTCCGCGCTCCGGTCGGCGTAGGTGCCGTCCGTCGTCTCGCTGATGGGCCCGCGGTCGAAGTACGGGTAGCGGATCGCGAGGTCCGGCCCGACCTGCGACATCCAGACGTACGGGTGGAACTCGACGAGCACGAAGCGGCCGCCGGGCTCGAGGCTGTCGTGGACGACGCGTGCCCAGGGCACGAGGTCGGGCAGCCAGCCGAGCACGCCGTACGAGGTGAACACGACGTCGAAGCGCTCGTCGAGGGCGCTCTGCGTGTCGTAGACGTTGCACCGGACGAAGCGCGCCGGCAGGGCGAGCTCGGCCGCGAGGCCCGCTGCGAGGCGCACGGCCTCGGCGGAGAAGTCGACGCCCACGACCTCGCGCGCGCCGAGCCGCGCCCACGACAGGGTGTCGAGCCCGAAGTGGCACATGAGGTGGAGCAGGCGCTTGCCGCGCACCTCGCCGACGAGCGCGCGCTCGGGTGCCTTCAGGCTGAGCGCCCCAGCCCTGAAGCCCGCGAGGTCGTAGAAGGCGCTCGCGGCGTGAACCGGCACGCGGGCGTCCCAGGCCCGCTCGTTGTCGCGGAACATGGCGGAGCGGGTCGGGTCGTCGCGCATGGCGCCCTGTCTACCAGCTTCGCAAGCGGGCGCGGAAGGGCCTGCGCGCGAGCGGCGCGACGGAACGGGCTAGGGGTCGAGCACCTTGTCGCTGCAGCGCGGACAGATGCTGTGCGTGAACTCGAGCTCCGAGTGCTGCGAGAGGTACGCCTCGAGCTGCGTCCAGTAGCCCTTGTCGTCGCGGATCTGCTTGCACCAGGCGCAGATGGGCAAGATCTTGCGCAGGGTCATGACCTCGGCGACGGCCTCCTGCAGCTGCAGGATGAGCTGCTCCCGGTCCTGCTCGGCCTTCTTGCGCGCCGTGATGTCGGTGCAGAGCCCGCCGACGGCGCGCAGCTTTCCGGCTCCGTCGTGCACCGGGAACTTCACGGTGATGAACGTGAACTCGCCGTCGGGCAGCGGGATCGTCTCCTCGAACTCGCGCGGGGCGCCCTGGGCCATCACCTCGCGGTCCTGCTCGCGAAACAGCTGCGCCACGGGCTCGGGGAAGATGTCGTAGTCCGTCTTGCCGCGCAGGACGTCGAGCGAGCAGTGCGCGAGCTGTTCGTAGCGGGCGTTGACGAGGATGTACTTGAGGTCCGCGTCCTTCAGGTAAATCGGCGCCGGCGTGTGGGCCAGAACCGCCAGCAGATCCGCCTCGCGGTCGCCGAGCTCCACGCGCTCGCGGCGCAGGGCCGCGTTCTCCCGCTCGAGCTCGGCGATGCGGCGCTCGAGCTCCTCGTGGCCATGGCTCTGCAACGGGGCTCCGTGGAAGGCTTGCATCGAGTCCGCGCCGACCCGTCGAGCTTATCAGGGTCGGGCCGGGCCGCCAGCTTCCCCCGTGCGCGTAGGTGAAATGACCACGCCGCGCCCTGCCCGGGCCGAGTGACCTCGCGCGTGGGGCCTCTGCCGAACGGCGAGCGAGCCCCACGAAACTGCCCGCCAGGGAGCCGCGGTCCCGCGCTGCGGGGCGGGCGGCCTCGCCTGTCGGGGCCGTGGGCCCGGCGGGTGACGCTTCGGCACTTGCTGCAACGCGGCGTACGCCCGCGGTCCCGCTCGCCCGGCGCGGCCTCGTTTGCGCTCACCCGGCGCGCGCGCCTTGTCTATACTTCGCGCCTTCGCGAGGGCTGGTGGCCTCGGGGCGCGGCGGGTGTCGCGCCGCCGACGCGACCCGACTCGCACCGCGGGGCGAGCGCGCCCTTCGCCGCACACGAGTACAGGAGCGATGAGCACAACGGTCCCGGCACTCGCGACGAGCCGCGTCGGCATCGACGTCGGCGGCACCTTCACCGATCTGTTCCTGTGGTCGGCCGGCGGCGAGGTGCTGAGCGCCAAGGTGCCGACGACCCCGGCGGATCCGTCGATCGGGGTCGTGGACGGCCTCGGCGCGCTCGCCCTTCTGCGCGGGGTCGCGCTCGCCGAGCTCGTCGCGCACACGAGCGCCATCGTGCACGGCACCACCGTCACCACGAACGCGACCCTCACGCGCCGCGGGGCCAAGACCGGGCTCGTGACGACCGAGGGCGTGCGCGACGCGCTCGAGATGCGCCGTGGCATCCGCGAGGAGCGCTACGACAACCGTCAGAAGAACGTGAAGCCGCTCGTGCCGCGCCATCTGCGCCTGCCGGTGCGCGAGCGCGTCGACGCGCACGGCGCCGAGCTCGTGCCGCTCTCGGAGGACGACGTGCGCCGCGCCGCCACGCTGCTCCGCGCCGAGGGCGTCGGGGCCGTGGCCGTGTGCTTCCTCAACGCCTTCGCGAACCGCAGCCACGAGCGCGCCGCGGCCGAGGTCCTGCGCGCCGAGCTTCCGGGCGTGTTCGTGAGCGTGTCGTCCGAGGTCCTGCCGACGATCCGCTTCTACAACCGCGTCTCGACGACGGTGCTCGACGCGTACACCGGGCCCGTGCTCCGGAGCTACCTCGAGAGCCTGACCGCGCGGCTCGCGGGCATCGGCTTTCGCGGTGCCCTGCTCATCATGCAGTCGAGCGGCGGCATGGCCCTGCCCGAGGCCACCCTGCGCCGACCGGCCGGCACGCTGCTCTCGGGCCCGGCCGCGGGGCCGCGCGCGGCGCTCGCCTTCACGACGCCGCACGGCCACTCGAGCGCGGTCGTGTGCGACATGGGCGGCACGAGCTTCGACGCCTCGCTCTTGCGCGACGGCGCGGTCGAGCTCAAGACCGAGGGCGAGATCGACCGGCTGCGCGTCGCCCTGCCGATGCTCGACATCGTCACCATCGGAGCCGGTGGCGGGAGCCTCGGCTGGATCGATCCGGGCGGCCTCTTGCGCATGGGCCCCGAGTCGGCGGGCGCCATGCCCGGCCCGGCCTGCTACGGGCGCGGTGGCGAGCGGCCCACCTGCACGGACGCGAACGTGGCGCTCGGCTTCCTCGATCCGGCCTACTTCGCCGGCGGGCGCATGCCGCTCCACGCGGAGCGCGCGCTCCGCGCCATCGAGACCCACCTCGCCGGGCCCCTCGGCCTGTCGGTCGAGGAGGCCGCGGCCGGCATGTACCGCGTGATCAACGCGAACATGACCCACGGCGTGCGCGAGATCACCGTCAAGCGCGGCGTCGATCCGCGCGAGCTCCCGCTCGTCGTGGCCGGTGGGGCAGGAGGCCTGCACGCCTGCGCCATCGCGGGCGAGCTCGAGATGACGAGCGTCGTCGTGCCCGCGGGCGCCTCCGTCCTCTGCGCCGTCGGCATGCTGCTCGCCGATCTGCAGCACGACTTCGTGCGCTCCTTCATGGCGCCGCTCGCCACGCTCGTCCCCGCCGCGCTCGCGGCGGTCGTGGGCGAGATGACTTCCGAGGGGGACGAGCTGCTCCGGCACGAGGGCATCGCGCGCGGCGCGGCCGTGCACGAGGTGGCGCTCGATCTGCGCTACCTGAAGCAGTACCACGAGGTCACCGTGCCGGTGCCCGCCGCGGAGCTCGCGCCGCTCGATCGAGCGGCCATCGCGCGCCGCTTCCACGCCGAGCACGACCGGCTCTACGGCTACGAGCTCGCGGGCGAGGGGACGGGCATCGAGCTCATCAACGTGCGCGTGCGCGCGCTCGGCCGGACCGAGAAGCCCGCCCTGCCGCAGCGCGCGCCGGGCGGCGCGGATCCGGGCCACGCCGGCAAGGGCTCGCGGCGCGCGTACGTGCCGGCGCGGGGCGCCTTCGCGGCCGTGCCCGTGTTCGACGGACACGCGCTCCGGGCGGGCAACGTCGTCGCCGGGCCGGCGCTCGTCGAGCGCACGGACACGACGGTGCTCGTCGACGAGGGCTGGCGGGCGATCGTCGACGAGCTCGGGAGCTACCTCGTCGAGCGGCTCGCGGGAGGTGCGGCATGAGCGGCGAGGTGCGCGTCGATCCGGTCCTCGTCTCGATCCTCGGGCGCGGTCTGAAGGCCATCACCGACGAGATGAGCATCGCGATGGAGAAGACCACGCGCTCGCCCATCCTGTGCGAGGCGCGCGACTACGTGACCGGGCTCTACGACGGTGCGGGGCGGATGCTCGAGCAGACCGAGAACCTGCCCATCCTGTCGTTCTCGCTCGGGCCCGTGTGCCGGCACATCGTGGAGCGCTTCCGGGGCGACATCCACCCGGGCGACGTCTTCTTCCACAACGACGTCTTCTCGCTCGGCAACCAGAACAACGACGTCGCGGTCTTCAAGCCGATCTTCGCCCCCGCGCCGGCCGCGTCGGGCGCGGAGCCGGTCCTCGTCGGCTGGGCCGCGTGCAAGGGCCACCAGGCCGACATCGGCGGCGCCGTGCGCGGCGGCTACAACCCCGACGCGACCGAGGTGTGGCAGGAGGCCTTGCGCATCCCGGCCGTCAAGATCTACGACCGCGGCGTCCTGCGCCGCGACGTGTGGGATCTCATCTTCGCCAACATCCGCTTGAAGAGCGTGCAGGAGGACATGAAGGCCGAGATCGGCTCCTGCACCGTCGGCGAGCGGCGCTTGCTCGCGCTCGTCGACAAGCTCGGGCTCGAGCGCTTCGAGGCGCACAAGCTCGCCCTCTTCGAGGCGACGCGCCGCATGATGGCGGCCGAGGTGCGCTCGATGCCGGACGGCGTCTACCGTGGCGAGAGCGTCGTCTACTACGACGGCAAGCACGAGGGGCAGCGCTACGTCATCCGCGTCGAGGTCACGATCGACGGCGAGCGCATCCGCTTCGACTATTCGAAGACCGACCCGCAGACGCGCGGCTTCGTGAACGGCACCTTCACGTCGAGTGCGTCGGCCACGGTGCTCACCTTCCTCCAGATGGTCAACCCGGCGATGCCGCACAACGAGGGCATGCTCGGCCCCATCGAGATCGTGATCCCCGAGGGCACCATCCTGAACGCCGCCTACCCCGCGGCCACGACCTACGGCAACCACCTCTGTCCCTCGAACGCCGACGCCATCGTGCGCGCGCTCGGGCCGGCGCTGCCGGAGCGCGTGACCGCCGGGTGGAACCACCTCTTGTGCTCGCTCACGACCGGGCCCGACCCGCGCCGCGGTGACACCTACGTCGACATCCTGTTCATGGGTCTGAAGGGCGGCTCCGGCGCGACCAGCGACTGCGACGGCTACGACCACATCGGGATGATCGACGCCTCGGGCGGCGTCCTCGATCAGGACTACGAGATGTTCGAGCAGATGACTCCGCACCTCATCGAGAAGCACGAGTACCTGGTCGACTCGGCCGGGGCGGGCCAGTACCGCGGCGGGCTCGGGGTCGAGACGCGCTACCGCGTCGGCAGCGACGGCACGCAGCTCGTCGTGTTCGGCGACGGCGACGTCGAGCCGGCCTTCGGCCTCGGGGGCGGTGGCGCGGGCACGCTCAACAAGATCGAGCTCGCGTACCCGGACGGGCGCGTCTACCGCACGAAGGGCCTCGACATCGTGCGCGAGGTGCCCGCCGGCACGCGCTACCTGCAGCTCGCGGGCGGTGGAGGCGGCTACGGCTCGCCCTTGTTGCGCCCGGCCGAGCTCGTGCGCGACGAGGTGAGGGACGGCGTCGTGTCGCTCGCCGCGGCGCGCGAGCAGTATGGCGTCGCGCTCGACCCCGACACGCTCGCGCTCCGGGCCGACGAGACGGCGCGCCTGCGCGCGCGCGCCGCCGCTCCGGCGCCGGGCGTCGGCGCGGCACAGCGAGGAGGCTGACATGGACTTCGAGGCTACCGAGGAGGAGCGCGCCGTGCGCGACACCTTCCACCGCTTCGCGGAGCGCGAGGTGCGGCCGCGCGTGCTCGAGCTCGACGTGCACGCCGCCTTCCCGCGCGAGCTCTTCCTGCGGGTCGGCGAGCTCGGGCTCTTCGCCATGCGCTACCCCGAGCCCGAGGGCAGCGGCGCGAGCGTGCTCGCGTACTGCCTCGCGCTGGAGGAGCTCGCGTGGGGCAGCCTCACGCTCGCGGCCTCCTGCACCATGCAGTCGCTGATGGGCACCTACTTCGTCGGGCGCTTCGCGCCGCCCGAGCTCCGCGCGCGGCTCTTCTTGCCCGCGCTGCGGGGCGAGCGCGTGGGCGCCATCTGCATGACCGAGCCCGAGGCGGGCAGCGATCTGCTCGGCCTCAAGACGCGCGCCGAGCCGAGCGGCGACGGCTGGGCCATCACCGGCGGCAAGACCTGGGTCACCTCGGCGCCGGTGGCCGACTTCTTCACGGTGCTGGCGCGCACGGGCGAGAAATCGCTCGGCTTCTTCCTGGTCGAGCGCGGCGCCCCCGGGCTCACCGTCGGCCGGCACATCGACAAGCTCGGCCTGCGCGCGTCGCCGACGAGCGAGGTCTACTTCGAGGCCGTGCGACCGCTGTGCCAGCTCGGCGCGCCCGAGGGGGGCCTCGGGTACCTGCGCGAGCTGCTCGTGCATATCCGCGTGGCGACGGCGGCCCTGGCGCTCGGCATCGGGCGCGCCGCCCTCGAGGACGCGACGGCCTACGCGCGCGACCGGCGCCAGTTCGGCAAGGCCATCGGCGAGTTCCAGGCCGTCCAGGCGCACCTCGCCGACATGGCGACCGAGCTACCGGCGGCGCGCCAGCTCACCCACTGGGCCGCATGGCGCTCGGACCGCGGCCTCGCGACGCCCTCCGACGCCGCGATGGCGAAGCTCTTCGCCTCCGAGACGGCCGCGCGCATCTGCGATCGCGCGGCGCGCGTGGCGGGGAGCGCGGGCTTCGCGGCCGGCGCCTCCTTCGAGCGCTATCTACGCGACGTGCGCTTCACGCTCCTCGGGGGCGGCACCTCCGAGATCTTGCGCAGCCACATCGGCAAGGAGCTCTTGTGATGACGACCGCGCCCGGGAAGATCCGCGTGCTCGTGGCCAAGCCCGGCCTCGATGGCCACGACGTCGGCGCGAAGCTCGTGTGCCGCGCCCTGTCCGAGGCCGGCATGGAGGTCATCTACACGGGCCTGCGGCAGTCGCCGGCGGCGATCGCCCGCGCCGCGGCGCAGGAGGACGTCGACGTCGTCGGGCTGTCGATCCTCTCGGGCGCGCACCTGCCGCTGTGCCGCCGGGTGAAGGAGCGCCTGCACGCCGAGGGTCTCGACGACGTGCTCTGGCTCGTGGGTGGCAACATCCCCGCGCGCGACCACGCGGCCCTGAAGCAGCTCGGCGTGAGCGGCATCTTCCCGACCGGCTCGCCCTTCGCCGCGCTCGTCGAGTTCGTGCGAGCGCACGTCGCCCGGGAGCCCGAGCCGTCATGAGCCAGAAGAAGACCCTCCCGCCCGTCGTGTGGGAGTCGGGCCTCGTCGTGAAGCCCGTCTACACGGCGGCCGACAGGCCCGCGGCCCCGCCCGAGGAGCCCGGCGCCTACCCGTACACGCGCGGCATCCTCCCGACCATGTACCGTGAGCGGCCCTGGACCATGCGCCAGTACGCCGGTTTCGGCACGGCGGCCGAGACGCGCGAGCGCTTCCGCTACCTCATCGACCACGGCCAGACGGGGCTCAACGTCGCCTTCGATCTGCCGACGCAGTGCGGCCTCGACTCGGACGATCCCATGGCCGAGGGCGAGGTCGGGCGCGTGGGCATGGCGGTCGACACGCTCGCCGACATGGAGGAGGCCTTCCTCGGCATCCCGCACGACGAGATCTCGGTCTCGCTCACCATCAAAGGCTCGGCCGTCGCCATCATGGCGATGTTCTTCGCCATGGCGCGAAAGCGCGGCTACCCGCTCGCGGACCTGCGCGGCACGGCGCAAAACGACATCCTGAAGGAGTTCGTGGGGCGCGGGACCTGGATCTTCCCGGTCGAGCCGTCGGTCAAGCTCGTGGTCGACACGATGGAGTTCTGCGCGCGCAACGTGCCGCGCTACTCGCCGGTCAGCGTGTGCGGCTATCACATCCGGGAGTCCGGGGCGACGCCGGCCCAGGAGGTCGCCTACGGGCTCGCCATCGCGTCGGCGTACGTCGAGCGCGCGCTCGCGCGCGGCCTGCCGGTCGACGACTTCGCGAGCGGCATCTCGTTCAACTTCGACGTGCACGGCAACCTCTGGGAGCAGGTCGTGAAGCTCCGCGCCGGCCGGCGGAAGTGGGCGAAGATCATGCGCGAGCGCTTCGGCGCGCAGAATCCGCGCTCGCTCCAGCTCCGGATGATCGCGGGCGGTGGCGGCGGCGGGCTCACCATCGAGCAGCCCGAGAACAACATCGTGCGCGGCGCCTACTATGCCCTCGCGAGCGCGCTCGCGGGCACGCAGACGATGGCGCTCTGCTGCTACGACGAGGCCTACACGATCCCGAGCGAGCACTCGGCGCGCCTTGCGCTCCGCACCATGCAGATCCTGATGCACGAGGTCGGCGCCTGCGACACCGTCGATCCGCTCGGCGGCTCCTACTTCGTCGAGTCGGCCACCGACGAGATGGAGGCGCTCATCGACCGCATCCTCGCCGGGGTCGAGGCCGAGGGCGGCATCGTGCAGGCCATCGCGGAAGGGCGCATCCAGGCCGAGGTGAACCTCCAGGCCTACGAGCTCGAGAAGAAGCTCCGCTCGGGCGAGACGCCCAAGGTGGGCGTCAACCGCTTCGTCGAGCAAGAGGCCGAGCGCCCCGTCGAGCTCCACCCGTACCGCGAGGAGGAGGCGAGCAAGCAGGTGGCGCGCCTGGCGCAGAAGCGCCGCGAGCGCGACGGCGCGGCGGTCGAGCGCACGCTCGCCGCGCTGCGCGCGGTCGCGACCCGCGGCGACAACGTCATGCCCGCCGTCATGGACGCGGTCGAGGCGTACGCGACCATAGGGGAGATCTGCGGCGAGCTCCGCGCCGTCTTCGGGGCGTATCGCGAGCCCATCCGGTTCTAGGAGACCCGGCTCCGCGGAGCCGGTGGCTTCGGGCTGCGCGGCCCACCTGTCACCCGGGCCATGCGATCGCATGGATTCCGACGACGGCCGCGGGGCTCGTGCCAAGATCGGTGCGATCGCGAGGATCTGGCGCCCTTCGCCCGAAGCTGGTAGCTCTTTCCATGCGATCGCATGGACGATCGCCAGCGCCGCGACCATGGAGAAGACGCCCCGCCCCGAGACCCCCGGCCGACGGCTCGGCGCCGCGGTGCGACGCCGGCGCAAGGCGCTGCGGCTCTCCCAGCTCGACCTGTGTCGCTACGCCGGTTGCGGCCTCGCGTTTCTCTACGATCTCGAGCGGGGCAAGCCGAGTGTGCGGCTCGACAAGGTGCTCGACGTGCTCCAGGTGCTCGGCGTCGAGCTTCGACTCGCCGACGGCAAGGGCGGCATCGTCGTGGTCGCGCGCGACCTGCAGGGACAGGAGCGGCAGCCGTGAGCCGGGGCCGGCGCCGCCCGGCGATCGACCGAGCGGACGTGTTCCGCGGCGCCGAACGGGCCGGCGTCGTCGAGCGCACGCCGCACGGCTCGAGGTTCACCTACGACGCCGAGTACCTCGCCCACCACGCCCACGACGCGCACGGCATCGCTTTCCAACTGCCCTTGCGCGCGGAGCCGTTCGAAAGCCGCGGCCTCAACCTGCACCCGTTCTTCGCCAACCTCCTGCCGGAGGGGGCGCGGCTCGCGGCGCTCGTGCGACACGTGAAGTCCTCGCCCGACGACTTCCTGTCGCTCGCGGTCGCCGCCGGGGCGGACACGATCGGCGACGTGGCCATCGTCGCGGCCGGCGATCGGCCCGTCGAGGGGACACCCGTCCTCGACACGGCGCACCTGGCCACGGTCTCCTTCGCCGAGCTCTTCGACCGTAGCGTCGAGTACGACGATCCGACGCGCCACGAGCGGATGACCGTCCCCGGCGTCCAGGAGAAGATCTCCGCGGCGATGATCGCGTTCCCGGTCCGCACGCCAAGGCGGCGCGGGGGTCCGCAGTTGCTCAAGCTCGAGCCGCCAGCCTTTCCACACCTCGTGCCGAACGAGCTCTTCTTCATGCAGGCAGCGGCCGACGCCGGAATCGAAGCCGCCCACTGCTCGCTCGTGCGCGACCGCGACGGCGCTGCGGGGCTGCTCGTGCGCCGCTTCGATCGGCGGGTCGAGGCCGACGGCGGGCTCACGAAGATCCACCAGGAGGACGCCTGCCAGCTGCTCGACCGCTACCCGGCGGACAAGTACGCGCTGTCGCTCGACGACCTCGCTGCGGCACTGTCGGTGTGCACCGCGGCCATCGTGGCGGTGGGCGCCCTCGTCGCGCAGCACGCCTACGCCTACGTCATCGCGAACGGCGACCTCCACGCGAAGAACATCAGCGTCCTGGTCTCCCCCGATACCGGGCGCGTCGAGATGACCCCCGCGTACGACCTCTTGAGCACGCTGCCCTACGGCGACGCGCACATGGCGCTGAAGGTCGCCGGGCGCGATGCGCGGTTGCGACGTCGCCACTTCGTCGAGCTCGGCGCGCGCCACGGCGTGCGCGAGGCAGCGGTGAACGCCATCATCGACCGCATCTGCGATGGTGTGGCGCCCTGGATCGGGCGCCTCGAGGAGATCGGTCTGCCGCCGCGCGCCACGACGCAGCTCCGCAGGACCATGACCCAGCGCCGCGACGACCTGCGCTGATCGAAGTGACCTCACCCCGTCGGGGTCAGTGGGGGGGAGGCGCAGCGGCGCCGGTGCACCGTGACGACCCGAGGGCCGAGCGCTGGCGGCGTCGGTCCGCGCCGCGCGCTCCGCTCGCGGTGCTGGACGCCGGCAACGTCTCCGCTACCGTGAGGCAGAAGCTCATCCGGTTCCGAGCCGGGCGGGCCCGCCAGCCATGGAGGCTTCCTCATGACTTCGCATTCGGGACTCGTTCTGTGCGGCCTCGCGGCCGTGGTGCTCGGCGCGGGCTTCGCGGCCTGCAAGTCGGAGACGACCGACCACAGCACCACGACGACCACCACGTCGACGAGCACCACGACCACCACGTCGACGAGCACGACGACGACGCCGGCCCTCACCTGCGTCGAGACCTGCCCGGACGTGGTCGCCGCGGGTTGCAGCGCCGGCCCGCCCACCGTGGCGGACTGCGAGACGGGGTGCGCGGACCTCGCGACCAGCTGCGGCGCCGAGCTCGACGCGCTGCTCGTCTGCGCGGGCCCGACGCCGACCATCGTGTGCGACGGGAACGGCACGCCGTACCCGCAGGGCTGCGAGGCGTACAACCAGGCGCTCTACTTCTGCAGCTACGGCATCCCGGCCGTGTGCGCCGATATCTGCGACGGCATCGTCGCTGCCGGGTGCGCCCTCGGCCCGCCGACGGCCGAGGACTGCTGGAGCGGCTGCGGGGCGGCCGACACGACCTGCCCGACCCAGTTCGCAGCCCTCGAGCAGTGCCTCGGCCCGAACCCGAGCTGGGTGTGCGACGCGAACGGCGTGCCGTATGCCGTGGGCTGCCAGGCCGAGAGCGACGCCGTCAGCGCCTGCATCGGGCCGTGAGCGCTCCCGGGGCGGCGCTCCTGATGGGACTCCGGCGCGGGTCGCTCGAATGCGCCCCACCCCGCGCGCAACAGAGGGACATGCTCGTCGTGCGCAGACTGCTCGGAGCCAGCGCGCTCGCGCTCGCGCTCGCGCCTTTCGCCGTGCCCGCGTGCGCCACCAGCGTGGAGGTCGCCGGTGACGAGGCGCTCACCGGCAGCGCCGCCCTCGAGGCCGCGGGTTGCTCGCTCTGCGACGTCCCGAACGAGTGCAGCGGCTGCATCGTGCAGGGCTTCGCGCTCACGTTCCGCTGTCCGGCGGACGGAGACGTCCCCGAGACGGGCTGCGCCGCGCTCGGCGAGTCGCACCTCGACGCCGTCGGGGAGCGCTACGGCTGCTTCTACTGCGACGAGTGAAGGACGCGCGCGGGGGGAGCCGCCACGAGTGCCGCGTCTTGATTCAAGACAGGGGGTTTGTGGCGGCAGGTGGCGCTCCGAAGCGCGCGCGTCCCGGAGCTGCTCCGCCCTGAACGGCGGCTCGACTGGCTGCGCCGCCGCCGGGAGCTCGTCGTGGCGGCACACCGGCGGCGCGGACGCACAACCCGTGGCGCCCACCCCCGCGGCAAACCACGCCGCTCGCTTCGGCATCGCGCGACCGTACATCGCTCCGAGACGCGCAGCGACCCATCGCGGCGGTTGCGCCCTGCGCCTCAGTCGGCGAACACGAACGTCGCGCCCGCCAGGGCCCAGGCGAGGCCTGCCGCTCCGTTCGGCATGCCGCGGAACTTCCAGCCGGCCGCGGACGCGAGGATGCACGCCTCGACCGTCGGGTCGCCGACCGTGTCGTCGCCGAGGGTCGGATTCATCGTCAGGCCCGTCTGATCGATGGTCCACTTGACGAGCAGGCTGCCGCGCAGCGACGGCTTCTTCTGCGCGGCGCGGTGGAAACACACGGCGACGTCGCGGGTGTAGCCCGCCATCTCGCCCTTGATGCTGTCCGGCGAGTGGCCGCCGCCGCACTCGAGGTGGTCGAGGCGCAGCTTGGGCCCGGGCCGGCCCTTCGTGAGCTCGAGCCAGGTCTGCGCGGCCGTGCGCGCCACGCCCCTGTCCGGATCGTCGAGCAGGCGCTCCACCTTCTGGACGACCTCGTCCCCGCTGCACTTCGCGAGCGCCGTCAAGGCCGCGCGCCGGACGGCCGGGGTGCGGTCGCGGAGCGCGGCCGTGTAGGTCTCGCAGGCGTGCTCCGGCTCGGCCGAGGCGAGCGCCGCGAGCGCGGCGACGACGGCCTCGGGGGAGGGCTTCGACGCGACCCAGCGCTTGGCGAGCGCGGCCACGCCCGCGACACGATGCCGGGCGGCACAGCCGAGCGCACGCTGTGCGAGCTCGGGGGTGCCGGGCATCTCCGCGGCCCGCAGCAGGAGCGCGGACACGCCGGCGCTCGGGCCGTTGGCGTAGCAGATGGCCTCGAGCACGAGCGAGGCGAGGGTCGTCGTGCCGACCGAGCAACCCTCGACCGTCGCCACCTGCGCGCCGTCTCCGAAGAGCGGCAGCAGCTCTTGCGCGGCGTCGGGCAGGGCGGTGACGGCGTGCCGCGCGACGTAGCCGCGCACCACCGGCGACTCGTGGCCGAGGAGCGCGACGAGCTCCTCCGGCTTGGCGGCGCCGAGCACCGCGTCCCACAGCGGCCACACCTTGCTCGGCGCGCCCGCGGCGCCGATGTGCGACGACTCGATGCCGCTGGCGGCGGCGAGCGCGTCCACCTTCGCTGCGAGATCGGAGCGCGCGACGAGCTTGCCGGTCGGCGCGAGCCGGAGCGGCGGAAGCGGGACCGTCACGAGCGGGGGTCGCGGAGGCTCCGGCTCGTCGGGCGGCTCGTCGGCCGAGCGGGTCGGCGGCGCGTCGGTCGTCGCCGTGCCGCGCTCGTGCGCGTTGCCGCAACCGGCGCCGACCGCGAGGACGACGAGAGCGCACCACCTCGCCTTGGTGCGTGACGAAAGGAGCATGGGGCGATGGTGCAACGGCGCGGCGCGCCGGTCGAGGCACAAACGGCTGCGCGTCAGCGCGGGCGCCGCCGCTCCGCCGTCGCGATGGCGAAGACGAGCGCCACCCTCGTTTCGGTACGACTCCGGGGGCGCCGGACCAGGAGTGTACGCGCGCGGTCCCGTCGCCTGCGCACGAACGCCGCGGCCGCGAGCGCGAGGAGCGACGCCGCGCCCGCCCCGGGCTCGGAGGTCGCGGTCCGGCAGCCGCAGCCCGAGGACTCCTCGGGGGCCGGGGCCGCCGCGCCGCCGGTCGCGCCGGAGCCGCCCGTCCCGTTGCCGCCGCTGCCGCCCGCGTTGCCCGTGGCGCCCGCTCCGCCCGCGCCATTGCCTCCGGTCGCTGCGCCGCCGGTGCCGCCGCTGCCCCCGCCGCCGCACGGCGGCCCCTGCACGCCGTCGCACGCGTCGCCGAGGCCGTCGCAGTCGGCGTCGAGCTGGTCGAGGTTGCTCGCCGTCCGACAGTTGTCCGTCAGGTCGAGCACGCCGTCGCCGTCGCTGTCGTCGTCGACGAAGTCCGGCTCGCCGTCCCCGTTCGTGTCGGTCGGCGGGCCGAGCAGCTGCGCGCCGTTCTCGTCGTCGTCGGACACGCCGTCGCCGTCGCTGTCGACGTCGAGGTAATCGGGCGTCTGGTCACCATTGGTGTCGACGGGCGGCGTCGCGGGGTCGTTGTCTCCCGCCTCGTGCAGATCGAGGATGCCGTCACCGTCGTTGTCGCCGTCGAGGTAGTCCGGCAGGCCGTCGTTGTCGGGGTCGGCCGTCCCCTCCACGGCGTCGGGAATGGGATCGTGCGCCGTCGCGGCCACGTAGGCGAAGGTGTTGAGGAAGAGGCGCTCGTTCGCGCTACCCGGCGCGAGGAAGGACGCGCCGCAGCCGCCCTGCGAGAAGGGCCCGCTCCACAGCTCCTCGTCCGCAAACGACACGGCGCGCGCCGCGCCCGTGACGCTCGGCCCGAGATCCAGCAGGAGCGCGTTGTTCCCGCTCGAGTTGGTCGACAGGGCGACGACGCCCGCCTCGGGGTTCGAGAAGGTGCAGTTGAAGCCCGTCGTGTAGGTGGCACCCACGACCCCGAAGGGGCCGTTCATGGGCGGCGTGCTCCCGCCCGGTCCGGTCACGAAGGCCGTGTTCTCGCCCGCGCATTGCGCGGCGTTGTCCGCCATGAACGTGAGCGCCTGGTTCTGGAAGGAGATGAAGCCCACGCCGGCGAGCGCGTAGGTGCGAAACGGCATGAACTCGGGGCGGGCGACGACGATGTTGACGGGGTTCAAGAGCAGGATGTCCGCCCCGTCGAGCGCGCCCGGATCGAAGCTGTCGAAGGGCGGGTTGAACACGAAGTCGTCGGCGATGACGCCGCCCGGCCCGAAGTTCGCCGCGTCGGCGAGGAGCGCGCGGGCGCGCGTGTACCAGGGCCCGTCGTGGAAGCTCCAGTTCGTGTTGGGGTCGCACTGCAGGCTCAGGCTCTGCGACGGGGCGCGGAGCTTCAAGGTGCGGGCCTCGGCCGGGGCGGCGCCGCCGAGGACGCACAGGCAGGGGACGACGAAGAGGAGCTGCGAGCGGAGAGATGCCATCCCGTAGAGGTATCATGCCGGGCAGGGCGCGGGTGCGGGTGCGGGTGCGGGCGCGGGTGCGGGCGCGGGCGTGCTCACGCGCCGCCGACGAGTGCTCGGAGCTCGGCGAGCGCGCCCCGGATCCCGGGCGCGTCGTCGTGGCGGCGCAGGAGGGCGAGATCGGCGCGCGGCAAGGTCGCCGCGAGGAGCTCCGCCGTCGAGAGCGGATGGCCCGCGTCGTTCGGCCACGGTCGGAGCAGCGTGGGCACCTCGAGCCCGGCGAGCGCGCGGCGGTCGGGCATGTCGCTCGCCGCGGCCCCCTCGACGATGCGCTCGAGCGCGGTCCACGGCGCGTGTCGCAGCCACCGCACCATGGCGCGCAGGGCCGGGGTGAGGGTCTCGGGGGTGAACATCCCGTCGAGGTCGGCCTTCACACGGGCGGCGAGCGCCTCCGGCGTGCGAGTTTCGAGGAGCGCGCGGTAGCGCGCTTGCTCGGCGGGGCGGGTCTCCCACGCGGTCGGGAGCGCGAAGAGGAGCATCGCGGTCACGCGCTCGGGCCGGGCCAGGGCCGCGTGGAGTGCGACGGCCGCGCCCATGGAGATGCCGCCGAGCGCGAAGCGCTCGAGCCCGAGCGCGTCTGCGAGCGCGAGCACGTCGTCCGCGAGCCGGTCCCAGCGGTGGAGCTCGGAGCGCGCCGCGGGCGGCGTCCGGCCGTGGCCGCGCGCGTCGTAGCGCACGAGCGTGAAGCCGGGCGCGTGGCGCAGCTCGTGCGCGAGCACGCTGTGGTCGTCGACCTCGGTCGGGAAGAAGACGCCGTGCGACCAGACGAGCGCCGGTCCCGCGCCGCGCACGCGCACGCGCACGGGGCCGTTCGGCAGCTCGATCAGGCGATCTTGCTCGTCCTCCGCCGCGTCGTGCCCCTGCGACGCGGCGGAGCCTCGAGCCCCGGGTGCTGCCTCGGCCTCGGACATGGGGGGTCAGGGCGCGCCGTAGTCGAAGCGCAGGGCCTCGGCGCACAGGCCGTCGAGCGCCGCCTGTTCGGGCGCCACGGCGATGACGAGCCCGAAGCCCTGGACCGGATTCCAGCCCCAGGGCACGAGCGCTCGCCCGTCGACCTTCAGGTTCTCGGGGTCGACGAGCCCGCCGGCGCGCCGCGCGAAGGTCTCGAACGTGAGGCCCGGGCGCTCGGTCGGCAGCGGCAAGAGGCACGTGGCGAAGTCGCGGCCCGTGAGCTTGCGCGCGAGGTGCGCGGCCATGGCCGTCGCGGTGTTGCCGGTGGGGCGCAGGCCGGGGTCGTAGATGACCGGCCCCTCGGCCGTCTGGAAGTAGTCCGACATGAGAAAGCCGAAGGCCTCGGGGTGGCGGGCCCAGATGTGGTCCACCATGTCGAGGATCGCGGCGCCGACCGGCTCGACCGTCGCGCGCGTGATCGCGTGGTTCACGCTCGAGCGGTAGGTCTTGCCGTCGGCCTCGACGAGCTGGTCCGACAGGGCCACGACCTGGATCTCGCCGGGCGCCTTCGGATCGAGGAACACCTGGAAGCTCTTGTTCGTGCCGCGGATCTCGGGCTGCACGACGAGCCGGCGCGACAGGCCGAAGCGCGCCTGCTTGTCCCGGATCTTGGCGAGCTCGGCCTCGAACTCCGCCGCCGTCGCCGCGATGAACACGCCCGAGCCGGCGTTCTCGGTGGTGCAGGTCTTCAGGAACACCCGCCCGCCGGCGCCGCGCGCGTGCTCGAAGTCTGCGAGCGCGACCTCGTACATGTCCTTGACGACCTCGCGCGGGCCGTAGCTCGTGATGGTGTCGAGCCCCTCCTTCGAGTTGAGCCAGCGCGACACGTCGGTGCGCACGACCGAGCAGTCGTCGAAGTCCTCGCCGAGGTCGTCGATGTCGTAGAGCCGCCCGCCGCGCTGCCGCACGCGCTCCTTCATGGCCCGCACGCTCGGCACGAGCTCGTAGGCGCCGAGCAGGCCCACGCGCTTCGCGTAGTCGAGGAGCGTGAGGTCCATCCCCTCCATGAAGAAGACGGTGTTGCCGCCGCGCTCGCTGCCGGGCCCGGTCGAGAGCCAGGCCCCGACGAACGGCATCATCAGGGCCGAGCCCGGCCCGCGCAGGCTGTCGTAGGAGGGCCGGAAGCCGGCCCGGCTCGGGTCCTCGACCGCGTCGACCCAGATCGTCGCGACGTACATGTCGCGGAGCGAGCGCCGCAGCGTGTCGAAGGTGGGCCGCACGAGGCGGCGGAGCAGGTGCCCCTCGGGGAACAGGGGCTCGGGGCGGTCTCGGCTCTCGAGGGCGTTGTGCGCGACCACGGGGATGCTCCTCAGCGCAGCGGCGGCAGCTCGTAGTGCGGCATCACCGCGAGGTAGTCCTTGGTGAGCCGACGCGCGTAGTCGTCGAGCAGCTCGCGCACCCGCGCCTGGCTCTGCGAGCGCACGATGAGGCCCGCGTGGTACGGGTCGTCGGTGCGGTAGCAGACCTCGGGGTCCGTGAAGCTCGACAGATCCGGGTGCTCGCTCCGCGCCAGGCTCTGCACGAGGCCGGCGTACTCCGCGCGCCGCGGCGGCAGCACGTAGGGCACCTCGCCCTTGTCGATCTCGATGTCGGCCCACTCCTGCCACAGGTTCACGCCGGTCGCGGCCTCGACCACGTCGGCCACGTGCGCGCCGCCGACGCGTGCCCCGACCTCGAGGAAGTACACCTTGCCGTCGTCGCGACCGCGGATGTACTCGGCGTGGGTGACGCCGCGCACGAAGTGCATGCGCGTCAGCATCTTCTCGTTGAGCGCCTCGAGCTCCCGCCACTCGGCGGTGTCGCGCGGCAGGGTGTAGGTGCTGAACACGCCGCCGCCGTGCGCCACGTCGAAGGGCGGCACGCCGTTCTTGTGCACCTCGGCGAACACCACCTTGCCCTCGGTCACGATGGCGTCGACGTGGTGCACGTCGCCGGGCAGGAAGCGCTCGAGCAGGAAGTACGAGGCGCGGTCGCCGAGCTCGTGGATGGCGCGCCACAGCTCCTCCACGCTGCCGATCTTGCGGATGCCCGTCGCCGACGCCTCGGTGCGCGGCTTCAGCATCCAGGGCGGCGGCACGCGCTCGGTGTAGTCGCGGATGTCGTCGTGGTGGATGAGTCCGACGAAGTCGGGGACGGCGATGCCCTCCTCCTCGGCGCGGACGCGCATCGCGAGCTTGTCGCGGAACACGCGCGCGGTCGTGTCGCCCATGCCGGGCACGCGCAGGTGCTCGCGCAGGCGCGCGGCCGGATCGACCTCGACGTCGTCGAAGGGGACGATGCGGTCGAACTTGACGTTGCGCGCGAGGTAGCTGACGGCGTTGATCGTGTCGGCGATGGGCGCGTGATCGGGCAGGGCGAACACGTCCTCGAGCAGATCGCGGCGCCAGCGCTTCTTCTTCAGGTACGTCTCCTGGGTGATGAGCCAGACGCGCGCCCCGCGGTCTCGGGCGCGCGCTATGAAGCGGTCGCCCGTGTTGAAGCAGGCGAGGGCCAGGATGTTGAGCGGTCGCGATGAGGTCGACATCGCGCCCACCATCGCGGCGCGGCGGGCGGGCAGCAAGAGCTCTCGAACACGGCCCGCGACCGCACCTGCCGGGGCCCCCCGCGCGCGCAAGCGTTGCCGCGCGGGGCGGCGCGCGGCGCATGCCGTGCGCGCCGGGCACGGACGTCGCCCCGGACGGCTCGGAGTGCGCCTGCGCCCGGGCCGGCGACCCGCTCCGCGCGCCCTCGGGGCAGTTCCCGAGGCAAGCGAAACGCGCTCCCCATTTCTGGCGCTCATTGTCAAGCGAATCCGTACGCGCCCATCCTGTGAATGCCGGAGGGCGCGGGTGGGGTGCTCGGCTCGCGTGTGGGCGTCGCGTCGCCAACCCGGCTCGCCGGGGCGGTGCGGGCACGGTCCTTGCGACGCCGGCAGGCATGGCGTTCCTGAGTACCGCCCCCGAGGGTGCGGTGCTGCGGCCTCACGCCCCTGTGCGCGGCTCGCAGCTCCGCGAGACCGATGACGACTCTGTCTGCGACGACGCGTGGCTCGTCGACGCGCCGGCGCCGCGGCCTCGGGTCGGCACGACCCCGCCGCCGCTCC
>JACRDA010000488.1 GCA_016212965.1 Myxococcales bacterium
CGACCGCCAAGCCCGCGGCGAGCGCGGCGCCGGGCGGCAGCGCCCTGGCGAGCGGCAGCGCCGCGGCCGCCGTCCCCGCGGCGCCCCCCGAGGGCGGCAGCGTGCTCGTGCTCCACGTGGCGGACGTGGCGCTCGCCAAGATGCAGCAGATCTCGCTCCCGGCCGACTTCGAGAAGCAGCTGAAGCTGCTCGTCGGCACGACGCTCCGGTTGCGGCTCGGGCCGAACGGCATCCTCGCCGGCGTCGACGTCGCGGTGCCGCAGGGCACGCCGGAGGGCATCGCCGACTTCGTCACCCTGCTCGCGGACGTGCTCGGTCTGTTCGAGGTGCCGGCTCCCGACAAGCCCGTCGGCGTCGGCGGCTATTGGATGGTGTCGGATCGGCGCCTCGCCTCGGGGCTGCCCGTGCTGCGCTACCGCCTCTTCCGCGTCGAGGAGCTGAAGGACGGCGTCGCCAAGGTGAGCGTGACCGTCAAGCAGTACCTCGCCGACGGCAAGCTCGACATCCAGGGCCCGCCGGGCGCCGAGGTGAAGCTCGTGCGCTTCGACTCCGAGGGCACGCTGAGCCTGGCGCTGCGGCCCGGCGCGACGGTGCCCGAGCGCGGCAAGGCGCAGGAGCCGTTCGTCCTGACGCTGGCGGTCGGCGGCCAGCAGGCGCAGCAGGGCATCGAGACCGTGGCGCAGCTCGTCGCGGGCGGCGCAGCGCTCCCGGGCGACGACGACGACGACGCGCCCTGAGCCCGCATCGGCGCGGGCCCGAGCCGCAGCCCGAAGCCCGGAGCACGTAGCCCGCGTGGGCCGCGTGGCTTCGACTCCGACGGCAGGCCGTGGTAGGTGCCCCGCCACCATGCGGCGACTCGCGGCCTCCTCGACCTTCGCCCTCGTCACCGCGGCGAGCGCGCTCGCGCACGCCGACGCCTCGGGCTGGATGCACACCGCCGGGGGCGTCTACGGCTGGCAGATGGTGGAGAGCGGCGACTTCGAGCTGTCGCCGACCCTGGCCATCGACGCGGGGCTCGGCTCCGATCCCGACCAGATGTTCATCGGCGGCTTCCTGTTCCGCGTGCAGCCCGTCATCGGCCACGGCACGGACCTCGAGCTCATGGCGCGCTTCTGCAACGGCACCTTTCAGACGGACTGGGTCGGCTTCGCGCTCGACGCCGGCCTGTACCAGCGCTTCTGGGGCGCTCAGTCGACCGGGTTCGTGGGCGAAGCGGTGCTCGGCCTGCCCTTCGGCTTCGAGCTCACGGCCCTCGGCAGCTACGGCACCCACGAGGCCAAGGGCTTCGCGGTGACGCTCGGCATCGACGTCATCCGCCTGACGGTCGACCGGCGCTACCTCACCGACTGGTGGCAGAATCCGCAGTCGACCGACGCCATGCAGACGGCGCTCGCGTCCGACGCGGCGCTCGGCCGCGGCCTCTAGATCCAGCAGGAGCCTCGCTGCGTCGGTACCGAGCGCCCGGCTGCGCGGGCTACGCCCGAGGTCCGAGGCCCGCGGCCTGCTCAGGCGCTGCGGAGCAGTGCCTGCGGGGCCGGAGCGGGGGCCGCGTGCGCGAGCTCGCGCACCCGCGCCTCGACCCAGTGCATCACGCCCTCGTGGTAGAGGAGCGTGTTGTGACCGCACTCGCCGACCACGCGCACCTCCCAGCCGGGCAGCGCCTGCGCCTCGGCGCCCGGCACCAGGGCGTCGTTCGCCGCGACGATCGACAGGTGCGGCAGGCTGCCCGGGGCGAGCGAGCTCCGGCCGAGCGCGCGCAGGATGGCGCTGCCGGGATCGATGTCGCGCGCGAAGGGCAAGCCGAGCAGGCGCGCGTTCGGCACGCCGGCGAAGGGTGATGCGAGCGAGATGGTCTGCACCACGCGCGCGTCGCCGTGGTGCTCGGCGTAGTAGCGGGCGACGATGCCGCCCAGGCTGTGACCGACCAGGTGCAGGCGCACGTCCTGGTGCAGGAGTGCGAGTGCGTCGCCGAGGCGCTCCGCGAGGGCGGCCACGCCCGGCCCGAGCGGGAACGACAGGGTCGCGGTGTGCGCCGAGCGCGCGAGGCGCAGCCGCAGGGGCCGCAGCACGCCGGCGGTCGCCATCACGCCGTGGAGGCACACGACCACGTTCGCGCCGTCGGCCGCGTCGCGCGGCAGGACCGGGGCGAGCACGTCGTGGCGCATCAGCCACGCATGGCGCGCGCAAGCGAAGAGCTCGCGCGAGGCCACGCGCACGGTGGCGAGCCCGGGAAGGGAGCTCCTGCCCGACGCGCGCGTGAGCGACAAGGAGCCCATGAGCGAAGGCTAGCAGAGCCTCCGTGGTGGTGAAAATTCCCCAAAAAATACGCAGCAGTGCGTAGGTCGCTTCGCGCCTCTCAGGGCACCTCCGCGGCGCCGAGCCACGCGTGGAAGCTGCGGCGCTCGGCCGCGAGCGACTCGATCGCGATGGCGTCGCCGCCGCGCACGTCGTCGAGCGGCACGGCGAGCTCGAGCCAGTGCCCGGGCGTCGCGGGCGGCAGTTCGCCCTCGACGCGCGCGAGGCGTCGACCGTCCCGCGACACCTCGACGGCGATCCGGCGGGGCCGCTCGGGCGTCGACCCCACGTCGCTGCGCAGTGTCAGCACCCGGCGGCCGGCGCCCGCGTCGGCGCGCACCACGAAGCGCTCGCGCTCGCCCTCCGGCACGATGCGGCCGCCGTCCCAGCGCGCGCGGCCGTCGGCGAGGGCGAGCACGGCCGCGACGGCGTGCCCCCCGCGCGTGGGCAGCAGGTAGCCGTGGCTCCGCTCGGACACGAGATCGGCGACGTCGAGCTCGTCGAGCGCGTCGTCAGGCCCCGAGGCGTCCGGCGCCGGCCCGAGCGGCGACCAGTCCGCGGCGTAGAGCACCTTGTCGTCGGCCCCGCAGATGACGTTGTCCTCGATGTGGATGCGCTCGAGCTCGCGGCCGAAGATCTCGGGCAGGCCTGGCCACCACCCCGGGTAGATCGCGAGCAGGTCCGGTCGCGCTTCGGGCGGCAGGCGCTCGACGAGCTCCACCACCGCCGGCACCCCGTGCACCGACGCGCGCGCGAACGGCAACCCGCGGTAGCCGCCGAGGCCCCAGCCGTCGAGCGCGGGGACCTCGGACAGGTAGGGGATCGCGCCGGCGTCGTTCACGAACACGAGCCGCGCCCCGCGGTCCGCGACGCGCGCCGCCGCCGCGACCTGCTGCTCGGCGATGTTGCGGCTCGCCCGTGCGAAGTGGTCGACCTGCCGCGGCAGCTCGCCGAGGGCGGCGCCGATGCCCACGAGCGCGAGCGGGTACGCGGCGAGGCCCGCGCGCCCGAGGTGCAGACCCCGGGCGCGCGCCGCGCGGGCAGCGCTGCCGAGTCCGAGCGTGGCGGCCGCGAGGAGCATGAGCAGGCTCGGCACGGCGTAACGGAAGTTCTGGAAAGGTGCGGTCGTGTTGAGGCACGCGAGCCCGATGGCGCCGGCGGCTCCGAGCCACAGCGCAGCGACCAGCGTGCGGCGCCCGCGCGCCACGAGGCCGGCGAGCCCGAGCAACGGCACGCTCCAGCACCACGGCGTGCCGCCGAGTGCGCGCAGCAGGCCCTGCGAGTAGAGCTGGGCGAAGCTCCGCACGACCGCGACCGCGCGCGTCGCAGGCTCGACGTAGGGGTCGCTCGAGACGAGCTTGCGTACGGCGCCCGCCGGGGCGGCCTCGCCGGTGCAGGCGTGATGTGCGAGCGCCACGAGCGCGAGGGCGAGCCCGAGCGGGGCGAGCGCGCGCACGAGCGAGGCCGGCGCGCGGAGCGAGCGCCCGCCGTGCGCGGCCGCGAGCGCGAGGCCGAGCGCGAGCACCAGGGTCTCGGGGCGCGACAGCACGCACAGCGCGAGCCACCCTCCGAGCGCGAGCTGACGCGCCCGGCGCGCGCCGGGCGCGGCGGCGCACGCGCGGGCGGGCGCGGCGACGGCCCGCGCGAGCAGGGCCGCGCCGGGCGCCGTCTC
>JACRDA010000487.1 GCA_016212965.1 Myxococcales bacterium
ACCTTCGACCTTCGACCTTCGACCTTCGACCTTCGACCTTCGACCTTCGACCTTCGACCTTCGACCTTCGACCTTCGACCTTCGACCTTCGACCTTCGACCCGCTTGGACCCTCGACCTTGAACCGGTCAGAAGTGGTAGTCGAGCGTGTAGTCGTTGCAGGTCGAAGCGTCGGCGCCCGGCTCGTCGACGCGGATGTAGACCTGCAGCCGGTCGTCGAGCGTGCCGGTGCAACCGACGTCGCTCGAGAAGCCCCACGGGTCGAAGGACCAGCTCGCGGCGCCGCAGCAGCCGTCGCGCCCGAGCGGGCTCGTCGCCGCGGTCGTGTCGGAAGGACACGAAAGGGCGAGCGCCGCCCCGGTGTCGGTGCACTCGAAGAAGGCGCACACCCGCAGGCCCGCGCCGCCCCCGAAGTTGCGCGACGGGTCGACCGAGCAGCCGGTCGTGTCGTCGCCGACGTAGAAGTACCAGTCGAGGTCGTTGCCGCCGTCGATGGTTCCCACCAGGCTCGAGCCCGTGCCGTCGCAGTCGGTGAGATCGCCGAGGTCGAAGGCGGTGTTCTCGCCCTCGTTCGGCTCGAAGCCCGTGTCGTAGCAGTTGTTCGGGACGCCACCCGTGCCCGTCGAGGTGCTGGTCGACGTCGTCGTGCTCGTGCTCGTCGAGGTCGTCGTGCTCGTGGTGGTGGTCGTCGTGCTCGTCGAGGTGGAGGTGGTGGTGCTCGACGTCGTGTTGATGTAGCCGCCACCCCCGCCCGGCTTGCCGGGCAAGGTGGGGGAGGTGCACGCCGCGAAGACCGCGGCGGTCGCCGCCACGCCCAGAAGCAAAAGTCGCCCCATCGGCGGATCATACGGGCACGAGCCGGCCCGGGGAAGCGTCAGCGACGACCGCGGCCGACCCGGCTCTCTTCGCCGCGGCGCAGCCGCCGGAGGTTGTCGCGGTGCTGGACCACGACGAGCGCGACGAGGCCCCAGCCGAGCACGACGGAGGGCGCGGGCGCCGCGCGCGCCGTGACCGCGAAGGCGACCGCCACCGTGCCGAGCATCGACCCGAGCGACACGATGCGGCTCACGCCCACGACGAGCGCGAACACGCCGACGCCGCCGGCCGCGGCGAGCGGGTCCGTCGCGAGCATGACGCCGAGGGCGGTCGCGACGCCCTTGCCGCCGCGGAAGCGGAGCCACACCGGAAAGCAGTGTCCGACGACCGCGCCGAGCCCGACGGCAGAGAGCAGCCACGGGCTCAGCCGCACGTCGAGCTCGCCGAGCCGCACGACGGCGACCGGCAGGGCACCCTTGGCCGCGTCGAGCACGAGCACGAGCGCGCCGAGCCCGCGACCGAGGTTGCGGGCGACGTTGGTGGCGCCGATGTTCCCGCTGCCGACCCGACGGATGTCGACGCCGCGCCGGCGGGCGAGGAGCAGGCCGAACGGGATCGAGCCCGAGAGGTAGGCCCCGAGCACCGCAAGGGCGACGGCGAGCACGAGTCCCGCCTCTACGCCCATCGCGGTGCCGCTCACATACTGGGAAGCCACGACCCCGCTACGCTACCGCAACCGATGCGGTGCGCGACGCAAGAGCTGCGGCGCGCACCTCGACCGCTCACAGCGCGCGGCGGGCGTCGGCAGGACCGGTCACGTCCTCGACGAACAGGTTGAGCAGGAGTGCGAAGGCGGTGGCGGCCTCGATGTCGTGGCCGTTCGGCGAGCCACTCCAGGCGATGACGTCGTCTTCGTAGCGGAAAACGTCGAGGTAGGTCCCGGCGCGCATCAGGCGCCGGTCGCGCGGCACGTTCTCGTACGCGCCGCTGATGTCCACGCGATCTCCCTTGATCATCTGGGTTACGAGGATGTCACCCTTGTCGGTGACGGCATAGGAGCGAATGTGGGTCTTCAGCATGCCGTCCTTGGTTCAAGACGCATGCCACGGACCGGTGCGGGCTGGCGCGCGCGGCCCGGTCGCAGGCATCATCGTTCCGCACGTGAGCGACACAGCCCTGGACCCGAGCCCCACGCCCGCGCGGCGCCGCGCGCAGATCCTGCGCGTGCCCGAGACGCGCCGCGCGCTCGGGCACGCCGTGCGGCCCCGGCTGCTCGCCCTGCACGCGGGCGCGCTCGCACTCGGGCTCGGCATCGCGGCGGCGGCGCTCGTGCCCCTCGGTCCCCTCCCCGCCGAGCGCGCCCTGCCCATCGGAGCGGTGGCGGTGGCGTCGCTCGCCCTGTGGAGCGCCGTGACGCGCGGCGTCGTCGGCCGGCTCGAGCGACGCGCGGCGGGGCGCGAGCTCGACCGGCTCGAGTCGCTGCCGTTCTCGTTCGAGCTCGACCGCTGGCTCGCGACGCTCCCCGGCCCGCAGCCCGCCGGTGCGCCCACGCTCGAGCTCGAGCTCGAGCTCGCGCCCGAGCCCGACCAGGCGGCGCCGAGCCCAAGGCCGACGTACGTGCGGGTGGCGCCCACGCCGGACGAGGTGCCGGCGCTCGAGCGCTGGCTCCTCGGGCGCGCCGCGCTCCGCCACCGCGCCCTCGCGCACGCGCTCGCCCGCGCCGTCGCCCTCCACGCCGAGCGCCCCGTGCGGGCGGCGCGGGTGGTCGTGCCCTAGACCCGCGGCGCCGCGATCGCCTCGCGCAGCGACGCGAGGCTCGGGTCCACGCGCGGCGGCGTCGTGGTGGCGCGCGTCGCCGCCGCGACGTCCTTCAGCCCGTTGCCGGTGACGAGCACGCACACCTCCTCGCGGGGCCCGAGCGCGCCCGAGCGCGCGAAGGCGAGCGCCCCGGCGTAGGCGGCAGCCGCCGCGGGCTCGGCGAAGACGCAGGCGTCCTCTCCGAGCGTCGCGATGGCAGCGAGGATCTCGGCGTCGCTCACGGTCACGTAGCAGCCGCCGGTCGCGGTCGCGGCCCGGAGCGCGCGCAGCCCGTCGGCCGGTCGATCGGCCGCGATGCTGTCGGCGAGCGTGTCGGCCTGGACCGGCTCGATGCGCTCGGTGCCCGCGACGTACGCGTGCGCGATAGCCGCCGACCCCTCGGCCTGCACACCCACGAGCTTCGGCATGTGGGGGATCCAGCCGAGCGCCACGAGCTCGCGCAGGCCCTTGTGGAGCCCGGCGATGATGTTGCCGTCGCCGACCGAGACGAAGATGCGGTCGGGCGCCCGCCAGCGCTCGGTCGGCACGCCGTGGGCGATGGGGCCGGACCCGCTGCCGCCGTCGGGCGCGTCACCGGCTCCGGCGATCACCGTCGCCGGCTCGGTCGCCCGCTCGGCTGCCGCGAGGGACAGCCCCTCGCAGATCTCGTAGGCGACGGTCTTCTTCCCCTCGGCCGTGAAGGGGTTGTAGCCCGTGTTGCGGCAGTACCAGCCGAGCGCCCGCGCCGCCTCGAGGCTGAGGGCAAAGGCGTCGTCGTAGCTGCCGCGCACGAGGTAGAGCTCGGCGCCGAACACGAGCAGCTGGGCGATCTTGCCGGCCGGGGCGCGCTCGGGCACGAGCACGACCGCGGCCATGCCCGCGGCGCGCGCCATGGCGGCGAGCGCGACGCCGGCGTTGCCAGTCGAGGCGGTGATGACGCGCTCCACCCCGAGCTCGCGGGCGCGCACCACGACGACCGAGCTCGCGCGGTCCTTGAGCGAGCCGGTCGGCAGGCGCCCGTCGTCCTTCAGCCACACGCGCCGACACCCGAGGCGGCGCGCGGCGCGCGGCACCTCGTAGAGCGGGGTGCCGCCGACCTGCTCGAGCGGTCCGCTCCGCACCGGGGGCGCGCCGACCGGCAAGAGCGCCCGGTAGCGCCAGAGCGAGGGGTCGGGGTCGTCGCGTAGCTGTCGAGGACTCGTCGCGGCGGCGACGGCCGCGAGGTCCATGCGCACCTCGAGCACCCCGTGACAGCGCGGGCAGTCGTACACGAAGCCGCCCGCGCCGCCCCTGTCGTCCCCGTCTCGCTCGCGCCGCTCACCGCACGCGGAGCACTCGTAGCCGAGCCATTTGCCCATCGTGGGCGGCACTATACCAGGGGCGAAGCGGGCGCTCAGCCCGCGAGAACGGGCGCGAGGACGGCGCGCACGGCCGCCGCGACCTCGTCGACCCCACGGTTGCCGTCGAGCACCACCACGGGGTCGCCCGGCACGAGCTCGCCGGGCCGGCGGTAGAGCTCGGCGAGGCGCACCTGCAGCGCCGCGTCCTCGTAGAGCTCGACCGCCGAGCGCCGCTGCCGCCGGCGCTTGTCGGCCACCTCGGGCGCGACGTCGAGCACGAGCGTGAGATCCGGCCGCACGGCGTCGCGGTTCAGCTCGCGCACCCAGCGCGCAAAGGCCAGCGGGTCGTCGCCGGCCGTCGCGCTCTGGTACGCGATGCTCGAGAGATCGTAGCGGTCGCAGAGGACCACCGTGCCCTCGCGCAGGTGTGGCTCGATCTCGCAGGCGAGGTGGTCGAGCCGGTCCGCCGCGAAGAGCAGCGCCATCACCTGCGCGTGCCGGGCGCTCGAGAACGTCGTGCGCCCCGAGAGGCCGAGCCGCAGGAGCGACCCGATGGGGCCGGCCGACGGCTCACGCGTCGTGTGGACGAGGCGCCGCTCGGCCAGGAGCGCGCGCGCGAGGACCTCGACCTGCGTCGTCGTCCCTGCCCCGTCGATCCCCTCGAAGACGATGAACTTGCCCAGCGCTTCCGGCATGTCCGCTTCCTCCTGCCCCGTTCGTGCCGCACGCTCCGCACCGGGCGCGGCGGCTCAGGCGCCGGCCGCGAGCGGCGGACCGTCCTCGCCCAAGACCACGTTGTCGATGAGCCGCGTCGCCCCGAAGCGGGCCGCGACCGCAAGAAGCACCCGCGCCCCGAGCCGCGCGGGTGGCGGCGCGAGCGTGTCGGCGTCGACGAGCTCGACGTAGTCGACCGAGCTCGCCGCCGCGCGCACGGCCGCGAGCGCCGGCCGCACGATCGCCTCGGGGTCGCGCTCGCCGGCGTCGAAGCGGCGGACCGCCGCGGACAGGGCCCGCGCGATCGAGAGGCCGCGCGCGCGGTCGTCGGCCGACAGGTAGGCGTTGCGCGACGAGAGCGCCAGGCCGTCGGGCTCGCGCACGATGGGCACGCCGAGGATCTCGACCGGCAGGAAGAGGTCGGTCGTCATGCGCGTGATGACCCGCAGCTGCTGGTAGTCCTTGCGCCCGAAGGCCGCCAAGCATGGGCCCGTGAGCGCGAAGAGCTTGGCGACCACCGTGGTGACACCCTCGAAGTGCACGGGCCGGAAGCGCCCGCAGAGCGGCGCGGCCGTCGCCCCCACGCGCACGCGCGTCTCCTCGCCCGCCGGGTACATCGCCTCGCGCGGCGGCGCGTACACGAGCGCCACGCCGGCGGCCTCGCAGCGGGCCACGTCCGCCTCGAGCGTGCGGGGGTAGCGCTCGAAGTCCTCGTTCGGGCCGAACTGCGTCGGGTTCACGAACACGCTGAGCGCGACCCAGTCGGCGCGCGCGCGCGCCGCCTCGACGAGTGCCATGTGGCCGGCGTGGAGCGCTCCCATCGTCGGCACGATCGCCACACGGTGTCCGGCGGCGCGCGCCGCGTCGCACGCGCGCCGGTAGGCCTCGGGCTCCCGCACGAGCTGCATCGCGGGGCACGCTAACACCCCGCGGGCGCGGGCGTCAGTCGTTGTAGATCGGTGTCGGCGCCGGTGCGGGGGGCGGCGGCGCGGGCGGCTTCGGTGCCGGCGGCGGCGCAGTCGCGGGCGGCGGGGGCGGGGGCGGTGCGGGCGGCGCGACCGTGGCCTTGGCGCTCGCGGTGGGCGCGGCCGTGGCCTTGGCGCTCGCGGTCGG